>DAOTVW010000318.1:0-2902 GCA_034436035.1 Anaerolineales bacterium
CACCACAACAACAACCTCAATCTTCTCAACAACAACCACCGCAATCAAATTCATCGCAACCCAATCAACAACCTGCTTCAGTTCCTAATAGTGGGCCTGTAGTGCCTAGTAATGGTTGTGTTGGAGGGAATTGTGGTGGAGGTGGTAGTTCTTCTGGTAGTGGTGGTTCTAGCACAGGAAGCGGTGCTGGTGGTCAAGGTAGTGCTGGCAGTGGCGGTCAAGGTGGCGACGGTTCGGGCGGCACTGGTGGCGGTCAAGGTCCCTATGGCGTACCGCCTAGGGTAATAAGGATGGATACGTCTTCTTCTTATTATTTAGATGGACAAGTTCCTGATAACTCTGGTTTACCACCTAATTTAGATATAGTAAATACAGCTCCAAACCATCGCCCTCCGGCTAGAACATCAACTAATAATGAATCTGGTTCTAGTTCCGCTACAGCGAGTTCTTTGTCAACAGCGTCAGAGGGTTCTGATACTGCAACTGGAGGCGACAGTGGTGCATCATATAATGGTAGTATAGTTTTTTCATTTCTGGCGCCGCTTTTTCTTCTGGTTGGGGAGAGTGGTGCATCAGATAAGGACCAGAAAGGTGCGCAGGAAAGTGCACCAGTTGCTGCGACGAGCACTAAGACCGAGAAGGAATTAGAAGCAGAGCGTCTCCTTAATCATGCGGAAAAATTACCAGCACCAACTAAAGAAGATGAAGTTCGAGCATGGGTAGCTGCTGTTAAGGCTGTTAAGGCTGCCCGTGGAGCGAACCGAGAATTGGCTGCGATAGCCGATAAAAAGCTTGCTGAATTAAAGGATAGTAAGCCGGACGTATACAAAAAGGTTCAAGCGCTGTTAAATCAATCGTCTTCTTCTGTTACTACGGCAAATCTGCCGTCCCAAAGAGAAAAATCGCCTTCTAACCCACCAGCAAAGCAACCAGATGAGAACCCAACACCAAAATCACCAACCCTAGACCCCAAACCGCCTTCTTCAAAACAACAACCACCTGCCGGAGAACACACACAACTGCCACGCACAGAGCCTTCTGCAAATCCAGGCCAATCACAAATTACCAATCAAGATGGTAGGCAACTGCAAGGGAAAGTAGGAATACCCCTAGAAATACCCCTAGAAGAGAAAGGAATACCCCCAGAAAAGAGAAAAGGCGTGCTCTCAAATTCGCAACCAACACAACCTCTCGCAGAGTCTTCATCTCCAACTCCACAATCAGCGCTACCGGTAGCAGGACCATTGGTCACTTGGCGAGCTGCAGTGATGCGTCCCGGTCCTACTGAGGGAAGATCTGTCGCACAGGTAGGTGATAGTCCGTATGGTCTAATAGCCCGGTATGACCCACATCAAACTACTTATGCGATAGATAATGGTGGTAAGGGGTATGCCATCCAACAGGGTGGACAGTGGTATTGGATTCCCGAAAACAGCGCTACTGCAACCAAGGTTTATGTAAACGGACAATGGCAGGCAGTAGCGGCTGGTCAACAAGTTCCTGCGCGTGATGCTGCCTTAGCTGAGGCTGTCGCCGCAATGGCAATTCCAAGCCAAGCCGCTGCTCTTGACCCGCGTTCTCTTTCCAGTATCAGTTCCAACATGCCTTGGACGAGTTCTTATGTCTGGACGATTTCTTATGTACTATATAGTAATCTTTCCGAACATGCCGGCAAGGCAGAAGTGTATACTGTTCACCAATATCAAAATGCCGAGGAGGGTAGACAGGTAGAGGTAGCGGTTTACGACCAGAACGGCACTTCCTATGCCATAAGAGATGGAAATCAAGGTATGGCTATTACGATTAGGCAAGGAGATAAAGATAATAATCTGTGGGTTTGGGTTGTGGGGTCCAAGACAGGTAACAAGGTCATCCCGGAAGAGATTGTTGTAAGGAAGGAAGAGATAATCCCCAAGGTTTACAGGACAATAAACCTAAACCCAACCCATGTTTTTGTTTTGGGCAATGACGGCAGGGGAACATGGCAGGCAATTGAGAGAAAGTTCACTTCTCGGTGCTGGCGCCGCGGATAGTACTCTCAACGGAGCCTCTGCTGGCAACTCGTCATGCCCCGGAGGGACATGCCCGGTTCCGCTTCCAGGACAATCAGGGGGTTCCACTCAGCCGGGTTCATGGTCCTGGAGGAGACCCTGGATGCTAAAGAACAGGAGCTTAATAAGGCACAACAGGGAGTTCATAGGGTACTGAACAGCCTTAAGGGAGTTTAGGGCCCACAGCAGAGAGAATACTTACAAACCTTGGCTATGCTGTAGGGGGATGGTTGGAGTTTTTGCAGACATAGTAGGCAAAGTGATAGAAGTCCGGTCGGTTTTATAAGAAACGCGTGGGTATCTTCATTCGGTACTAACCCTTCCGGGAGGGGGATTGGGGTGATGTAAGGGGTATTTTATTGGTAAGAATTTTAAATTTTTTATATTGATAAGTATTTGAAAATAAGTATATTATGTAATTTAGTGTCCAAATTAGCATAGGAAAGGAAGGAAAGATTAGGATATTAAGGTTTTAAGATTAAGGATAGGGTTGAGAGGGTAAAGGATTTGAGAGGGTAAAGGATTAAAGAAGGGTAGGTTTGAGGTTTAAGAAGGTTAAGGTTAAAAAGAAATATTAGAAAGGTTAAAATCATCATCAAAAATAAGCAAGGT
The DNA here is from genome assembly GCA_034436035.1 of Anaerolineales bacterium. Classification (GTDB taxonomy): domain Bacteria; phylum Chloroflexota; class Anaerolineae; order Anaerolineales; family UBA4823; genus UBA4823. The sequence goes on from DAOTVW010000318.1 coordinate 2,664, forward strand.
ATTTTTCATTTAGTTAAGCAGAAATATAGAAGGTTAAAATAAAATAAAGTTTGGATATTGTATAAGCAAAGAGCATAGGATACAGAATAGATGTTAAGGTTTTAAATTTATCAGCAAATATAATTTAAGGATTTTGGTATAATAATTTATAATTTTTTATATTGATAAGTTATTGAAAATAAAAGAGTTATAAAATTTAGTGTCCAAATATATAGGGAGAAGCTTTGATAGAATTGTTT
>DAOTVW010000319.1:0-8104 GCA_034436035.1 Anaerolineales bacterium
CTATGAGGAAAAAGGAATCGATTATCCGATTGGGTATGTGCGGTGGACGGAGGGGAGGAATTTATCCGCATTTGTGGATTTACTCGCAGAGAACAAGATTGATGTTAAGCCGCTCATCACACATCGCTTTACACTAGATCAAGCCAGTCGAGCATATCAGTTGATCTCCGGTAAATTAGCAGAACCATTTTTAGGTGTTTTATTTATCTACCCAAATGGAGATAGTGAGACGGAAAGCGCTGCTTTGCCGATTAACAAAGTAACTCTCCATTATGAAACGAAATCAGATAAACAAATACGCGTAGGTGTTTTGGGAGCGGGAAATTACGCTTCGTTGGTGCTGCTGCCCATTATCAAAAGGGTGGGACTGGTTGAGTTAGTAGGGATTGCCTCGGCTAGTGGAGTTTCTGCGCAGCAGGCTGCACAAAAATACCGTTTTCGTTATGCAGCCTCTCAACCAGATCTGTTGTATCAAGATGAATCGATCAATACCATCGTGATCTTAACTCGGCATCACCATCATGCAAGTCAGGTTATCCAAGGGATTAAAGCCGGGAAACATGTCTTTTGTGAAAAGCCATTGGTATTAAACCAAAATGAATTAATCCAAGTAGTGGATGCTTTAAGAGACAAGGGATATATTCCAACTGATTACACTTCAGTAGATGATATTATCGAAAAGCGACGTGGTTTACCGATTTTCATGGTGGGTTATAACCGCCGCTTTGCGCCATTAATGGTCGCTTTGAAGGAGTTTTTCCGTCCTCTATATCAACCAGCAGTGATCCATTACCGCATCAACGCTGGCAGTATACCAACGCAACATTGGTTGAATGATCCTCAACAAGGGGGTGGCAGATTAATTGGTGAGGGATGCCATTTCGTGGATATTTTGACATACCTAACAGATGAGTTACCTGAGCGAGTGGCGGCATATTCTATAAAGAATGTGGAACCCAATCTCGAGGATAATATCCATCTGGTATTTCGTTATCCCAGTGGCTCGATTGGTTTGATCACCTATCTGGCAAACGGGGATAAAAATTATCCAAAAGAACGCTTAGAGATATTTTCCGGGGGAAGGATAGCGGTGCTGGATGATTTTCGCCGTTTAGAGTTGATTGCTAATGGAAAGCGTCAGGTGAGAAGAGCGTTATGGAGCCAAGATAAAGGACATTCGGGAGAATGGCTTGCTTTTGTCCAAGCGATTATTCAAGGCCGTCCAGCACCTATTCCATTGCTCGATATTTTGGGTGTTAGCCAAGCAACAATCACAGCTCAGCGAGCGCTTCAAAGCGGAATAGAGGAGAAAATATCCTACGCAAGCATACTATGACATGGATAAATAAATTAGGCATTGCAATAAAAGCAGGGCAGGAATTAGGATTTAAACCAATTGGATATTATGCCCTTTATGCACTGGGATTAAAAACCGGATGGATTGAGTGGAGCAGCCGCAAAGCACTGCGGCAAATAGAAAGCATCTCTACTCCCTTTCTCTTTGCGCAACCATTTACACCTCCCGATCGAAAAGGGATTCTAAATGTATTGGGGGAGGATCGAGATCAATTAATCGCTTATGCTAATCGAATCTGCCAGGGTCTCTTTCCGATTTTTGGACATGCATGGGTGGAACTTCCTTTTTATCAATCACAACAGTACCAATGGTTTAGCGAACTCGCTTTATTAGAGCGTGATCAAACTCATCCGAACGACTCTCTCCCGATGGACTTAAAATCAATCTGGGAGGTAGCCCGCTTTAGTTGGGCATATCTATTATGCCGGGCATATTGGATCTCGGCTGATGAAAGTTACGCCGCTGCATTTTGGAATTATTTTGAACAATTTGATGAACATAATCCCCCTTATTATGGTTACAACTGGATCTCTGCACAAGAAGTTGCCTTGCGATTGATAGCCTGGTCATATTCCTACACGTTACTTCAAAATTCACCCCAGAGCACTCCTGCCAGAAGAGCACGTTTATTGAGAGCGATTGCAGAACATGCGGCGAGAATCCCCAGCACCATTTCTTATAGCTTCGCTCAAAATAACAATCACCTATTATCCGATGCAGCCGGCTTGATAACTGCGTCGGTAGTTTTACCAAATTGTCCCCAAAGCAAACATTGGTGGGAGATGGGGTGGCGTTGGTTCAATTGGGGTATTCAACATCAGATTCAGGAGGATGGGGCTTATCTTCAGCATAGCTGCAATTACCACCGTTTGATGCTGCAACTCGCCTTATGGGTTAATTTAATTATCAAAGAAAAAGAGATTGCATATCCAACCGCGACAAAAGAAAAACTGGCTAAAGCCACAAATTGGCTGTTCAGTCTACTGGAGCGAACCAATGGCAAAGTGCCGAACTTTGGTCCAAACGATGGCGCCTTGATTCAGTTGCTCAGTCTCTCTCCTTTTGATGATTACCGGTCGGTGGTACAGGCTGCGGGTAAGGCATTCCTTGGAAAACCTCTCATTTCGGCTGGTAACTGGGACGAAATGAGCCTTTGGTACGGATTAGGTACTACTAATGAGGATTCCCCTGGTTCATTCAATTATCCCAGTGCAACTTTAATGCAAAGAAACTCCCTCAGTATATTGCGCCGAAAAGGGTCTTTGAACTGGGCAGCAATCCGATGTACCCAGTTCCATAATCGCCCCGGGCATGCCGATCAACTCCATGTCGAGTTGTGGTGGCGGGGACTTAACATTGCCAAAGACGCTGGTACCTATTTTTATACCGCACCTCCGCCATGGAATAATACCCTGGCAGAATCGTTTTATCACAATACCTTGACGGTCAACCATACGGATCAAATGATCAAAGCAGGGCGTTTTTTATGGATAAATTGGGCGCAAGGGAGGATTGTCCAAACGGATGAGGGTAGTGATTCGCGCCCAATGAAAATCGTTGCAGAACATAATGGTTATCGCAAATGGGGTGTAATCCATCGCCGCAGTGTAGAATCGGATAAGGATAGCCAATGGATAGTGCGTGACGAGATTCTTGCTCAATCAAAACAAAAGGTTCATGCCCTATCTGTTCATATTCGCTTACATTGGTTGGTGGAAGATTTCCCTTGGAAAGTCTATGAAGATAAAAATTGTTGGAGGATATTGTTTGAAACCAATCAAGGGAAGTATTCGATCAAGATTACCCCGCAAAACCCATCCAACACAGAGCTCTGTTTAGTGCGCGGCGGTGTCCCAGTTTATGGAAAAATGCCGCTTGGTGACCCTTATGGCTGGTACTCACCTACATACGCCAAGCTTCAAACCGCAATTTCTATCATACTGGATAACGAAACAACTATTCCGGATACGATTGAGACAATCTGGAATTTTGATGTATGACAAACACGACGAATAAAATGAAAATATTATTGATCCATCAGGCTTTTGCTGCACTCGATGAACCCGGGGGAACACGTCATCATGAATTAAGTCATTATTTGGCACAAAATGGGAATGAGGTCATCATCATTACCAGCCCGATCAGTTATTTAACCGGCAAGGATCAGAGCAAATTAGGCAAAGAAACGATACATGTTGGGTCGGGATCAATCACAATTCAGCGAGTTCGAACGTATCGGGCTTTCCATCGTAGTTTTGTCCACCGTACAATCAGTTTTATCACCTTTATGATTACTTCCTTTTGGGCAGCACTAACAGTTCCCAATGTGGATGTGGTTTGGGGCACCTCGCCACCGATCTTTCAGACTGTCACCGCCTGGTTAATTGCACGTTTAAAACGAGCCCCATTGCTTTTTGAGGTGCGTGATTTGTGGCCCGCGTTTGCGATACAAGTAGGTGTTTTGAAAAATCCAATTTTGATCCGCTTGTCGGAATGGTTAGAGCGGTTTTTATTAAAACGAGCGGATTGTGTGGTGGTTAATTCGCCAGGGTTTATTGCGCATGTCAAGGAGCGTGGCGCTAAATGGGTAGAATGCATCCCCAATGGAGCGGATCCAGCTTTATTCGATGGAGCCCATCTCGGAAAAAACCTGCGCTCTCGATTTGGATTAGAGGGAAAATTTGTGGTGCTATATGCTGGAGCGCATGGATTATCGAATGACCTAGGCACTGTCTTATTAGCAGCTAACCAATTGAAAGAATTTGCAGATATCCGCATTGTGTTTCTGGGGGATGGAAAAGAGAAACCTGCTTTAATCCAACAGTCCGTTCAAATGGGATTACCCAATGTCATTTTCTTAGACGCAGTGACAAAAAGAGAAATTCCGGCAATGCTTGCTATGGCAGATGCTTGTTTGGCAATATTAAAACCAATCCCTTTATATGGCACAGTATATCCGAATAAGGTCTTTGATTACATGGCAGCCGGAAAACCGATCATCCTGGCAATGGAGGGGGTAATCCGCCAATTGGTGGCGGAGGCTCAAGCTGGATTGGTTGTAACACCAGGTGACGCGACAGCCATTGCGCAGGCAATCTTAACCTTGAAAAACCAACCTGCTTTAGCCCAAGCGATGGGTCAGAATGGACGGAAACTTATTGAAGATGAATTCAACCGTCAAAAACTGGCGCAACAGTTCTTATTGGTATTTCAAAAAGTCAGGTTATCCAAGCGTCAACGAGACCTTGACCAAGCTAGCGAGAATTAGATTTCCCGCTGCAAGGGAATCAAAGCGAGGTGGATATGTCTCATTTTTGGGGTCACACCTTCTCGTAAACAGCAGTATTCCACTTGGTATAACCTGGTAAACGGGCGCGAATGGCATCATCGAAAAGTACGCGCAGGCGAGCGGTGATTTCTCCCATCACCCCGTTCCCAATGGGACGATGATCAATATGGGTGACGGCGACGATTTGGGCAGCGGAGCCGGTGAGAAACAACTCATCACACAAATATACTTCAGTTCGGTCGATGGGCCTTTCGAGTACGGTTAAGTTTAATTCCGATTGGGCTAATTCCATCACACTGCGGCGGATAATTCCTTCTAATATATTTTCGGTTACCGGGGGAGTAATTAAGACACCATCTCGAACAATGAAGACATTCATCGCACTGCCTTCAGAAACATGGCCATCCTGGGTCAGTACCAGAGCTTCGTCGTAGCCGGCTAATACAGCATCGGTTTTGACAAAGGCAGAATTTACATAAGCGCCGCTGATCTTTCCCCGGGCAGGGATCATGTTATCATCGACTCTCCGCCAGGAAGAAATCGTGACGTGCGCGCTGGTGTCGTTTTTGATATACCGTTCAAATGGCAAGGCAACAATGGCGAACTCATCATGCAAATCATGCAGCCGTACGCCAATTGCTTCATCCGCCTTATAAGCGAGGGGACGGATGTAGATATCTTGGTGGTAGTCATCCTTACGCAAGAGGTCTATGGTGATTTGGGTTAAGCTTTGCGGTGTTTCACCCAGATCCATGTGAAGGAGTCTCGCTGAATTAAGAAAACGTTGATAATGGTCATAAGGGCGAAAGATATAGAGTTGTTGATGGTCTGCATTCCAATAGGCGCGTATACCGGCAAAAACTGCTGTGCCATAATTTAGCCCATGGGTGAGTATGCCAATTTTCGCTTCGCTATAAGGGACAATTTTGCCTTTAAAATAGGCATTGATAGGTAAAGCCATATCATGACCTCCAATCAAAATCAGTCGAAAAATAGATTTACGGACATTATATCCCCATTTGAAACCGTTTGCGTTACCGAATGGCGCTGTACATCGATTTTATTTCTTTCATCAGTTTCTAGTAAATGGTAGAGAAAACTGGTTTGGGTTTATATCTTATAGGTGAGAAAAATCGGATCTATTAAACTTAAAACATATTCAAACCGGTTGTATCTTGCTGGTGCGCAAATCTTGTGGTTAGTTAATTTGATTATCGTAACGTAAGAGAGCGGCATGGGTTAAGGATATTGTGCAAGCAGATTTTCCTCCTGATAGATTATTAAAATTTCTCTGTGCAAACTGAGAGGGATGCGGTATGATGAAGGCACAAGTAATGGAATTGGAGGCGGAAAAATGAAACGCGCAGTTAGTATCAGTATTGGGTCTTCGAAAAGGGACAAAGCAGTCCAAATCGAATTATTAGGTGAAACCGTTTCTATCGAACGGATTGGTACCGATGGGGACATGGAAAAAGCGGCGGAAATGTATCGGGAATTGGATGGAAAAGTGGATGCATTTGGTGTGGGGGGAGCAGATTTAGGCGTAATGGTAGATAACAAATGGTATCCGTTGTATTCGGTACAACCGATGATTCGTTATGTCAAACAAACCCCGGTTGTTGATGGGGCGGGATTAAAAAATTCTCTGGAATACCGTCTTGCGTCCTTTATTGATAACCATATTGGCACATACATCAAAGAGAAAAAAGCTTTCATCACCGTTGGCGTCGACCGCTGGGGAATGACAAAATCGTTCGTGGACAATGGGTATGAATGTATTTTTGGCGATATGATGTTTGCATTGGGTTTGCCTTTTGCTATTCGTAAAATCTCCACTATAAAATTATTGGCTCAGATCCTCATGCCCATCGCTGGACGGCTGCCGTTCGAATGGGTTTACCCAACTGGCGAAAAACAAGAAGTACATCTACCTAAATGGGAAAAATATTATCAATGGGCGACAGTGATCGCGGGTGACTGCCATTATGTAAAAAGACACATGCCGTATCGGCTGGATGGAAAAGTAATTGCCACAAATACTACTACACCTTCCGATGTAGAGATGTTTCGTAAAGCAGGGGTCAAGTATTTAGTCACTTCAACACCGGTATTGGATGGCCGTTCGTTTGGCACAAACATGATGGAGGCTGCCTTGGTAGCCGTTGCCGGGAAAGGTAGAAAATTATCCGTTGAAGAATTAAATGAATTGATCGATAAAATCGGTTTGGAACCCCAACTTCAGGAGTTGAACTAATGTTATCTGCAATTATCACCGCCGGTGGTATTCCCCAGCAGGGAGAACCGTTATATCCTTTAACACAAGGGAAACCCAAAGCATTATTGGAGATAGCCGGTAAGCCGATGATCCAATGGATTTTAGATGCTTTGGACGATGCGCGTGAAATCAATCAGGTTGTATTGGTTGGTTTACAAAATGGGAATGAGTTTAACAGTCGCAAATTAGCAGCTTGCATCGATAATCAAGAGGATATGCTCGCCAACATTCGTGCTGGGGTTATAAAAGTGCGTGAGATCGATCCAAACACCCATCATGTTGTCGTCGTCTCTTCTGATATTCCCGCATTGACCGGGGAGATGGTCGATTGGTTAGTACGGGAGACGATGCAAACTGATGAAGATGTTTATTACACCGTGATTGCACGCGAAGTGATGGAGAAAAAATATCCTGAGTCAAAACGCTCTTACACCCGTTTGAAAGATATTGAAGTGTGCGGGGGGGATATCAACGTCATCCGGGCGATGACAGCTACCTCGAATGATAAAATGTGGAAGAAAATCATTGACTCCCGTAAAAATGTTTTCAAACAAGCTGCATTGGTGGGTTACGACACATTGTTCCTGTTGCTACTACGGATGATTACCCTGGAACAAGCCGTCAAGATGGTTGCGCCCCGCTTAGATGTCACCGGCCGGGCAATTCTCAGCCCGTATGCAGAGATGGGGATGGATATTGATAAACCTCACCAGTTCGCCATCGTAGAAGCCGATTTACGGGCACGTCAACAAATGGTGGTGTAGGTGGATCGCATTCTCGAATGGGATAATAACTTATCCGAGAAATTGCGTATAGCTGTAAATAAAAGAGGGCTTCGTTTGTTTGCAGCTATTCTTGCTCATTCAGGAGATTCTTGGTTTTGGTTTGGTGGATTGGGATTATTATGGTGGCTGGGAAATCCCTTCTGGAAATTCCGAGCGATAGTTTATTTAACCAGCATTTTTATCACAGCCATTTTTGTGTTAGGGATCAAATTCACCATACGTCGCAAACGCCCTGAAGGGGAATGGGGAGGGATTTATCGCCGAACGGACCCGCACTCATTTCCTTCAGGGCATGCTGCTCGCTCTTTCCTTTTGGTAGTATTAGGGGTGGGGCTTGGACCAGCTTGGCTGGCTTGGCTGCTCGTTATTTGGGCGCCATTGGTTTCCCTGGCACGGGT
>DAOTVW010000320.1:0-1564 GCA_034436035.1 Anaerolineales bacterium
TGGCATGAGATTGGCCACGATCAGGCTCGCTGACCCACCAATCAATGCTGTCTTCGTACTTTTTTATAATATCCAGGGTGTTATCCGTGCTGCCGCCATCCACCACGAAATATTCCAGATTGGGATACTTCTGATTCAAAATAGAGAGGATGGTGTCCTCCAGAAATTCTCCCTGGTTGAAAGAAGGAGTAATGATGGTGATACGGGGCCAGGAACTCATATTATAGGTATCCGCTTAATTGGTTTATGGGTCCAGGTAGCCATGATTGCGTCCGCTTGTTGAGCATGATGTTCGCCGGATAGCCAATGGGACTGACTTCAAGGGTGCGAGCCAAGCCCCAAAAGGCCCCATAGATCAACCCCGGCACCTGGCTTGTAGAGGCTATATAATGATTGCTGGACAAGAGGGTGAAGACGTCAAAAAAGGCCAGAGCCATGGCGGTCATGGCAAGGGCCCCGCCATAATCTTGCCGGTGGATTAAAAAATAACGTCTCCCGCCCTTAATGGTGAGATAAGGCAATAAAATGGCATACACAAGTAAACCGATCAGTCCGAAGTGGGCCAGATACACGGAGTAGGCCACATGACCCAGGGCTCCTGTCTCTTCAATGGTAGAATCCATGAGGTCCGGGGGATAACTGGCTCCCACGCCCCAGAGAATGGAGCCATTTTTCCACATGGAAAGTTCTGTTTCCATGCCGGATTCCCGGGTTTGATAGGCTTCCTCAAAGGAGTCTTCATACCGGATAAAATCTGCCCTCTCGTTGATTGATTGTTCTAAATTAACATCTGACAAGAGGAAGGTATTCGCCAGGCGAAATATTAAAAATATGGCTACCAGTAGGGCAATAGAATACGCCATTTTAGGCAAAACCTTTTTTCGTTCCCGATAAAATGCTACAAACAAGGCAACAACTGCCATGACAGCACCAATCCAAACCGTCCGGGTAAAACTCAAGAGATAACTTATGGCAATTATCCCAAGGGCGGCCATGCAAAAAAGAAAACTATAACTCCTTTTTAAAATTTTCCGCATATCGAAATAGAGAGCAGAGATAACCAGGAATATGCCACCACTCATACTAAATGATATTGTTCTCAGTTGCGAGACGCCAACCCCGACTTCCCCCATATCCATCTGAGTTTGCATGTATACCAGATGTTGAAGTGCGGCTCCCAATGATCCCAGAATAAGGGCCCAGAAAAAGAGACGAGCATCATCATTATCCCTTACCATGTTAGCGCCAACCAAAAACATGATTGGGAAAATCCAGGATCTCCACAACTCCTGCATCACATCACGATGGAATCCATAGAAGAATAGAGATTGTAAACTCCCCAGCACCACGATACCAATAATCGCCAATAAAATGTTCGGGGCCCATAGGGTACGATCTTTCCAAACAAGTCTGAGCATGGCGCCCACGCCGATCCACAGGAAAAGGTCATTTAAGTTTACGTATGGCCCCAGTTCCTTGATTCGGGTAAAAGCTGCCATATGAAAATGGCGAATGGACAGGCAAAAGACCGCGAAGAAGAAGGCCCAGCGCGGACAGAATAATA
>DAOTVW010000321.1:0-4607 GCA_034436035.1 Anaerolineales bacterium
TCAACAAACAGTGGCGGCACTCTTGAGTTCGGCGCAATGGGTGAGCAGACATTCCGTCATTTGCAGGTTCTCTCGAACGATATTTACGTCACGGTTGTCGTTGTCTGTCCTCAAGATGTGCGGCAGCGAGCGCCGAATTGGTTGAGCATGGCGAACTCCAACATCTCCTACTTCATTGGCATAGACAGCAATCCGGCTTTACCGACATCAATTGTGGCAGGCGACCGGAACATCGCGCAAATGTCCGGGGTTGTGCTGGAATCGGTTCTGTCTGCACCACCGAAGTGGGTTAAAAGCGTGGGACTGCATGGCATCAAAGGGAATCTTCTTTTCAGCGATGGCCACGTCGAGAAAGTAAGCTCGGCGGGGTTAAGAAAAGCTCTGTTGCGAACTGGAATCGTAACAAATCATTTCTCCATCCCGTAACCCAAAGAACCCTGTCCCGTACAAACGGTGAATAGGAATTTAGGCCGCTCTATGCCGCGGCGGTTTGGTTCAATTACCAGTACAACGCCGCCAATCAGCGGATCGGGCGGACCGAGTCCGATTCTTCATCCTGGCTCTACCAGTATTACACCCGGGGCCAGGTGATTGCAGGTAGGAAATACTGGCCAGATGGAACGCCAGTGGCCGGGCAACAGTTTGAGTATGGGTTTGATGACATAGGCAATCGCAAGGTGTCACGACGTGGCGGTGATGGTAACAGCTGGAACTTATGTGAAGGCCATTGCCCAGCAAACCTGCTGAACCAGTACAGTCAGCGATGCTTAAAAAAGGCTAATAATCTTTGAGAATTAGTCTGTCACGATATCGAATTATATCGATAAATTGAGTGGACATATGATGCTCTTGGGCGTAGGATACAGCAGGTAACATCGATTTGGACAAATAATGCTTGGTTTGTGGTAGAGAATTTAAAATTTATGAGTGATCCAATGTTATTTGGCCGGCACATTGTAGAGCTAAACGCAACGAACAACACACTGGTGCGGAGCTATGCTTGGGGCCCGGACCTGAGCGTGACGATGGACGGCGCTGGTGGTGTCGGTGGGTTAGCATGGGTAACGTTACACACTGCATCAGGTCCCGCATCTGGCGCTCATTTTACATGTTATGACGGCAATGGTAACATTGTAGCATTAGTTAGTTCCACAACCGGCGACGTCACCGCCCGTTATGAGTATGGTCCATTTGGTGAACCCATCCGCATCTCCGGTCCGGCTGCTAGTCTCAATCCTTTCCGATTTAGTACCAAGAGAACTGAAAATAATACTGATTTGGTGCTGTATGAGTACAGGGCGTATAATCCAAGCTTGGGAAGGTGGTTAAGTAGGGATTTGAAAATGGAGCGGGGCGATATTAACTTATATTGTTTAGTCAAAAATGCTCCTATTGAGACTATAGATTATTTAGGTTTAGGGATATGGGCAATAACAAGCTTGGATGAGTACTGGACTAAATATAATAATGCAGGTAGCAAGTGTTGCCCTGCCTGTGAAATAATAAGCCTTAGGGAGCAGCTGACGCAGCAAATGATTATCCTTAATAAGTATAAGTCGTCCGTGAGTGATCCAGGAATTTCAGTTTCAAACTATAAGGCTTTGGCTACTACAAGGTGCGATACGTTTGGTGCCCATGTTGATTTTCAAGAAGACATTACGACATGCGTTGGTTGGTGTACTGTTTATCATGAAGCGGTGCATGTCGAGCAGTGTGTAAAGGAATATAATAAGCACCAATGGATAGGCACTAAGAGATACGCGGAGCTGTCCGCTGAGCTTGAGATTCCTGCATACGAGATGTCGATAAAGTGTTTGCGGGCTCTTATAAGTTTAGCTGTGAGAAATGCTGAATTTTACGGTTCATTTAGCAAAGCGTGTAAATGTTGTCTAGACGACCTTAAAAAAATCAACTTTTGACTTATGAATTTGCGAAAAATATTTTTGATGAGTTTTTTGGTTGTTATTTCATTGGTTGTATTTGGGTTTATTTTTTTACGGAATGTAGGTATCCCATGTGGACCGATAATCGTGGTTGAACACACTACATTTAAAGGAAGACTTTTGGACCTTACACTTCGTTATATTGGTGGACGTAGGGCGATATATTACCCGAACGGAAAAATTGCTGCGCGCTCATTATTCCGGAAGTCTGAAGACTACGATCTTATCATTTGGGCTAGGTGTTACGATCCAGAGGGCAATCTCAGATCTCGGATTGATAGTGGAAATGGTTTCATTTTTACCTTTTACAGTAATGGTGTACCCAGGGAACTCATAGGATACCTTAATGGTATTCCATGTGGGCCATATTTTACCTGGGAATCGGATGGAAATCTTAAATATGTTGAATATCATGATCGGAATGGAAATCATCACTGGGTTTACGATTGCACGTGTAAGTCAAAATGAAATATTTTTAGAATGGATTTAGTTTACAAGGCTTTTGGTTATTTATTTCTTAATATCTGCTATGACGGCAATGGTAACATTGTATCATTAGTCAGTGCCACAACCGGCGACGTTACCGCCCGTTATGAATACGGCCCCTTTGGTGAACCCATCCGCATATCCGGTCCTGCTGCCACCCTGAACGCCTTCCGCTTCAGCACCAAGCGCACCTGCAACACCAGCGACCTAGTCCTTTACGAATACCGGGTCTATCAGCCCCGCACGGGCAGGTGGCTATCCAGAGATCCCATCGGGGAAAGAGGAGGGCTGAATCTCTACGGTTTTGTCGGAAACAGTACGATCAACTCGATTGATCTATTCGGATTGATGACGAGGGCCGAGTGCCAGGCCCTTCGAGGTCAAATTTTCCGAAAGGCTGCTGACTTGCTTGACGACCTTCGCCGTTACGATCCTGTTGCGGACGGTAAGGGCGGCTTTCCCAAGCATGGAGGAGGCGTCACCAAACCCGGAGGTCACTTTGATGAAATCATTCAACGGAAGCGAGGACTTAGAAATGACATCACTCGCTATTTAAAGGAGTGCATCAAGTGCGATGATGACCAAGGCCCGAAGGGTGGCCCAGTTCCACGGTGGATTGATGAAATAGTCAGTAGGCCCATACCTCCGCCTGTTTATCCTCTGCCCAACCTAATCATCTACGTGCCTGGTTCGGACGGTTTTTGGGAGAGTGTCGGGACAGGTGGGTTAATAGCCGGCGAGGGGGCGCTGATTGGAATCGGGATCATCGTTTCTCCCGAAATCTCGATCCCGGTCTTAATTCCAGCTTTGTGAGTGGTTGCTGCGTTAAGCCATGAGTACGAATGGAGCCAACACAGCCGGAGATGTGGAAGCAGTCCGGCAACTTATCAAGGAGGCGTTTCCTCCAGTCAACGCACGGAAAGACCTGCGTCCTCTTTCCCATGATGAAGCTCTGCAAATGCGAAGCCGTCTAGCGTCGCTGAGGAATGAAGACCTTCCGTTTTACCTTCGCCAAGTTTTGGAGGACCTGATTGATACACACACTGGGAAAGCCGGTGAATCCCAAGACGCTGAAGCTGTTATTCAGCACTTAAACGTCTTTGTCGAAGGCACTGACCTTGACACAATCCGAAGCCAGTTTGGTTCCAAAACTCTCCAACAGACTCTAGTCGAGGAGAACTATCTCCGCACCAGGCTAGCTGAGGCCTACGCATCATTCAACCCTCTGCAAGCTCTTGCAATATCGAAGTGGTTGGAGCTGGCAAGGGGGTGGGAAGACCTCAAATGGTATCAGGAGGAAATCGAGGCAGCTTTGGTTTACTGGAGACATCGTGCTGCTAGCAGTATAGACACACAATGACGCGTCCAGTGCCACGCAAAGTGTTGTGAAGGAATATAGCTTCGATGGCTGCATTGGGATGAGTCGGCCACCAGTACTTGCTACACAGCTCGGAGTGCTGCGTGTTCGTTGTAGAGCGCGTTGGATTTGTTTTGATTAAAAGGAAGCAGGGTGGTTATTTATTCAGTAAGATAACACGAGATGCGTAACGTTTAGCAAGCGATACGATTATCTGAACCGGCTTAAGGACATCACGTCGTATGTAGGGACGTCCGGCTCGTAAGTCCTCGGTGTCTTCTTTGCCTACGAACACAAAAATGCAAACAAAGGGTTCGTGTTACCCTCTCATACGGTTCATACTGTTTATATAAATACGGCTTACTGGGCCAGGTGATTGCAGGTAGGAAATACTGTCTAGACGGAACCCTTACGATTGGTCAACATTTTGAGTATGGGTTTGATGACATTGGCAATCGAAAAGTGTCACGACGTGGCGGTGATGGTAACGGCTGGAACCTGCGTGAAAGCCTTTACTCAGCCAACCTGCTGAACCAGTACAGTCAGCGGTGCTTAAAACAGGTTAATAATTGTTGAGAGTCAGTCTGACACGCCTTCGAGCTCATGGCGTAGAATTGAGTGGACATTTGATGCTCTTGGGCGTAGGATACAGCAAGTAACATCGATTTGGACAAATAATGCTTGGTTTGTGGTAGAGAACTTGAAATTTGTGAGTGATCCGATGTTATTTGGCCGACACATTGTAGAGCTGAATGGGACAAAAAACACTTTGGTCGGGAGCTATGCATGGGGAATAGATCTAAGTGGTTCTCTGTCTGGCG
>DAOTVW010000322.1:0-3104 GCA_034436035.1 Anaerolineales bacterium
GAATCGTCTGCGCGCCCGAGCAGGCATTGGCTTCCTGTATTGCCGCGCGCAGGGTACAACTCCCACCAGTTGTAGCACAATGGCAATCGCCAATGTTGGAATCTGGATCATCCCCACTGCTATTTACGAAAAAAGTCCCTTCTACCTCTGCGGAAACCGGAAATCGCCCAACCAGTGTCAACAGTGCTACCGCCAGAGTCAGTGCCGCACCTACCGCTAACGCTGACTTGAACCATTTTTGCATCATCATGACACCTCCTTCACTTGCTCAAATAGCAAACTGATTCTGCCAATCGCTATGGTGCCGATGACGGTTCGCCTTAGTAAATGTTAGCTTGACTTTCCCTTCCTCTGGCATGGTTTTAGAATAGGAAATTGCATTACGGATTTTACGTTCTACGCGTGGCATAGGGAACGCTCGTTCGCGGTTTATGAATAAACGAACGCAGATAAGGGAGGGGAAATACGGGATACAGGGCGAGTTCACCGCACGTTCTCCGATGATCTCAATTTTGATTTTAGTATTTTTTTAAGTGAAAGTCAATCACTAATATAGAAATTTTATTAAACCGTGATCCATTAAGATTACCGCTGGTTACCATCCTGAGTTTTTCCGCCCTAATCATTGTTGGAAATTGGTGCCAATCATTTTCTCAGTTATTCCCTTTCACGTGGGCGTGTTTCCTCCTGCGGGGTGATGAGATCAAGCGCTCATGGCACAACGGAATAATAATGATCGGGGATTAATCTGCCGCTTCCAGGTTATCTATCCAGTTACAATATTGACCGCAGTAGGAAATAAAAACAAGCCACTCTGATGAGTTAGCTTGTTTCGGTAGAAGTGAGGCGACGACGGGATTTGAACCCGTGATCAGGGTTTTGCAGACCCTTGCCTTACCACTTGGCCACGTCGCCGTGGTTGATAAAAAGAGCGGGCGATGGGACTCGAACCCACGACCTTCTCCTTGGCAAGGAGACGTTCTACCAACTGAACCACGCCCGCATAGCCGGCCTCGTCAGGCCGAGAGTGCCGAGAGCCAGAATCGAACTGGCGACACCATGATTTTCAGTCATGTGCTCTACCAACTGAGCTATCTCGGCCTAAACGTTTCACTTGTTAAAGCGCCCTTATTTTACACAGGTGCGCCTTGATTGTCAACCAGATTGAGCCACTATTTCATCAATTCGAAAAATATCTCCTGCAAATTTAATTCAAATTTTACTAAAATCCTTGCAAATTTCCGGAATTAATGGTGTATAATATAAATAATCTGGGGACGAACCCATATTCAAGGAATTTTTACCCACTTGTATTGTGGTTCAATTTTCGACGTTATATCTGGATTGAAGGTAATATTCCCGTCTGAATGTTCTTTTCAACTGATTTACATATATGGTTCATTGGAAATACTTAAACGGTAACATTAGAACGCTTTTTTATTCGTTAAGCCATATTATTCGATTATTGTATTGTTGAATGATTTAATAAACAATGCAAATTGACATCCCCAACGTGCATGTTTGGATTGATTGAATAATTACTCGGTAATCCGCGTAATGATTCTTGCACGGGTTAACCTGATTTGAAAAAGATAACGATATCTCATGGTAGAGGATAAGGAAAAACAATGAAAGTTGCGGAACTTGAAAACATACCTTTAGCCGAGTTACGGCAAAAAGCGATTGAACTCAACGTAACGGGTGCTAATCGAATGAAGAAAGAGGATTTGATTTTACGCATCCGGCAAGTTGAAGGAGAGCAGGAAGGAATGGAATTGAGGGGGGGAATTCTTGAGATCATGAATGAAGGGATAGGATTCTTACGCTCGGGTCATTATATGCCAGGCCCGTTTGATGTGTATGTGTCGCAATCTCAAATCCGGCGCTACAATTTAAAAACTGGGGATCTGGTAATTGGACAGGTGCGGCCGCCGCGCGAATCGGAACGCCATTATGGTTTACTTAAGGTCGAAACGATTAACGGCATCGATGCGGAAGAAGCCCGCGAAAGACCTAATTTTGAATCCTTAACCCCCATTTTCCCGGACACTCGTTTTGATTTAGAGACCGATCGTCACACCCTTTCAACTCGCCTCATTAACCTCGTGACCCCCATTGGGCGCGGACAACGTGGATTGATCGTGTCGCCACCTAAAGCGGGTAAAACCACCATCCTCAAGCAAATTGCTAATGCTATTTCCACAAAATATCCCGATGTTCATCTGATGGTTGCCCTTATCGGAGAGCGACCAGAAGAAGTCACCGATATGGATCGCTCAGTAGAAGCGGAAGTGATTTCGTCCACGTTTGATGAACCGGTCACATCACACGTGCGGATTGCTGAGATGGCATTGGAAAGGGCGAAGCGATTGGTAGAAATCGGCCGGCATGTTGTCATTTTGATGGACTCGATCACTCGTTTGGCACGTGCGTATAATCTGGTTGTTACCCCATCCGGACGCACGTTATCAGGAGGTATTGATCCCTCGGCGCTTTATCCTCCAAAACGGTTTTTCGGAGCAGCGCGAAATATCGAAGAGGGTGGATCATTGACGATTATTGCGACCTGTCTCGTGGATACTGGCTCGCGCATGGATGACGTTGTTTATGAAGAATTCAAAGGTACTGGTAACATGGAATTACATCTCTCACGGCGCTTACAGGAACGGCGTATCTTCCCCGCCATTGACATCGAGCGTTCTTCAACCCGGCGTGAAGAATTGTTATTAGGACCTGATATCACACCACGTGTTTGGTTGATGAGGCGGATGTATGATGCGATGATCACCCCTCCACCTCATGGAGCCGGCATGGATCCGACCACGGCAACTGAAGCGATACTGCAACGGCTTGCCCGGACGGCGAACAACCAGGAATTCCTGGAAACTTTAAGTGAAGATACCGATTAGAACGGAGGAAAATATGCCCAAAGAAATGCCTGAACCCGAGACAGATGTCATTGCTGAAACAGATAATTATCTCGCCTGGCGTGCGCAAGAACCAGATGGCGAGACTACTTATCATTTAGAGCTCAACAATGTAACGCTCCACTTTTTTCAAGAAGAATGGGACGAATTTCTGGCATTAGTGAAATTGCTGACTGC
>DAOTVW010000323.1:0-2746 GCA_034436035.1 Anaerolineales bacterium
ATGGAGTTTGTGGTCTGGCTACTTTACCCTTTTGGTGCAAGGTAATTCGCCTGAGATAGTCAGGGTTTACAGTGGCGAGGATGTAGTAATAGATGGTTCCCATGCCAGTAAGAGATGGCTTGTCAGCCGGGTCCCATCGACTCTTACTGTAAAGGGGATCAGTCCCGGGCAGGTGATCCTGAAGTTATCTTATCAGCCAGACCCTAATGGTTATCCTGAATGTGGCTGGGATACTGGTTGGCTTAAAGTAACGGTTGTTGATGTAGGGCTGGTTGAGATGGAATATTCGCCAGGTCAATGGAGCAACCTTCCCCCTTACCCTGAGAGCGTTACAATCTTAAAAGGCACTAAGTACCGGTTCAGGGCCAGGCCAGTTCCAACTGGGGCTCGCTGGCCCAGCGGTTCGCCCGTCTGGTCTGGGGCTGCAAATGGCGTTGGTGAGATGGTTACGGTGACCTTTGATACCGAAGGTGGGAAATGGCTTACTGCTCGTTGTTGTTCTAGCCCAGGGCAGACTATTTCCATAGATGTGATTGAGCCTATATTGTGGACGGTTGAATATGAGATAACCCATCTATTGAGGGATGTAGGCAAGCCTGAGTATAATCGTTTGCATGGGACGAATGGTCCGGCGTGTTGGACCAAAGGTGCGCAGGCTTATGCGAAGGTTCAGTTTTGGCATCCGTGTGATCTGACCTTTCCTACAGAGGGTATCATTGTACGTGCTGAGACCTCTGGGGATATGTTCAATATAGGCGATTGGCAGGGGATGGCTGCGGCTACATTTGGGACAAGATGGCCTAGTGAAGCTATACGCTGTCAGGCGGAGATGCGTATAAATGAGCAGGTGGAGTTAAGGGATTATTCGGCCCAATGGAGGTACAAGGTGCCATGGGGCACTAATACATGGGTCGATGTAGATAACAAGCAGGAAGGCTGTAGGTTATATGTGGTCTTAAGGGCCCCCAATGCCCCGCAGGCTTTACCTTGGAAGGAGGTTCTCGACATCTCCTGTAGCATTGCCTGGGGCTGCGATACGGAACCGGAAGCAATGGACCAAATCTGGGAGAATTTTTACAAGTCCGCCGGCGGCGTGTACGATACAGCAGATGGCGCACCACAATATACAGCTGATGGTAGATCGGCCCCATTCAACCTGTCGCTGTGGCTTACAAACTACAATCGTACTGATATTGGCACCGTCAATTGTTACGATATGGCTAAAGCCGAGGTAATATTTGCAAACTCAATTGGTTGTGGTGCATCAAATACATACGTCGAGCCTTTTGGATATCTGAACTGCATCTATCCTATTGGTTGTGGTTGGACCAATAATCCTTTTTATAGATTTGGCCCACCAATTGATCCTAACCCTGTAGTAGATGGAGATGGGAGTATAATAGAAGGGCGGTCAGGATTTGCTAACCACGCTTTTGCAAGGATTGATGGTTGGATCTACGATGCCTCGGGAGGCTGTGTTGATGTGGACCTTGATCCTGATGATGGGCCGATTCATTTTCCATATCGTTACCTCGATGGCGATGACACTTGGACAAATAACTATAGGAATAGAGTGATTGACAACTTTCCTGCAGTAACGCCAGGTAGCCCTGTCGATTATAGTTTCTCTGTTTATTAGTGATATTGAAACCGACAAGTTCAAAGGAGAATATATTATGGTAACCAGCAAGCTAAAAAGGACCTGTTATTTTGTTATCCTTGCCACTGTTATTATATTTAGCAACAGACTAACAGTAGAAGCGGCCGAAGATTTCAGATTGTTTAAAATGGTTAGTGGTGAACGTGAGCGATTGACCTCCATTGGTAAAAAATCTGGTTTAGAAAAGTGGCCAAAGTCAAATATCTTGAGGACTTCTCCAAGAATTGATAAATCTCTTCTATTAAATCCCGGGCTCATAACAAGAGAAAATATATCCTATCCGCCAGGCCTTTTCATAGAAGGTACACAAGGAGTTTTATGTGAATGGCACTGGGATTATTTTATTAAGAATCCAGACCCTTTGCCGACAGACCTTCCGGAGGAACAAAAAAAATGGCTCTTGGAGCATATTCCATCTGGAGTAAAAAAAGACCCCAATTTGATTAAGGAATATCTTGATAAAAACGTGGAAAGATATAGAAAATCAAAGGAAGATCGTTTGGTCGGTTCTATTTTTATGAAAGTTTGTGTAGCACTGGATTCCCAAACAGCTAATGAGTATCTTATATATGATCTTGCCATGACTCAATTGCCAAATGAAGCTGTCGAATATTATTTTTCATCGGCACGTAACCGCTTGGAAGGTCTTGGAACAATTGCTTTTTCGGGTCCAATCAGGTTCGTTCGAGACAACATTGCCGTGATTATAGATGCACGCGGAGAACTTGCTGGTGAGGCACTACCGCTGGCTCAAAAGATAGATGCACTGATTCAACAGCAGCCTGTCCTGACATACCAGCAGCTATTGGCCAGGAGGCCTGCGATCACGATAGCAAAGGAACCAGAGGTGGTATACTCTTTCAAGGACAGCTATCGGCGTTGGGGTGTTCCTGTGAAGGTCTGGGCCCCTGATGGGCAGGAGATCGTGTGGATAGGTGCCTGGATTGATGGGGTATCTAAAATTTATGGGAGGACGGCAAGATTCTGCTGGTACATAACAAGACCGGTCCTGTGAAGGTGAAGGTTGAGGCTGTGACAAGTGAGCTATTGGGTAGTACTGCAGAGCAGGAGGTTATAATCCCAGAA
>DAOTVW010000324.1:0-2196 GCA_034436035.1 Anaerolineales bacterium
CGGCGAGTTTCTATTGCGGATTGGGTGTAATCTCGCTGAAAGGTAAGGATATTCCAGGCAAGATCTTCATGTGCATCAACGATTAACATAATGTCTCCTTGGTAAGGGTTTGGGCAATATTGCGGTCTATTTTACCCATCGGGAAGTTTGCTAATTCAGCCGGTTCCGCCCAATATAGTGCTTGATGGTTTTGGGGTCTTGGAGAATGACCGGGGAAGGGATGGCAGTAAAAGGCGTGTAAGGTAACTTTGAAGTGCGTATAGGCATGGTGAAAAACGCCGATCTTCTTCTCAACATTCACTGGTAAATCCAATTCTTCGTGCAGTTCGCGAAGTAGACAACCTTGCAGCGTTTCATCCTTTTCGACTTTACCACCGGGAAATTCCCAGAGTCCCGCGAGTAAACCTTTTTGCGGACGTTGGGCGATAAGCACACGGTTATCCTGCCATATAACGCCAGCAGTGACCGTGATGTGGGGGATAGGGTTTTTGGGTGTTTTGAAGGGGATTTGTTCTTGCAGCCCTTCCCGATAAGCCTGGCACTCATTGATTAACGGGCAATGGATGCAATCTGGTTTACGTGGCGTGCAGATCAAGGCACCTAATTCCATCAGCGCTTGATTGAATTGACCTGCTTTACCATTGGGTAAAATATCATTGGCAAAATCATGTATTTTTTGTTGCGCGATTTTGCTTTTGACCGGCAAATTCAGCGCCGTCAACCGAGCGATCACACGCATGACGTTACCATCAAGGGTGACTACATTTTGTTGATATGCGATGGATGCGATTGCATTGGCAGTGTAGGCGCCAATGCCGGGTAAGCTTTTGAGTATTTTGGGATCTTGAGGCAGTTCTCCGTTGTATAGATTGACAATGATTTGAGCAGCTCGATGGATATTGCGAGCACGGGCATAATAACCAAGCCCTTCCCACACTTGTAATACTTCGGACTGGTTTGCTTTTGCTAGGGAGGAAATATTCGGAAAACGTTCTATCCAGCGGTTGAAATAAGGGATCACCGTCTCCACTTTCGTTTGCTGGAGCATGATTTCGGAGATCCAGACATGGTAAGGGTGAGGATTTATACGCCAGGGGAGCGAGCGAGCGTTTTGTGCGTACCAATTCAGCAGTTGGTCAGATAAGGCGGATGTCATGTTTTTCAGTGAGCTTTACAGTTGAAAGCCCGGCCGGTCCTCGACAATTTTATAATTTAATTCTTCCACGTAATCCAGTAATTGGGAGGTGAGTCGTTCCCAATCGCTTGAATTCAATACCTGTTGTAAGACTTTTAAATTTGTGCTGCGAATAGCAGTCATAATCTGTGGTTGATCACCATACACTGTAAACCAAGCATCCGAAGGCTCAAGCCCCAGTTTTTGGATACCGGGAATAAATTCTCTAACCATGAACTCAAAATATTCTTGTTCTTTTGCTGGAAGGATATCCCACGTCATTATGAGTTTTACAGCCATGATGTGATCCTTATCAGGAAGATTGCGCTTTCAAAACCACGATTTTGGTCTCTTCAGGGATGGATGTTTGGGTTATTTTGAGAGAGTCATGTTCTTCGACATCACCAATTCCCATTTCCTTCAAAAACTTACTGAGCGGTGCAAGTTTCAACTGGAGGTTTGGCAGGGAATAATGCATGGGAATTACAATACCCGGTTCGAGGACGCTGACTATTTCCGCAGCTTTAGCGGCACTAAGGCTGCCTCCCCCGCCGACAGGTACAAGAGCGACATGGACATTGCCCAGCGCTTCCACTTCGGTTTGAGTAGGAATACGGCGGATATCCCCAAGGTGAGCGATGGTTATGCCATTATAATCAAACACATACAAAGTGTTGCGTGGCTCATCAGCATCTTTTTTACTGGTGCCATTGGTTTGGACACCGGTAATAAATACACCACCAATTTCATACTCTCCTGGGCCAGTAATGACATGGTTTTTTCCTTTTACGGCTTGTACATAATCATGACCAGGAGCACGATGACTGACAGTGACGATTTCGCTTTTTAATTTAAGCGCTTCCAATCCCACCACTTGATGATCGTATGGGTCGGTAACTACACTTGCCATTCCCCTTTCCGATAAACGAAAACACGATAAACCATACCAGGTAATTTCCATACAAAAGCCTCCAGATAGTCTGATTATACTTCATCCGTTGCTTACCGAGAGAAAATAGTGA
>DAOTVW010000325.1:0-4387 GCA_034436035.1 Anaerolineales bacterium
TTGCACCATGCTGCAATAGGCAATCGGTGAAACCGCCGGTTGAAGCGCCTACATCTGCGCACACCTTATCCTGCACGTTAATGGCAAATTGTTGCAGTGCATATTCCAGTTTTTCCCCACCCCGCGAGACAAATGGCAGTCCTTTCATAATGGTCAGCTCCATATCCCGTTCCACCATTTGCGATGGTTTCAAGGCGACCTGTGATCCAATCCGCACTTCCCCTGCCAACACCAACCGCTGCGCAGCAGAGCGGCTAGGGGCTAAACCGCGTTCTACTAATAAAATATCCAGACGTTCTTTTGACATGTTTTTATTGTATCCGATATAATCAATAGAGGAGTATTTTATGTTTACTTCACTGCGCCAGGTTCACCGCTTTTTGGCGGATCATTTGTTTTACCCATTAGCCTTATCAAGCCTGCTTGCTTTTGGTTTATTCTTTTTACGCGTGCTCATCAGTCGCAGCATTTGGGTCTATCTCAATTTGGCTTGGAATCTATGCTTAGCCTGGCTGCCTTATGGTTTTAGTCTCTGGTCTGTGTGGCTGGATCAGCGTCACCCAGGGCAATGGTGGCGCTGGCTTATTCCGGGGATTCTGTGGCTGGTGTTCTTCCCTAATGCGCCTTATATCTTAACCGATTTCTTTCATCTCGAGGTTCGGCCGTATTTACCCTTATGGTTTGACATCGGTTTACTGGCTGCTTTTAGCTGGAGCGGTTTCTTTTTAGGGATTGTCTCTTTACGCCTCATGCACATCTTGGTTGAAAATGTGGCAGGCAGGTTGATTGGATGGATATTTGCGGTGGTTGCGCTGGGGTTAAGCGGGCTGGGATTGTATTTGGGACGATTTTCACGCTGGAATAGTTGGGATTTATTAACCCAGCCAGACCAGATTCTGAAAGAGGTATGGGATAAAATGCTCAATCCCACTCGCAATCCCGGTTTTTATGGCTTTACTTTGATGTTCACTGCCTTGTTGCTGGTATCCTATTTAGTGTTTATCTCTATTCAACGCTTGCGCTTGCCGGATAAGAAGGGGGTATAATTCTTTTACTTAATCCACAGGAGGTATTTATGTCTGACCAACGTGAAAAAGCGCTTGCTTATGCCCATGAAAATGGGGAACGTTTTTTGGAAGAATTAAAAGCATTAGTCGCTATCCCATCTGTTTCCACGGATTCGAAATATCAAAAAGATATGGAAAAAGCCGCAAATTGGGTGGCGCAAGCATTGCGGAATTTAGGTGCAAAAAATGTCGCTGTAATGCCGACTGCGAAACACCCAATGGTGGTGGGAGAATTGTTTCAGGCAGGCGCTTCTGCTGCGACTTTTTTAGTCTATGGACATTATGACGTGCAGCCACCAGAACCATTAGAGCTGTGGAAAACCCCACCATTCGAGCCGACTGTGGTGGGCGAGAACCTGTATGGGCGCGGTACTTCAGATATGAAAGGGCAAATGATGGCGGGATTGAAAGCCATTGAGTCGATCATCAAAACCGACCACTTGCCGGTAAATTTACGATTCATCTTTGAAGGAGAAGAAGAAATTGGTTCACCGAGCATGGGTGAATTTATTCGCAATCATAAAGATATCCTCAAAGCCAATTTAGCGTTAAATCTTGATGGCGGGATTGTGGCTGTAGATTTGCCAACCATTTCCATATCAGTGCGCGGGTTGGCTTATTTTGAGCTACGCGTTTATGGCGCTGCGGGAGATTTACACTCGGGTATGTTTGGCGGCGCAGTGCATAATCCGGCTCAGGTGTTGTGTGAGTTAATCGCCGGAATGCATGATCGCCAAGGGAGAGTAACCTTGCCAGGCTTTTACGATCGAGTACGCCCATTAAGTGCTGAGGATCGGGAAAATTTTGCCCGGCTTCCAACGAATGACGATTATTTCCTCAAAACAACCGGCGCACCCGCTTTATTTGGCGAGGAGGGCTATTCCGCCGCGGAGAGAATAGGCGGACGCCCGACGCTGGAAGTCAATGGATTGTATTCTGGATATATCGGGGAAGGTTCTAAGACCGTTTTACCTGCTTATGCTATGGCGAAGATATCATGCCGGCTTGTGCCAGACCAAGACCCTGAAGAAGTGCATCAACAGTTGCGCCAGTATCTCGAGGAACATGCACCAAAAAGTGTGCGCTGGGAACTGGTACAATTTGCTGGTTCACCGGCGTCCAGCATTGACCCGCATCAACCACAAGTACAGGCTTTGGCGCAGGCGATGGAGCAAATTTGGAAGGTCAAGCCTATCTTCAAAAGGGAAGGCGGGAGTATTCCTATTATTGGAGAGCTGCAGCAATTATTGGGAATGCCCACCATCCTGGTAGGCTTTGGGCTGCCGGATGACAATCTACATGCACCAAATGAAAAACTTCACCTTCCCACCTGGCAAAGGGGCATTGATACCCTGATTCACTTTTTCTATAATGTGAAGGAAACCCAAAAAGGTTAAGATTTTAGCAAGATGGTATTTATTTAGAGGTATTCGCAATGGAGAAATCGAGGATGCCCGCGTATGGTGGGCAGGCAGTAATTGAAGGGGTGATGATGCGCGGGCGCAACGCGGTAGCGATTGCTATGCGAGCCCCGGATCAGCAAATCGTTGTACATAGTGAAGCCCTTGGCCCAATTTATCGCAGTGTCTGGGCAAAGATCCCGTTTTTGCGGGGAGTGGTCACGTTATGGGACGCATTAAGTCTGGGGATGCGCGCGCTGACCATTTCCGCAAACACGCAAACCGGCGAGGAAGAGAAATTAGAAGGAGCGTCTTTATATCTTACTTTAGGATTATCCTTAACCATTGCGGTTGGATTGTTCTTTTTAGCGCCGGCGTTAGTGGGGCAGCTGTCCGAACGGTATTGGCATTTTTCCGCCTGGTGGGGAAATTTATTGGAAGGGGTGGTGCGTTTGCTGTTGCTGGTTGGCTATATTTGGGCGATTGGCAAGCTGCCTGATATTGCGCGTGTGTTCGCTTATCATGGTGCTGAACACAAAACCATCAATGCCTTTGAAGCTGGGGCTGAGTTAACCCCTGAAATCGTGGCGGGCTATTCACTGGAGCATCCCCGCTGTGGTACATCCTTTTTGTTGACTTTGGTGGTGATGTCAGTTTTGTTGTTTTCCTTGTTCGGGCCTCTTCCGTTATATTGGCGTTTGATCAGCCGGGTGGTGATGATTCCGGTTTTAGCGGGGCTAGCGTATGAATATATTCGTTGGACGGCAAATCACTTAGATTGGGCTTGGGTGCGTTGGATTGTAAAACCAAACTTAGCATTGCAGCATCTCACCACGCGTGAACCAGGATTAGATATGCTGGAAGTGTCGATTGCTGCCTTTCAAACCATGCGGGAAAAAGAAGAGTCAATCGTCTTATAAAACGTTAGTACGGTTTATTTTCAGCTTTGCCTTCCTTGACATGGGAAGGCATTTTGCTGTTCCCGCGCATGGAGGTGGTAAATTATTATGGGAGAAATGAACCTTTACGGTGGTTCATTCTCCCATGATTTGGATCACTAATTCGCGACGGCGGGCGCGCACGTCGAAGTCAATAAATATAATTTGCTGCCAGGTGCCAAGGGTCAAATGCCCATTGACGAAAGGGACAGTGAGCGAGGGCCCTAATAACGCTGCCCGCACATGGCTGTGTCCGTTGCCATCCCCCCAGCGGCTATTATGGGCATACGGCTGATTTGGATTGACGATCTGATCAAACAAACGGCGCAAATCATTAAAGCAGCCGCTTTCATGTTCGATGGTAGTGACGGCGCTGGTGGAGGATGGGCAAAAGATGGTAACAATGCCGTTTTGTAATTCTGATTGCCGAACCAGATCTTGCACTGCTTCGGTGATATCATGAATATCTGCGTTACCCTGTGTGTTCAGATGGATTGCCATTGTCTTGATCATGTACGACACTCCTCGAATGATTTATGGAGATTATAGCAGAGGTTAATGGACAAATCCGAGGACAACGGAGAGGTATAGAGGATCCGACATGCCCGCAAATGGGAATTAGAGAAAGGCGGGAATGAGGTCGCGCAAGGGTCTAGTGTATGGCGGGAATGGAATCCCGCCCTACGTGTGATTGAAGAAAACCTTGCAAAGATTCACTTCGTTGAATAAAATAGCGTAGCTGTCATTGCGAGAGAGCGCACTTTGCGAACGAAGCAATCTCCAAGGATGAGAGGGAGACTGCTTCACTTCGTTCGCAGTGACAACAAGCTGCCATTAGGAGAGAGCGCGCTTTGCGAAGGAAGCAATCTCCAACTACGAGAGGGAGACTGCTTCACTTCGTTCGCAGTGACATCAAACCGTCATTGCGAGAGAGCGCACTTTGCGAACGAAGCAATCTCACGCCCGGCAAAGAGATGGCTTC
>DAOTVW010000326.1:0-3009 GCA_034436035.1 Anaerolineales bacterium
GTCTCATTACCATAAAAACCATCCTGACAGATAAAAGGCACCATCTTAACAGTGGTATCAACAAGCATTGATTGAGCATCACCATTATCCTGGGGAAGGTCCAATATTGAACTCCCGGTTCCCACAACATTAAAGATAAGTTTCATCACATTGCCATCACCAATACCACCAGAATCAACACCCAATTGAGTGCCACCACAGTAATTCAGAATACCAGTGCCCCAGCTTCCACTAACATTAAAAGCACTATGAGAGACCCCATACGCATACCTTATTAAGGAATCGTTATTATCAAAAATTATACTATTACCACTGAGCGTTGCAGAATTGAAATAGAGTCCTGCCTGCCAAGCAGGAACACCATAGGCATTACGCACTCTAACTGTTAGCGTGCACTGCTGCCCCACCGCTTTTGCTTGTATTCTTGGCGGGTCAATGTACATTATCATCTGGGCAGAACCCAGATTCATCAAGATTAGGCAAAAAAGCCCAATCTTTAGTATTATATAACGACCCATTTTAACCTCCTTCCAATTTTTATCGCACCTTTATTATTTTTTTTACTTCCCTTTCAACTCCGCACTCCGATTGGCAGAAATAAATGCCAGCCGGAAGTTTGCGGCCAGAGTCATCAGTGCCATCCCAAACAACAGGCGTTAAGCGTTTAGCGTCAAGCGTCAAGCATCTAACCAGCCTGCCAGTCGCATCGTAGATTTTGAGATTAGCAAGTAGCGAGTAGCAAGTAGCAAGATTTGAATTTATTGCGGATTTGTTTGAAATTTGGAATTTGGTGCTTGGGATTTGGAATTTAATCGTAATATTTTTATGGAATGGATTCGGGTAAACTTCTAATTTTCGGCTTTCAGCTCTATTTTCTTCTTCAACCCCCACATCTTCGCAAAGAGCACCGAAGATCCGAAGATTATTATATGGTTCAGCAGTGAAACCTTCAAAGCAAAGCAGTGATTGATGGGATGGCCCTTTTCCTAAAGCAGGATTTGAACGATTAAACAGTTGATTTACTAATTCAAGCCCATCAGGGTCAAGCACAATACCATCGGCCGTAACCCTTGAACCATAAATATCATAATTATCACCATTCCTTTGGTCTTGCCAGACCACAAGATAATTTGTGCCATCAAAAACTGCACAAGGCTGGCATTGGTTACCAGCCAATCCAGCAATTGGAATACCTCCGGGGTCTAAAACAATGCCGTCCTCACTGACTCTTGCACCATAAATATCCTGGTCAGAAGATAAACCAGCACCCCAAACCACGAAGAAATTATTACCATCAAATGAAACTTGCGGATTCCAATTAGGTCCGCCCGTAGCGATGGGAATTCCTGCTGGGTCAAGAACATTGCCTGAAGAACTAATGCGGGCGCCATAGATTTCATAAAGAGAATTACGATAATCCTGCCAGACAACGAGATAACAGACACCACCAAATGTAATTGAAGGTATTGTCTGGCTATTGGCCGCAATACTAATCGGTATGCCTGTTGGGTCAAGGATGGTTCCCGAGGTATCAATTCTGGTGCCATATATGTCATAATTGCCATTACGGGAATCCTGCCAGACCACAAGATAATTTGTGCCATCAAAATCAATCGCCGGCTTTTCCTGGTTTCCATTTGCATCCGTTATAATAATGCCGGAAGAATCCAAAACTATTCCCTGGATACTTACCCTTGCCCCGTATACATCATTACTCGCACCCCGTTTATCCTGCCAGACGATGAAATAATTTGTGCCGTCAAAACTGACTGCTGGCGAAGATTGCAACGAATCATGGACCAAGATTGGTATGCTCGTAGGGTCAAGAATTGAACCTTGAGAGCTTACCCTTGCCCCATAAATATCGCTATTTGTATTGCGATAGTCTTCCCAAACTACCAGGTAATTTGTGTTGTCAAAAGAAACCGAAGGTGAATACTCTGGATAACCAGCATAGGAAATAAGAATACCTGTTGTATCAATAACCGCTCCTTGTGAATTTACTCTAACACCATAGAGTAAATAATTGGAGGAAATCAGTGTGGTTAAAAAATTCGTGCCATCTGAGGCTATCCCAGCCGGGTCCTGCCAACCGCAGAATTGGTCAAAGATTTTGATACCTGCAGGGTCAAGAACAATACCATCGGTCGTAACTCTTGAACCATAAATTTTATACTTTGTAGCAGAATCCCGATAATCATCCCAGGCAATAAAATAACTGGTGCCGTTGTAACTTATAATCGGAAAAATTTCTTGCCAACTACCTGTGGAAATACCAATTGCATTATCTAACACAGTGCCATTGGGTGAAATTCTTGTACCCACAATATTATCGCTATAATCATCCCAGACTGCAAGATAGTTTACGCCATCAAACGCTATCTGAGGATGAAGCCCCCCATTTGCTGATGCATTTGCCGAAATAGGAATGCCACCGGGGTCAAGTATTGTTCCTGAAGGTGTAACCCTTGTGCCATAAATTTCAACAAAATAACCATTGCGCAAGTCATCCCACACAACCAGATAATTTGTGCCATCAAAGGCGATATCTGGGTAGCTCTGATTACTCGGCGCAGTACAAATTGGTATTCCGTCGGGGTCCAAAACAACACCATCGGTAGTCACTCGGGCTCCGTAAATGTCATTAACAGGCCAGCCAACTCTATAATCATCCCATACCACAAAATAATTTGTGCCATCAAAAGCAACAGCACATCTAACCTGTGCGTCATTGGCAGTGGAAATTGGAATTCCTGATGGGTCCAGAACTACTCCTGAGGTCGTAACCCTGGCTCCATAGATATCAGCGACTTCGTTATTACGCCAGTCAGCCCATACCACAAAATAATTTGTGCCATCAAAAGCAACGGCTGGCCATTTCCGCCCCGAAAATGCTGAGGAGATAATAATTCCCGATGAATCAAGAAGTGCGCCGGCAGGTGTAACTCGGGCGCCGTAAATGTCGTAATTATCGCCTCTTCGCTCATCAGCCCAGACCACAAAATAGTT
>DAOTVW010000327.1:0-5851 GCA_034436035.1 Anaerolineales bacterium
AAAGGCAAACCTTACCTTCAATACACCAACACATATAACCTCGATTATTCTCAGCAGGAAATTCAATTTGTAATAACCATTCTACCAAGTTCAGGTCAAAACGATCCACTTGCCCATATAAATGATCAAGAACAAGGAGCATTTCAAAATGGCAATTAACGATGTCTCATTTGAAAACAACTTAGCACAACTAGCCATCGACAATCAAAATTCCAACCTCGAATTACAACTTGCAGTGGCGGTAATGAAATCTATCCAAGATCAACAAAAAAATCAAGCACAAGCATTGCTTAAGATGATACAACAATCATCCTCTTTAGATCCAGCAGTTGGCAAAACCGTGAATATCTCCGTTTAATTTGCACGAAAAACGCTTTTAGATTTTGTTTATTTTTTCTACGCTGAGTGCTTGACACTACTTTTGATAAGGATTATATTTATTCACGATGTTAACGTTATTCGCTAAGCCGTTCGCTCCACGTCCGAACTCACCTTCGCCAGGAAGGATGGGCTGTGTAGTCTTACGTGTTTAGCGGTCAATCAATATGCTTATAAAAAGCCCTCCTTCCTAGGAGGGTTTTTTTATCTTATGACTAAACTATCGGAGGATCAAAAATGAGTAATATCTATTGCCCAGAATGTGAAGCAGAAATTGATTTGGCAAACGATACCTTTGTCAACGAGATCGTCGTTTGCCCCGATTGCGGGATTGACCTGGAAGTGGTTTCCCTAGACCCACCCGAAGTGGCTCCAGCGCCAATGGAAGCAGAGGATTGGGGTGAATAATCACCCCGATCTTCTATTCACATCGGTTATTGGATTTGATGTATGAACTCTTCTATCCATGTTGGTGTAATTTATTCGCGCATGCGGGTTGAGGAAAAATGGATTGTCAGCGCACTGGAAAAGCGTGGCGTCACCTATGACCTCCTTGACGACCGCGTTATCTATTTCGATTTACAAAATCCCAACCCCTGGAAAAAATATGCGGCAGTACTGGAACGAAGTATCAGCTTTGGACGCGGCTTATATGCTGTAAAAGTCCTTAACTCCATGGGGATTCCTACGGTCAATACCGCTGCTGTCGCGGAAACATGTGGGGATAAATTGGCAACCAGCGCAGCGTTAGCTAAAGCTAATATTCCGCAACCACGCATATTGACTGCCTTCTCCACCGAATCAGCGCTCCAAGCCATCGAGGAACTTGGTTACCCAGTGGTGTTGAAACCCGTTGTCGGTTCATGGGGCAGGATGGTATCAAAAATTAATGACCGCGACGCAGCTGAAGCCTTGCTGGAACACAAAGAGACTTTGGGCTCTTATCAGCATACCATTTATTACATTCAGGAATACGTTGATAAGCCAGGGCGCGATATTCGTGCTTTTGTGGTCGGAGATGAGGTCATCGCGGCAATTTATCGAAAGTCGGAACATTGGATCACGAATACGGCACGAGGTGCCAGCGGTGAAAATTGCCCTGTCACCCCCGAATTAAGCGACATTTGTTTGAAAGCCGCCAAAGCTGTCGGTGGTGGGGTTCTTGCAATCGATGTCTTCGAGCATCCAGAACGGGGGCTCGAAATCAATGAAGTGAATCACACCATGGAATTTCACACCAGTTATCCGATCACTGGAGTAGATATCCCCGGAAAATTGGTGGATTATTTCCTACAAGTAGCTCGAGGAGAGGTCAAAGTATTATGAAAATATTTCATTGCAGCTTCATCATTCATTCAAGGGGGAGAGAATGATACGGGCATCTATTGTTGGCGCATCTGGTTATAGCGGCGGAGAGCTCTTACGCTTGTTATCTGATCATCCACAAGTAGAGATTGCTCAGGCAACCTCGAGGAGTCATTTAGGGGAGTATGTCTATCAAGTCCACCCAAATTTGCGAAAAAGGACGACGCTAAAGTTTTGCGATCCAGCCGCGCTTGAACCTTGTGACGTTTTATTTTTAGCATTACCCCACGGGAAAGCCCAACTAGAGATCAACCAATATGTAGACATTGCTCCCAACATCATTGATCTTTCAGCCGATTTTCGCTTACGCGACGCAAATCTGTATCAACAATGGTATGGAAACCAACATGCTGCTCCGGAATGGTTGGATCGTTTTGTTTATGGATTACCAGAACTTCATCGTGAGCAAATCCGGCAAGCCCATTACATCAGCGGTGTAGGTTGTAATGCCACAGCTGCAAATTTAGCACTTTTACCCCTTATCAAAGCGAACCTGATTGACACTGAAAAACCAGTCGTTATCGAAATCAAAGTCGGGTCATCCGAAGGCGGTGCCGAGGGGAACCCAGGCACCCATCACCCAGAACGCAGCAGCGTGATCCGCACATTTTCCCCATTTGGACATCGCCACACAGCAGAAGTAATTCAAGAAAGCCGATTGAACCAGGTGGTCATGACAATGACCTCAGTAGACCTGGTGCGGGGGGCGTTAGCAACCGTGCATGCCACTGCCAATGCGGGAATTACCAATAAAGAAATATGGCGGGCATACCGCGAAGTTGTCAATGAAAATCCCTTTATCCGCCTGGTGAAAGAACAACGGGGAATCTACCGCGTTCCAGAGCCAAAAATATTAGCAGGCTCCAATTATGCTGACCTGGGCTTTGACTTCGACGAACAACATAATCATCTCGTTGCCATGTGCGCAATTGACAATCTCATGAAAGGCGCAGCCGGTAGTGCTGTGCAATGTATGAATCTCATGTTTGGGTTCGAGGAAACCCTTGGATTAGAATTCCCAGGTTTACATCCAATCTAGTCAAGGAAAACGTTAAATGAATTCTACACAGAACCATCATCCAATTTTGGTTATTAAATTAGGCGGAACAGAGGGAGTAGATTTCAGCGCAATTTGTAAAGATGTATTGCAAATCCTCCAAAATTCCACAAAGCGTGTAGTTTTAGTCCATGGCGGTTCATCCGAAGCTAATTTGCTTGGGGAAGCCCTCCATCATCCAGCTCGGTTTATCACTTCTCCTTCGGGGTATACCTCGCGTTACACGGATCGAAAAACCTTAGAGATTTTTGCGATGGCAGTAAAAGGGAAAGTCAATGCCTTGCTAGTGGAACAACTCCAACAACTCGGCGTGAATGCACTGGGATTAAGCGGGGTAGATGGGCGACTCCTATTAGCAGAAAGGAAAGAGACGGTTGTTAGTCTCGAAAATGGGCGCAAGCGCCTGATTCATGACGATTACAGCGGCAAAATCACCTCCGTTAACACCAGTTTACTGCTTACTTTGTTGGAACAAGGCTACCTCCCCGTCATTGCACCGTTAGCAGTCAGCTCAAAAGGGGAAATGTTAAATGTGGATGGCGACCGGGCAGCGGCAATGGTTGCTGCGGCGCTTCGAGCAGAAACATTATTGTTGTTAACCGCGGCTCCCGGTCTATTACGGGAATTCCCAGACCCAAACACATTAATTCCAAAAATTTCCGTTAATGGGATTACACAAGCCCTGGAATTTGCACAAGGGCGAATGAAGAAAAAGGTGCTCGGAGCGCAGGAAGCTCTAGAGGGTGGAGTCGGGCAGGTGGTCATCGCCGACGGACGCTTATCTTCACCCATTCAAAATGCTTTGCAGGGTAATGGTACTTGGTTTACAAATTCTTAATCGGTGAGGTATACAATGGATATTCGAACACTGGAAGCGCAATATACATCTGGGGTTTATGCAAAACGGGATCTGACCATCGTAGCAGGAAAAGGAGCGTTATTATACGACGACCAAGGACGGGAATATATTGACTGTGTAGGGGGACAAGGAGTGGGGAATTTAGGTCATGTGCATCCTGCCATTGTAAAGGCAATTTCCACTCAAGCTGAACGATTGATCACTTGCCCGGAAATGTTCTATAACGACCAGCGCGCCGCTCTGCAAGAGCGTTTATGCAAACTCACAAACATGTCGAGAGTTTATTTATGTAATTCTGGTACCGAAGCTGTGGAAGCAGCTTTGAAGTTTGCCCGTGCCACGAGCGGACGGAAAAATATTGTGGCTGCAATGCGCGCCTTTCATGGTCGCACTATGGGTGCTTTGTCAGCGACCCACAACAAAAAATATCGTGACCCCTTTGAACCGCTTGTACCAGGATTTAGCCATGTTCCATATAACAACCTGGAAAAACTTGCTGAAGCAGTGAATGAGGAAACCGCAGCGGTAATTCTCGAAGTAGTGCAAGGGGAGGGTGGGGTTTATCCTGCTACACCAGAATTCTTGCAAGGAGCCCAAAATATCTGCCGCTCCCGTGGCGCTTTATTAATTATCGACGAAGTCCAGACGGGTTTTGGGCGGACGGGCAGGTTGTTTGCCTATCAGCGCTATGGTTTAGAACCCGATTTAGTCAGCGTTGGTAAATCTATCGCTGGCGGCTTGCCAATGGGTGCAACGTTGATCAGCGAACGGGTTGGCCCATTAAGCGTTGGTTGGCATGGCTCGACTTTCGGCGGCAATCCATTAGCCTGCGCGGCATCCTTAGCCGCCCTAGAGGTCATCGAAGAAGAAAAATTGCCCGAACGCGCCGAGCAACTGGGAACAAGATTCCGCGAGCAATTGAAATCCATTCCTTCCCCATTGATCCGTGAGGTACGCGGCTTGGGATTGATGATCGGCATCGAGCTAAAACAAAAAGTGGCACCCTATATCCAAGCCATGACTGATCAGGGCATCCTGGTATTAAATGCTGGGATGAATGTGATCCGATTATTACCGCCCCTGGTCATCCAACCAGAGCAATTAGATCGAGTGGCGCAGGCGTTGGAAATGGTATTGACCCACCCGATAACAGAAACAGAAGAGATTAATTAAACGAGGTTAAACCACAAACCTATGGATATCCCTATCACACTGCTGGGGTTAATTGAACACTACAGCCCAACTGGTAAAGAACAAGAGGCGGTTAGCTGGTTGGTTTCGCGCATGAAGGAATTAGGATTCACACAAGCATATTCAGATGAAGCGGGTAATGCGGTAGGGAAAATGGGAACAGGGGAGCAGCAAATTGTTTTCCTGGGTCACATTGACACAGTCAGTGGAAATATTGAGGTTCACCTAGAGGGAGATGATCTCTATGGACGAGGGAGTGTTGACGCAAAAGGTCCTTTGGCTGCCTTTGTCGATGCAGTATCCGAGATTGGCGTGCGTCCAGGCTGGGAAATCATCGTCATTGGCGCAGTCGATGAAGAAGGCGATTCGAAAGGCGCCCGCCATATTGTTGAACAATATCACCCACAATATGCAATCATTGGCGAACCAAGTCAATGGCAGCGAATGACCTTGGGATATAAAGGTACTGCCTGGGCAAAAATCGAATTTCACCAAAACATAACTCACACTGCCTCCTCTCAGGAAAGCATATGTGAAGCGGCATTTGAAGCATGGCGGCGCTTACAAAGTTGGAGTATTGAGTTTAATGACGAGAAAAATCGCCAATTCGATCAGGTAACTCCCACCTTGCGTGAATTTCATTCCTTTGAAGACGGTTTTCAGGAACATGCCGAATTACGCATTGGCGTTCGCTTGCCAGTTGGTTTTTCTCCAGAGGAATGGTATCAGCAATTGCACCAAATCATCAACCATAATGCAAATGTCTATTCCGAAATCACACGGATTGGCTATCCCATTTCAGCATATCGGGCAGAGAAAAACAACCCATTAGTACGGAGTTTTTTACAAGCTATTCGTGGTCAGGGGGGTGAACCAAGCTTTGCATTAAAAACCGGCACTGCGGATATGAATATCGTGGCTCCTCATTGGAAATGCCCCATCCTCGCCTATGGGCCTGGTGATTCCAATCTCGATCACACGCCGAACGAACACCTCTCGCT
>DAOTVW010000328.1:0-6024 GCA_034436035.1 Anaerolineales bacterium
TCATCTGTAAATCCATCAAAGGAATTGCCTATTTGTTTACCATTTATCCACCACTGTCTAGTGCCGTCTGAATGTATAACGGCAGGACCATCTATACGATGTAAGTGGTTGCCTACATACCACCACTTTGAACCATCTGCAAGCTCTATTGCTGGTCCATCTAAGCGATGCTTTTTGCCTCCTACATACCAAAACTTATTACCATTAGGTTGTTCAACAGCTGGACCATCTATACGATGTACCTTATCATACACATACCACTCTTTTTGGCCATCTGCCATTTCGACCGCTGGACCATCTAAACGATGCCTTTTATTATGTATATACCAGAATTTACTACCATCCGCTTTTTCAATTGCGGGACCATTTCGTCTGTGCAGTTTTCCATCTATCAGCCATTCTTTAGTACCATCTGGAAATTCAATAGCAGGACCACCAAGACGATGGAGTTTACCTCCTCCATTGAAATACATTATCTCACCGTTTTTCCCTACTTTAGCATCGTAGAAAGACGGGCGCTTTTTTCTTGCGCCGAATTTCAAACTAGCCATTTTCATAATCCATGCTCTTTCTTCCACCGCTTAAAATCTCTACTGGTAAAACCTTTTTCGGATTTCCCTATCAGATTGTCATTTACCCACCATTCTTTGCTGCCATCAGAAAATTCAACTGCTGGTCCATCTAATCGGTGCTGTTTACCATTTACATACCAAAATTTTGTGCCGTCAGGCCATATAATAGCTGGACCGCCGAGTCGATGTGTCTGCCCATTCTTATTATAGTAGCAAATATTTCCTTCTTCATCAATAACAGATCCATCCCTTCGAACATGCTTCCTTTTCCATCTTTCAAAATCTCTATCTGTAAATCCTTCTCTTGAGTCTCCTACAAACTCATCGCGTACATACCATTCCTTATCCCCATTTGGATATTCAATAGCTGGACCATCAAGACGATGGAGGTCATTGTTTACAAGCCACTTTTTCCCGCCATTGGCGTATTCAACAGCAGGACCGTCAAGTCGGTGTAACTTATCATTTTGATACCATACTTTGGTACCATTGGCATATTCAGCGGCAGGACCATCAACACGATGTAATTTGCCATTTATTCGCCACTCCCTATCGCCATTCTGCCATTCAATAGCCGGTCCATCTAGTCGATGCAATTGTTTATTCTCATTATAGTATTTAACATTCCCCTTGTCATCGATCTTTACATTATGAAAACTAGGCTCTTCTTCTGTACTAAATCTTAAGCTAGCTATTTTCATAACCCGTGTTTCTTTTTCCATTGTTCAAACTTTTCATCGGTAAATCCTCTTGTTGATATTCCTATACGTTTACCATTTATATACCATTCTTTATCACCATTCGACCGTTCAATGGCTGGCCCATCTAGTCGGTGTCTTTTATTATTTACATACCAAACTTTAGTACCATTTGCTTCTTCAATGGCAGGTCCATCTAATCTGTGTCTTTTGCCATTTACATACCAAGCTTTGTCCCCATTGGCATATTCAATGGCAGGTCCATCTAATCTGTGTCTTTTATTATTTACATACCAAACTTTAGTACCATCAGCTCCTTCGTATGCAGGACCGTCAAGACGGTGACATTTACCATTTACATACCACCATTTAGTACCATCTGCTTCTTCAATGGCAGGTCCGTCTAAACGATGAAGTTTGTTGTTTTGATACCACCACTTACCACCATCGGCTTCTTCGTATGCAGGACCGTCTAGACGATGCAACTTACCTTTCTCATTGTAATATCTAACATCTCCCACATCATCGATCTTTACTTTATAAAAACTAGGCTCTTCTTCTGTACTAAATTTTAAGCTAACTATTTTCATAATCTGCGTCCCTTTTTCCATTGCTCGAAATCTTCATCTGTAAAGCCGTCTCTTGAATCAGCAAGAAAATCACCGTTTACAACCCACTCTTTACAACCGCTTACATATTCAACAGCAGGGCCATCGAGACGATGTTGCTTACCATTTACATACCATGCTTTGGTACCAGTTGCAAGTTCTATCGCAGGTCCGCCTAGTCGATGCAATTCACCTCTTTCATTATAGTAACAAATATTTCCTTCTTCATCAATTTTTACATCATAAAAAGATGGCTCTTCTTCTATACTGAATTTTAAACCTGCTTTCATAACCCATGCTCTTTCTTCCATTTTTCGAAATCTTCATCGGTAAAGCCATCTGAGGACTTACCAATCAATTCCCCATTTACATACCAGGCTTTATAGTTTCCAAAAAGTAGGACATCGACAAATTCAGCGGCAGGTCCATCCAGCCTATGCAATTTACCATTTACCCACCATTCTTTATTACCTTGTACATCTTCATAGGCTGGGCCATCAAGACGATGTCTCTGACCATTTACATACCATTCTTTTCTGCCGTTTGCCAGCTCAATTGCAGGACCATCCAAACGATGTCGCTTTCCGTTGACATACCACTGTTTGGTACCATCTGGATATTCAACGGCAGGACCATCCAAACGATGGAGTTTACCGTTTGCATGCCATACCTTGGTACCTACAGCAAACTCCATCGCAGGCCCATCCAGTCGGTGAAATTCACCTCTTTCATTATAGTAACAAATATTTCCTTCTTCATCAATTTTTATATCATAAAAAGAAGGCTCTTCCTCGATACTTGTTTTAAAATCAATCATTTTCATAACCCGTGCTCTTTCTTCCATTTTTCGAAATCTTCATCGGTAAAGCCATCTGGAGATTTACCGATCGATTCTCCATTTACATACCAGGCTCTATAGTTTCCAAAAGGTGGGACATTAACGAATTCAGCAGCAGGTCCATCGAGACGATGTAGTTTACCTTCTACCCACCATTCTTTATTACCTTGTGCATCTTCGTAGGCTGGACCATCTAGTCGGTGTCTCAGGCCGTTTACAAACCATTCTTTACCACCATTTGCCAGCTCGATCGCGGGGCCATCAAGACGATGTAACTCGTCCTTCTCGTTATAGTAAAACACATTTCCATCCTCACTGATTTTTACATCATAAAAAGACGGCTCTTCTTCTGTACTGAATTTTAAACCTGCTTTCATAATCCATGCTCTTTCTTCCATCGCTCAAATTTTTTCTGTGTAAATCTACTCATTGAGGTTCCTACAAATATGCCTTGCACCCACCATTCTTTGGTGCCATCCGGCCATATAATAGCAGGTCCATCAAGACGATGTTTTAGGCCGTCTTCAAACCATCCTCTACCTCCGTTTGAAAGTTCAAGCGCAGGCCCATCTTCTCGATGCGGCATATCATCTTGATACCATTCTTTGGTACCATCCGCCCTTTCAACAGCAGGACCGTCTAGTCGATGCAATTGTCCTCTTTCATTATAATACCTAACATTCCCATCATCATCGATTTCTACATCGTAAAAAGATGGTTCCTCATAGTAATGAACATTCCCGTTTTCGTCGATCTTTACATCATAAAGAGACGGTTTCTTTTCATCACTAAATTTCAAACTAGCTATTTTCATAATCCATGCTCTTTCTTCCATCTTTCGAACTTTTCGTCTGTAAATCCCTTTGTTGATGTTCCTATACGTTTACCATTTATATGCCATTCTTTGGAACCATCCCCCCATATAATGGCCGGCCCATCAACACGATGTAACTTATCATTCACCCACCACTGTTTAGTACCATCTGCCCACTCTGATGCTGGACCATCCAGACGATGACTCTTTCCATTCACATACCACCACTTATCACCATTCCTCCATTCAGCAGCAGGGCCGTCAACGCGATGTAATTTACCTTTTACCCACCATTCTTTGGAACCATCACTACTCTCAATAGCTGGTCCATCTAAACGATGGAGCATGTCATGTATACGCCATTCCTTAGTGCCATCGGCTTTTTCAATAGCTGGTCCATCAACACGATGCCTTTTACCTTTTACCCACCATTCCTTAGTGCCATCGGCTTTTTCAATCGCAGGCCCATCTAAGCGATGACGCCTGTTATTTACCCACCATTCTTTGCTGCCATCAGCGCGTATAACAGCGGGTCCATCTAACCGATGTCTTTTATCATTTGCCCACCATTCTTTAGTGCCATCGGCTTTTTCAATAGCTGGTCCATCTAACCGATGCCTCTTGTTATTTGCCCACCATTCTTTATCACCATTAGTCCGCTCAATTGCTGGTCCGTCTAAACGATGGAGTTTGTCATTTGCATACCACGCTTTATAATCGCCTTGTACAATGGCAGGCCCGTCTAAACGATGAAGTTTGCCATTTGCATACCATTCTTCATTACCGTTATTATATTCAACAGCTGGACCATCTAAATGATGTAATTGTCCTTCCTCATTATAATATCTAATATTTCCTTCATCGTCAATCTTTACACTGTAAAAAGACGGATTCTCTTCTTCACTAAATTTCAAACTAGCTATTTTCATAATCCGTGTTTCCTTTTCCATTGTTCGAACTTTTCGTCAGTAAATCCATCCATTGATTTACCTATACATTCACCGTTTATGTACCATTCTTTTTCATCGCCCCACCATTCAACGGCCGGACCATCTAAGCGGTGCCGCTTTCCTTTATAGTACCACATTCTTGCTCCATTTGAATATTCAACAGCAGGTCCATCTGGTCTATGTCTTTTATCATTTACATACCACGCTTTATAACCATTAGCATATTCAATCGCAGGCCCATCCAGTCTATGGCGCCGGCCATTTACAAACCATTCTTTGGTACCGTTTATATGTTCAATAGCTGGTCCATCTTCTCGATGCCTTTTGTCATTTACCCACCATTCTCTATCTCCATTAGCTCGTATAACCGCAGGTCCATCTAAACGATGGCGTCTGTCTCTTACCCACCATTCTTCATTGTTTCCCCATACAACAGCTGGACCATCAAGACGATGTTGTTTGCCATTTACATACCACTGTTTAGTACCGCTAGCTCGCTCAACCGCGGGCCCATCTAATCGATGTTTTTTACCACTTACATACCACTCCTTACCACCATCAGCATATTCAACAGCAGGTCCGCCAAGACGATGGCGTTGTCCTTTCTTGTTATAATACCAAACATTTCCCCTACTATCGATCAGGACATCGTAAAAAGAAGGCTTCTTTTTATTACTAGACTTTGAACCTACTTTCATAATCCATGCTCTTTTTTCCATTGCTCAAATTTTTCTTGAGTAAAACCAAAACTTGAGGCTCCGATAAAAGTACCATGCACATACCATTGCTTTGACCCATGTGCATATTCAACAGCAGGGCCATCGAGACGATGTTGCTTACCATTTACATACCATGCTTTGGTACCATCAACCATCACAACAGCAGGACCACCCTGTCTATGCAATTTACCATTTACAAACCATGCTTTTAAACCGTCCATCATTTCTACTGCAGGACCATCAAGACGATGGAGTTGCCCCTTCTTATTATAATACCGAATATTTCCTTCATCGTCGATTTTCACATCGTAAAAAGATGGTTTCTTTTTATCGCTAAATTTCAAACTAGCTATTTTCATAATCCGTGCTCTTTTTTCCACTGTTTAAAATCCGCATCTGTAAATCCATTCCTGGATGAGCCTATAAGTTTGTCGTTTACATACCACCACTTATCACCATTCGCCCATTCAACAGCTGGCCCATCTAATCTATGTCTTTTGTCATTTACCCACCATTCTTTGGAACCATCAGAAAATTCAATTGCGGGACCATCAAGACGATGTTGCTTACCGTTTACACGCCATGCTTTATTGTTTCCCCACTCAATGGCAGGACCGTCTAAACGATGGTTTTTGCCGTTTACATACCATGCTTTGGTACCACACGCATATTCAAGGGCTGGCCCGTCTAAACGATGTAATCGACCTCCCTCATTATAATACTTAACATCCCCTTTATCGTCGATCATCACATCGTAAAAAGATGGTTTCTTTTTATCGCTAAATTTCAAACTAGCTATTTTCATAATCCGTGCTCTTTTTTCCA
>DAOTVW010000329.1:0-1573 GCA_034436035.1 Anaerolineales bacterium
GATTGGGGGGCGGATTCCAGGTGTAGTTCTGGTTGGCTTGATCGCTGGTGACGTTCGTGTAATCCCTAAAAGTAGGGTTGAAGGAGCCGCCACCGGAATAGGAGGGAGTGGCCCTGCCGCTCCAGCCATAGGGGACCTGCTTGCTGTAGTATCCTCCTCCGGAGGTGGTGACCGAGCCTCCACCGTTGGAGAAGGTGATGGTCACCCCGTCCAGCCCCTGGGAGTTGTCCGCCCTGGTCACCCGGCCGGAGATCGTGGGCTGGGATATCATCGGCACGAAGTTCGCCGTCACTTGTTTGTCTTCATTCATTATTACATTAATTGGATTTGCCGTTCCTGATACTGACCCACTCCAATGAGAGAAAGTAAAGCCAGAATTAGGATTGGCTGTTAATATGACGTTCGTACCGGAGGCATATTTACCATCAGCATCAGGAGGTGGATTTAAGGTAACTGAACCGCTACCTGATGGAGTGACGGTATAATTGAGTGTGAAACGAGAAGGCGTCCCTCCAATATTGAATGTCCATGTGTCCGAAAGAAGCTGGCCGTTATATCCTCCAAAGAGAACGGTTCTGTTATAGGCGCTATCATAGGCCATTGGAAAATAACCCCTTGCCGGAGGCAAGGGACCCTCAGGCGAAAGCTTAATCCAGCTATTTGTGGCAGGATTATATGCCCAGGTCTCGTTGAGAAAAGTATTTTGGAAACCCCCAAACAAAATAATTTTATCGTTGAGGCTATCGAAACTCAGAGCGTGATTTGCTCTGGCAGAAGGTGGAGAGCTGGGGTTCAGATTTGACCAAGAATTAGTTGAAGGATCGTAAGCCCAAGTATCATTTTTAGCGCTATTGTAATCCCATCCCGTAAGCCCTCCAAATATAATGACCCTGTGCCTGACCGAATCATAGGCCATACCGAAGTCATACCTTGCAGTGGGGCCATTTAACGGCAACAAATTAACCCAATTATCTGTTTGGCAATCGAAAGCCCAGGTGTCGCCGAATAGAACACTTCCATGTCCTCCAAAGAGAATGATTTTCTGCGTGCTTGAATCGTAAACCATCTGTGCATCACTACGGGGGGAAGGATGAGTGGAAGGATTTAACTTTTCCCAGCGGCCAGTGGAGTAATAATAGGCCCAGGTGTCATCTAAATCGATTCCGGGGGAACCGCCCCCGAAAATTATAATTCTGTCTTTTGTTGGGTCGTAAGCG
This sequence comes from Anaerolineales bacterium, assembly GCA_034436035.1. GTDB lineage: Bacteria > Chloroflexota > Anaerolineae > Anaerolineales > UBA4823 > UBA4823. The sequence goes on from DAOTVW010000329.1 coordinate 1,218, forward strand.
ATAGCAGGGGAAACCCTTCCTGGAGGAGGATTAGTAGCGTTCAATTTGCTCCAAGAGTTAGAGGAAAATGAGTAAGACCATAGGTCATTAAGATAGCCTTCCGTCTCCGAAAAGCCACCAAAAAGCACCACTTTTTTCCGCGAGGTATCATAGGTCATGGCGTGCATATAACGCGCAGAAGGGAAGGCTGTGGGATTCATGTTAGTCCACGTTCCGTTTTGTGGAATAAGAGTATAGTTGCCCATGAATGTAATGCTGCCTCCCGAAGGAAGGGTTTTGGTTTCTGATGGGGGCGAAATATATCCCGACACGCTACCCCAGTTCACGGTATAATTCCCTGGATCCAAATCGCTCCT
>DAOTVW010000330.1:0-2574 GCA_034436035.1 Anaerolineales bacterium
ATGTATCTTCCTTCCTCGTGCAATAGGTCGTTTCGTTACCATCGAAGTTTTGATCCGCACGAAACGCTACTCTCATGACTAATGGATACTTAAACGCTCCGGGATTTCCGTTGAATGATAGCTTACGGCCATTGTCAACGACTTGGATGGAACCACGATCTAGAGCCGTTGATGCGTAATCATCGTTAAGCATTTGCCACAACGTGTCCGATTCGGATCGGTACAGCATGTATGGAACCCCATGCCTTAGATTCCATCTGATCCAATCTCTGTTGTTTGCATAGCCAGTTAGTTGGCTACCGACATAAGCCGTAACCCAATAATCTGGGTACAAAGCATAGATACGAGTGCTGATGCCCCATTCGTTGTTAATGGCATGTGCAAAGTGAGCATGGGAAAACCCACCAGATGTGTTCTCTGGCATCAGATATACGTCGGGAAACATTTGCCGTAAATCTTCCCAAGCGTCATGATATGCAGCTCCGCCCCATGTGCAGCGGTTGCTGTTGGGCCAAGTAGAGTAGCAATGGGCCGTGGAATCAACGTAAAAATATTTAATGCCCCAACGAGCTCGAGCATAAGCTATCTTCTTAGCCATCCATGTAACAAAGTCGTTGTAATCGGATGGAAGCGATTGAGACGAAATTCCCAAGGGACCGCGCCATAACTCGGTTACATACGATGATCCCGTTCCGCCACTTAGATCGGTAATGATACTGGAACAATCCGGTTTGGTCGATAATTGGAACCATCCATTGTTAAGGTCCCAATTGCAAGCGTAGTAGTCTTGTCCCATCACTAGACCGCCAGGCAGTGTTTTGCTAGGATCATCCGCCCACAACCTAACCGCTTGACCGTTCCAATACCCCCAAAATGGGAGTTGGTGGTGGCTATCGCGTGTAGTCACAACTACTCGATCATTAACGTCATCAAATGTGATATTGACTTTGTCACAACCGTAACCCGACCACGGCTGCCTATCCAACGTGAGGTAGGATTGTGAAATGTCTATCGTCCAATAACAACCATAAGTGGGTGCTCCAGTTTGAGCGACAATATGCCTACCAGGTCTTAGACACAATCCTGGCTCAATACCATATTTGCGGACGATACGCATGACGGCATCCGCCATCGGCTCACCATTCGCGTCTGTTCTCTCCATCTCTGGTGAGAGGTAAGACAATCTAGACCCATAATCCGTATCACCCGGGTGACCCACGTAAGTGAACACTTGAGGGAACTCTTGCCCTTCGAGGTCCCAGAATATAATCGCCTGAGGTTTATAGGTCGTGTATTTAGATACCTGAAGTGCGACCGCTGAATCAATCCAATTTAGGAAAGCGTTACGAGCATCGTTGTAGCCTGACCCAATAAAATCAGGATTTTGATAGTTGCCTGTAAGATAACCACGAGGATTATTTGTTGTGCGATTGCTGTAATCGGACATCATGAACATCACAAACGGTCTACGATCAGGCCAAATCAACGTTTGTGGGAACGATTGATTCCATGCATTGTATGCCTCCGGTATCAAGTTTTGGACACTCGTACCAGCAGGACCAAATCGAATTTTTAGGTTATCGCACTCGGTGTTTCCATAATCGACTCCAGTGAAATAACTGTTGGGTTTAAGCCAAGGAAAGTTACCAGTTAGTGCAAGAGTTATTTTAGGAGACGTACCGTAAGATTGCATAGGGGACGGCATCTTTTTAAAATTGCTGTCTTTGTATACAACAGCCACGCCGTTTGACCATGTGTAATACAGACCCCAGACACGTCCATATCCGTAGTGGACGGTCCCATCGCCTTGGTAAGTAGTGTCCGCTGGAAATTGTAATGTTAACATTCGATCGAATCCGGCTACTGTCCATTTGCCACTGCTGTCATTATTCGTAGCGCAGAATCCCAACTGAAACGTGTCAGTTCCTTGTCCGGAAAAGGTCAGCTCAAACGATACGTTAGGCGTAGAGGATGACCATCTTAACCCAGTGCTGGTGGTCTGCTTAGTCCAAGATGGACTGTCGTATTTGACTCCTCCAACTGTGACACTTGGCACTAGGATAGTCCAATCGGAATTACTTAAATTAATCCCATTCCAAGAAAACGCGTATATTCCGTTCTCATTCCAAGAGTACTGGACTCCAGTTTGAGCGAGCGCCACGGAGGTTACGATAAAACAAACTAAATATTTACTGAACATAAGCACCGCCAGCCAAAGTTACACCCCCACCAGTGTATTGGTACTTATCAACGGCACCAACGTCTTTTCGTGTCGGAGTTGTAGTTTTTGCAGCGTCAAACCATTGTGGATAACCAGCGTCGCGTAGCAATGCCCCGCCTCCCGTTGTGGAGTTCAGGCTAAAGTCTCCAGCACTTGGACTCACGAATGGGTTTGCTGTAAGAGTTATTGGGTTAACGTTCATTCTGATTCGATTGCTTGGACTGTACCAATCCCCACTCGTGTTACCACCAGCAGCATTATTATTGGCGTAGACCCAATCATTGGTACTATTCGAGACTTGAAAACCATAGCCTCCATTTCCATAACTTATGTTGTTGACCCAGATCTGACCG
>DAOTVW010000331.1:0-1686 GCA_034436035.1 Anaerolineales bacterium
GATCTGGTTGTCGCTTTTCATGAGGACTTGGAAAACAGCAAGGGCACTAAAGACATGATCCGCCGCGCCAGAAGTCAAGGGATTCCGGTACGGCTGATCGGATAGGCGCCTTGCGACATGTCGCCACAAGACAAAGGAGGATGATCAATTATATAAATTTTTGGTTGTAATTGCTCCCGGCGGCTCAGCGGGAATTCGCCGAAAAGCGCGCTTAATTTTTCGCTTCAATTCGGCTTCCCCGGCTGGTCGTGGCGGTTATTTCCGATTCCACATTCTCCGGAATTCCCGGCGGTAATCGCTACTTGTTTATATAAATACCATATGATAAAATTAATATTATATGCCATACCAGTAGCGTTGCATAAAATGATCTTTGAAATGTCAACTATGAATGTCGCGAAAAAATGACGGAAACAGCAAAAAAAGGTGGAAAATCATAAAAAAGCTCCTTATAATAAAGATTAGCAAGTAGTCCTTGTCTAGATCTCTAAAATAAGGAGCAAATCCATGGACAAGGATACCAAACTATCCGCATATTGTCAACTGTTTCTACCCTTTTTTTGCGAAAAAATTACTGTCCAACTTAAAGAACTGGAGGTCGACAAATACGTCAAGAAGCTTACTACTGTTCAGCTTATCCAACTTATTGCCTATGCGCAGATTCAGCAGCAGGACTGCTTACGGGAAATCAGTAACAATTTTCATAGTCCGGATTTTCAAACCAACATTGGACTCGAATCGATCAGCTTTTCACAGATCTCACGCCGGCTTCGGGATTTGCACCCTGAAACGGTCAAATTCCTTTTTGGACACGCCCTTCAGGAGCTGATAATTCGGGTGGGGATCAAAAATGCCACTAAAGAATTGGGACGGCTACATTTAATTGATTCCAGCACCATCAGCCTTTGTCTAACTCAATACCCCTGGGCGGTTTTCCGTAAAACCAAGAGTGGAGTGAAACTGCATTTACGGCTTAAATTTTGGGACGGATACTTTCTCCCTGACCAGGCCATCATCAGCAACGCCAAAGTCGCGGATAAACGGAAAATGGACGAATTGGTGGTTGAAGATGAAGACGCGATGAACATTTTTGACCGGGGTTACGTCGATTACAAAAAATTTGACCAATACTGCGAAAGAGGCGCTCGATTCACCACCCGGTTAAAAGAAAACGCCATCATCGAAGTTATCGAGGAGTATCCAGTAAGCGCCAAAAGCCCGGTTCTCAAAGACCAACGGGTTTACCTCGGAAACAATCATACGAAAATGGCTCATCCCGTAAGGTTGATCGAAGTCCTCGACACCAAAGGTGAGCGAGTCGTGATTATCACTAATGACTTCGGAGTTAAAGCCGAGGAGATTAGCGATATCTACCGTCAGCGTTGGCAGATTGAACTCTTCTTCAAGTGGATCAAGCAACATTTCAGCGTGAAACACTTTTACGGGACCAGCCAGCCAGCGGTCGAAAATCAACTGTTCATTGCACTCTGCACTTACTGTCTGCTGATGCTATTGAAAGTGGAAACAGGGTTCTCGAAACCGCTGCTGGAACTGAGCCGGATACTCACAGCCAGCTTTTTTGAACAATATACCGTATTTGTCGAAAAGCTGCGCCGTTGGCGGCGGAAATCGCGGGGGCGGCGCAAACTAAACCATGAAATTATTTACCGGATGACGGAGTGGCAG
>DAOTVW010000332.1:0-3119 GCA_034436035.1 Anaerolineales bacterium
AAGCAAATCCAAATTATTTACAAATCACTTCTTAACAATTTCTAAATATCCTTTTGTTATCATCACAACAGATCGAAAGAAGATCAAACGTTAATTTTGAAGCAAAAGGAGTGTCAAAATGAGTAGAAAAAAGGTCATAACCTTTGTAATTTTAGGAGCGTTGGTTGCTGCGCTGGGCGTTGGGGCAGTGACCATCAGCAAGGCTAGCGCGATGGTTGGTTCCGCGACCACTCAAAATCAAGGATTTCCGATGGGAAGGGGTCCTGTTTGGGGAGATGGACAAAGTGATGAAGCGCTTGCCCAAGCATTAGGTATTTCAACCAGTGAATTGGATGCAGCTCAACAAAAAGCAAAAGAAGCTGCATTAGCTCAAGCGGTTGAAAAAGGGTTAATCACCCAAGCTCAGGCAGACCAATTGAAAAATAATCCATTTGCATTCCCGTTTGGGGGGCGCTGGGCAGGTTGGTTGAGCCAGAATGGGATTGATTTCAATGCCTTATTAGCCGATGCATTAGGTATCAGCACGGATGAACTGCAAGCAGCGCGGCAAAAGGCAATGGATATTGAAATTGACCAGGCGGTGAAGGATGGAAAGCTGACACAGGAACAAGCTGACTTGATGAAAGCTCGCCGAGCTCTGGCTAATAACAGTGATTTCATAACCGCTATGAAGACTGCTTTTCAGAATGCAGTTCAGGCAGCCGTGAAAAGTGGTGTAATCACCCAGGCGCAAGCGGACGCGCTCCTTAAAAACCTGGATCAGAATGGTTGGAGAGGGATGGGTGGATTGGATGGCGCCATGCCCGGTTTTGGTGGATTTGGAGGCAGACATCACCAAGGTGGCGGAGCCTGGTTTGGTGGTATGCCGGGTGTGCCCCCTGTGACACCCACGGTTACTCCATAATCCGATCTAGTCCGCTTATCGGGATGTCCGAGCTGTCTCCTCCTCCTCGGACATCCCTGATTCTTGAACTGAACGGATCAAAACGATTTATAATCTAATCAAGGTAGTCCATTAATTTGATTTCTCGTGCTGATGAGCTAAAAGATGACCAAGAAATTACTCGTCGTAGACGATAAAGCGGAAATCCGCAAACTGCTCAAATCTTATTTTACGCAAGAAGGTTTTGATGTCGTCACAGCCGCTGATGGACAGGAAGCCCTTTTTGTCGCTCGCCAAGAAAAACCGGACCTGGTATTGCTGGATTTAATGATGCCAGAAATGAACGGCTATGATTTCTTGCGTGCCTTTAATCGCGAATCGGATACACCGGTGATTATCCTCACTGCCAAACTCGATGAGAGCGATAAAGTTTTAGGATTGGAACTCGGTGCGGATGATTATGTCGTAAAGCCGTTCAGCCCGCGCGAGTTGACTGCCCGGGTGAGGGCAGTGCTACGCCGATTAGAGAAACAACAGCATAAAGATACCGATATCTTGCGGTACGGCAACATCACCATTGATTTTCAGGGACGCATGGTGACGATAGGCGAGCGACTGGTTGATCTAACTCCCTCGGAATTCGAATTACTGGCAACGATGATGCGGGCACCAGGCAGGGTTTTTACTCGATTAGAGTTATTAGAACGGTTGCAAGGAACCGCATACGAGGGCTATGAGCGCACCATAGATGTCCATATTCGCAATTTACGCGCAAAGATCGAACCTGACCCAGCTAATCCACATTATATTGAAACCGTTTACGGGGTGGGATATCGATTTGCAATTTTAGAATCGCAGCCATGAGGGAATAGAATGTTTCGCTCGATAACAACAAGGTTAATTCTAGCGTTTTTACTGGTGGGATTGAGCGGGTCATTATTGGTCACCTTCGTGGTTTGGCAAAGCACACGCAATCAATTCGATCAATTTATCCTGCGCCGGCAGCAAGAGATTTTAGTCAATGGCTTAATTCGCTATTATTTGCGGAACGGCAGTTGGAATGGGATCAATCGCGCATTATTAGCTCTCGAAATTGGCTTGGGGCAAAATCCGGGTAATGAACCGGATTTTCAACGTGAGTGGACGCGTTTCACTTTAGTAGATGAAAATCAGGTCGTCGTTTACAGCATTATGCCAAACCAGATTGGACAGCGCCTTTCCAGCCGCGATCTGAATCAAGCGATTGCCTTGAACTTGAATGGAAAAACGATAGGCTGGGTATTGGCGGTTCCGATCAATCAACCGCGCCAACCCGATTCGCCGGAAGCCCGTTTTTTGCAGAGCGTGAAGCGGGCTACGCTAATTAGCGCGCTCACTGCAGTGGTTTTAGCATTGATTTTAGGGAGTGTTCTGGCTGTTACTCTCACCGGTTCCTTGCGCGAATTGACCGAAGCTACACGCGACATCGCAAGAGGCCAGTTCGGACGCCAAGTGTCGGTGCGGTCGAAGGATGAGTTAGGAAAACTTGCCGAAGCTTTTAATCAGATGAGTCGTGAGTTAGAGCGAGCGACACGGGTGCGCCGCCAAATGACAGCGGATATTGCTCATGATTTACGTTCCCCCTTGAGTGTCATTCAGGGTTATACGGAGGCGCTCAGTGATGGGAAGCTGGAAGGGAATACAGAGATTTACACGATCTTACATCAGGAAACGCAACATCTCAGTCATTTGGTCGATGATTTACGCTTATTATCCTTAGCGGATGCGGGGGAGCTATCTCTAAACCCGCAACCAATCCAACCTAGCCTTATCCTTCAGCGAGCTTATGCCCGGCACGTATTAACAGCTCAACAAAAGGGAATTAATTTGGTCGTTCAAGCAGCTGAACCGATCGCGAATGTAAATGTGGATGTTGAACGTATGGCTCAGGTATTGGATAATTTGATCATCAATAGTTTGCGGTATACCCCAGCGGGTGGTGAGATCGTCTTGAAGGCCTGGGGGGCGGGAGAGCATGTTTATTTGCAGGTGAAAGACAATGGCAGTGGTATTGCTGCGGAAGATTTACCCCATGTGTTCGATCGTTTTTACCGAGCGGATCGCTCTCGGCAGGAGAATGGTGAATCCGGGCTGGGATTGGCAATTGCAAAATCACTCGTTGAAGCACATGGAGGCAGCATCCAAGTAGAAAGCCAGCTTGGCAAGGGTAGTGCGTTTACGATCCAATTACCAAAAA
>DAOTVW010000333.1:0-5527 GCA_034436035.1 Anaerolineales bacterium
AACGCGAAATTCATTTCGCACTCGACGCGTGTGCCGGGTTTCCATACCCGACGGTATCACAATTCCGCCGGGGATAAATCCCCTGCTCAAGATATGCAAGTCGGTTGAAACCGACTCAAGGGGAGTCCCCGCCGATACAATCGCATGCGGTGGTCGAGTCTCCATACCTAACGGTTTCCATACCCGACGGTATCACAATTCCGCCGGGGATAAATCCCCTGCTCAAGATATGCAAGTCGGTTGAAACCGACTCAAGGGGAGTCCCCGCCGATACAAACGCATGCGGTGGTCGTATTCCGTACCCGATGTCGAAATCAACAACATCAACGGCGGGATTGGAATACCGCCCTACAAATATCCCCCGCATTATGTAGGTCGGTTTCCATGCCCGACGTTACCACCACGTTTCGCCGGGGATAAATCCCCTGCTCAAAGCATCAAAGTCCGCTTGAGCGGACTTCCACGGGCTGAGGCGGGACTTGAGTCCCCGCCGATACAAACGCATGCGTAGATCGGGTTTCCACACCCGACAACGCGTGCACAATGAATTTCGCCTTCTCATTCAATGATATTTCCCTAAATCCTTTTCATCCCTTATTGGTTTGGATTAACCAATCGTCCCGCAAAAAGAATACTGCCATTTTGAATATCTCGAACGAAATAAATAAAGGGATGATCTAAATGGATAATCGTGACCGTTTCAGGCATGGCAGCAGTGAGTTCCATAATGACCGCGGTTGCTGCAGCAGCTTCAGTGCCAGCTTCATTGACGGATACATAAGCTTTATGCACTACCTCCCCAATATATAAATCTCGCCTCCCATCCATGCCCGAAAAATCGGCTTGATCACTAAACGCCTGCGGCATCCCTAGCGCTGATAAAGACTTCACCAGGCTGAAATCTGATTCCACTTTGAATTTGGGCATGTGCAGTTCTACTTGATGAAACTCCCGTTGTGCAAGCTGATCCGACAACCACTGGTCTGTTAACCCTTTTTCGATTTGCTCAAATTTACCTGCCTGTGGCATGATAATGACCATTTCCAATTCATTCCCATCGTACGGTATCGCCACACCCTGATAACCTTCTCCTGTAAAAGTGCCCAAAGAGGTGGTGGTTTGCATCATGGGTACACTCAGCTGGGTTCCGTCGAGCAAATAAAAAGGCGCAGGGCTGGTCTGGTTTTCATCAAAAGGATGAGCCCACGCAGCATTGAAATAAATCGCATTGGTCAAAACCAAACGGGTTAGAGCATCGATGGCGCCTGGTGGGATTAAATCCTTAATCTTCCCTTCGGTTTGTTGACTAACCCAATCATTGATGGTCACACGTGCAGCATCTGGATTTGCGGAGAAATTGAGCAGACGGATACCAGCTCCATAATTTTGGGCAAGCAAATCAAGGAAATCTTGTAGAAATTGAAAACCTTTCTGCCCCCAGAGCGCATTAACGATATGCAAACGGAAACCCTGGTTATCGCTACCCTGAGCTCCCTTTCCTAAGCTGGCAAAATACAGGTCAAGGCTGTTAAACGCCGGATGAAGGCGATCCTGCGGTAAGTTAAAGTGTAAGGTTTGCGCCATCTGACGCTCTGTCTCGCCGCGCGCTCCCGCATACGTCATCGCTAACGCCAATGAGACACTAAAAGGGGAATAGAAGATATTACCGTCTTTTTCTTGGGTGAGCTGCTGATAGAGATCGAGCGCAAAAGCGTTATTCCCTGCCACAAGCGCTTCCAAATCGGCATTCGCTGCTTGCGGTGTAATAAGGCGGGGTTTTTCGGATTGGGCAACTTGCGCGAGGGCAGGGGTGGCTGGGGCTTTTTGGCAAGCCGTCATTCCAGTCAGAAGAGCTAAAATTACGAATATTTCCACTAGCGCTTTCATCTTCACACTCCTTGAGAACATTCTATCTTAATGACGATATCACGAAAAAATCGTTCCCAGAAATTCAATGCCTTCTAAACTCCACGTGGTTTTTCCTTGCCCGAATAGACAACTTGTGGCAGAATTATTTCATGCTAGGACGATGGATCCGCTTTTTCTTTGCAATCGCAATCGGGGCTGCGGCTGGTTTGGCATATGGCTGGCTGCTTGCACCGACAAAACAAGTGAATACACAACCAGAAAATCTGCGCATTGATTACCGCAGTGATGTCGTCCTGATGGTGGCTGAGGCTTATCATGCCGACCATAACTTAGCGAGCGCCATCACCCGCATAGCACTGCTCGGAAACGCTCAACCAGCAAATACGATCCAACAAGCAATTCTGTTTGCAGAACGGCAGGGATATAGCGACATAGACCTGCAAATGATGCATGAATTACTGGCAGCCGTCGAAGAACTGACCCCACTGATCACCACACCTGTCCCATGAAACAATCGCGCGGCTCACTTTATCTTTTAACCGGTTTCATCCTTGGTCTGGGGTTGGGGTTGATTTACTCCTTGTTCATCCAACCGGTCAACTATACCGACATTGCTCCTTCGATGCTTGATGCGGCGGCAAAAGACCGCTACCGGGCATTGATCGCCATTGCCTATAATGCCGATCAAGACCTGGTACGAGCGCGAGCACGTTTGGCATTACTAAACGATGACGATCCGTTTCGGGCTTTAGCTGAACAAGCCCAGCGCTGGTTAGCAGAAGGGAAATCAGAAGAAGAAGCACGGGCGCTAGGGTTATTAGCAGCAAGTTTAGCCCAAGCGCAAGCTACCATCCTTGCACCGCCAACATCCAATATCCCTGCCACACTTCCAGCAGGGGCAGAAACCTCAAGTTTAATAGCAACGGATACCACAGCTCCTCCCACTCCAAATTCAGAAGGTATCGTTGCCCCAGCCGAAGGTGTAAACCCCAATCCGACCCCACTGATTAATCCTTCTCCCTCTCCGCAAGTGACGCCGACTATAGCCCTGCGCTTACAATTAAGCAAACGCGAATCGGTTTGTGATCCCACGCGCGGACAAAGCCTGATTCAGGTTTATACCTGGGATGCCAACGGTGCAGAAGTCCCAGGCGTTGAACTGGTTATCAACTGGCAGGGTGGAGAAAATCATTTCTTCACTGGTCTTAAACCTGAAATGGGAGCAGGTTATGCCGATTTTAGTATGACACCGGGCATCACCTACACCCTGCGCCTGGCAAGTGGAGGAGAACCAGTGATGAATTTAAGCACTCCAGCCTGTACCACATCCAGCGGGGAAAAATATTGGGGAAATTGGGTGCTGGAATTTTCCCCGCCTTAGTCGTTTCCCAATTCAATCCGTAACCGCCAATCGAGGGCAGTAAACCGTTGGGCAACTTTATCATTGCGCACCGCAATACCGATCGCACGTTTATTGCCAATCAGCACACATAGTTTTTGGGCGCGTGTCACCGCAGTGTAGAGCAAATTTCGTTGCAGCATCATATAATGGGCGGTAAGGATGGGCATAACCACTGCCGGGAATTCCGATCCTTGCGCTTTGTGAACCGATACCGCATAAGCCAGGGTAAGTTGATCAACTTCGCTCCAATCATAAACAACCGCTCGCCCATCAAAGACTACAGTCAATGTATTCTCTTGTGGGTTGAACCCTTTAATCCAGCCAATATCACCGTTATAGACGTTTTTGTCGTAATTGTTTTGCATTTGCATCACTTTATCCCCCGTGCGAAACAATTGACCAAAAAGGATTTTCTCTGTTTTTAGTTTTGATGGGGGATTTAAGACGGATTGCAAGCGGCTGTTTAAGGCATGCACCCCCGCTTCACCTTTATACATCGGCGAAAGCACCTGAACTTGTTGGCGCGGATCCAATCCAAAACGGGTTGGAATGCGCCGGCATACCACCTCTTCCACCCATTTACCAGCCTCTTCCGCTGTTTCGGCTGGGAACAAAAAGAAATCTGCCTGTGCATCCTCTCCATTGGAGAATATCGGCATTTCTCCGTGATTAATGCGGTGGGCGTTGGTTATAATCTGCGAGCCTTCGCCTTGTCGAAAAATACGTGTCAGTTTCGTCATCGGGAAACGGCCACTATCAATAATATCGCGTAAGACATCCCCTGCGCCTACGGATGGTAACTGATCTACATCGCCAACCAACAAAATATGGGTGCCTGGTTTTATGGCACGGAACAAGGCATAAGCCAATACCATATCCAACATAGACACTTCATCAACCACCAAAAAGTCAATAGGCAAAGGATGGCTCGCATGATACTTAAAGCCTTCTTTGGGGGAATAACCTAATAAACGATGAATGGTGCTGGCTGGACGACCGGTTGCGTCAGCCAATCGTTTGGCAGCTCGCCCTGTGGGTGCGACAAACGCGCAGGTTTTCCGCTGGCGCTCCAGTATCTGAATTAAAGCTTTCAGGCATGTTGTTTTTCCTGTGCCAGGGCCGCCGGTTAATATCGAAATCGGATAATGAAGCGCTGTCCGAACCGCGTTTTCCTGCTCGTCCGTTAGTGGAATATCCGTAATGCTTTTTTTGAAAGAAGCTGAATCGAATTGGAGAGATTCCGCCCGAGCAAGAGAAGATAAGCATTGGGCAATCCCATTTTCGCTGTAATAGAATGGCGCCAAGTAGCAAGCCGGTGAGCCATACATCGCTTTATTTTCACTAACCATCGCTGGTTTCTGCGTCCCAATCGCAACGGACAGAGCCGCAGAATCGATAAAGCATTTCCCATTCTTCGTCAAACGTTCCAGCGCGGGCGGGATTAATTCTGCGGGAACCCCTAACAGCTCAGCAGTTTTTTCTACCAGCAATGGCTGTGGGGCATATACGTGCCCATCCTCACTCATTGTATTCAAGGTATATAAAATTCCCGCCTCGATGCGGCTGGGATGATCCACAGGCAAACCTAAAGATTGGGCAAGTTTATCTGCGGTCTTAAATCCCACCCCATAGATATCTTGTGCCAGGCGGTAAGGATCATTCTGTACCACCGTTAAAGCTTGTTCACCATACTGTTTGAAAATTTTTACCGCCAAATTCGTGCTAATGCCATGGCTATGCAAAAAAAGCATCACTTCTTTTATTTGCTTTTGTTCCTGCCAGGCTTCCATAATCTTTTGCAGGCGGTGTTTTCCAATATCTGGCGCTTCAAGTAAACGTTGCGGCTGGTTGTCGAGGATTTCCAGCGTTTGAGCGCCAAACGTATCCACAATTCGCTTTGCGAGGGCTTGCCCAATTCCTTTTATCAATCCCGAACCAAGATAGCGTCGAATCCCTTCTATCGTGGCAGGTAAGATTTGTTCACAATACTCACTTTGGAATTGCCAACCATGTTTCGCATGACGCGTCCACTGTCCCTGAAAGCGCACCGTTTCGCCGGGAGTCAATTGCGGGAGATTTCCCACCACAACTACCTCATCGCGATCCCCCATTAATAAAGGTTTATGACCCTCAACTTTAATGCGCAGAACGCAATAACCATTCTCGGCATTGTAGTAAACAATACCGCTTACCGAACCCGATAGGGTGTCCATAGATGAAAAAATCCCTTTCCATCGTTATTGTAGCACGATGTAA
>DAOTVW010000334.1:0-4586 GCA_034436035.1 Anaerolineales bacterium
GGGTGAACCTTTGCCAGTCGATCCGTTGCTTGAGCTGGCGCAGGAAATGGTTGGCTGGGATGACCTGATCATACAGATATTCGCCAAAGAAGGATTGGCTCCCGGTTTCGCTGAAATGTTGGGTTTCCATAAGCCCCTTCATTTGTGAAAATATGCCCATTGAATCACATTTCTGCGGGTATGGCAATTTTAGGGTTGTTTTTCAACACTCTCCCGACCCGTATTGACATGGGTCAGCGCGTGCTCGAAACCCTGAATGCTACAGTGCAGGTGCGTCTTAAAACGCTGGAAGGAACACTTGTTTTTTAGGTAGTTGCCGCTCATACTGGATTGGAAGTGATCGGTGATCTTCCTCGACTGATACAAAGTTGAGCGTTGCCAAAACCAAAGGTGAAAGCAAAGCAGGAACCAATCCGGCCAGCATATTTACCTAAACAGACAGAAGCGGTGTAAGGATCGTATCCGCTATATTGATTCTTCTAGAAATAGAAAATAAACGGCGCGGAATTCTTTCGCGAGCCTTCTAATTTTATCGATCATTACAGATTTCCTTGACACATCTAACATTTGAAAAAACCAAGCTCAATTAAAAACCAAGCTAAAATCCAACCGCACAAATTTCTTTGAAAGAACGCTCGGTTTTTAGCGTTCAAAGAATTTCTTTCTAATCAGATACGCATTGGCGGTAATTAACTATATCTTTTTCCGTACCAAAACCGCTTCCAGTCATTTCCAGATGTTTGTAGAGCGATCAGCATGTACAACGCACCCGCCCAGAATCCAAGCACCATCATCAGGATCACCCAGATTACGGAGGGCAGCAAAGCTTTTTCACGGAAGACAATCCAACAAGAAAAAAGGCTAAATCCAACATACAGATCCACCAGCGAAACGATACCCCATGGCATTGCCAAGAGCTTAGCCCCATCAGCCGAAAAATTTCCCAGTGTAAATCCATAGATCAAAACAACGGTCATGGCAATTAGACCCAATACAGCAATGATTTTTGCAATTTTTATAAGAGCTCCTTTATTTGATAAGCGATTGGACCGAGGAACAACGGCTCAAGACCTAGCGCGATGAGCAATCTGCCGAAAATTGCACGGATCTTTTAAACGCCACTGACCCCATTAGCGGTTAGGCCAATGAAACCGTAGACCGCTGTTGGTTTGACCAAAGCGAGTAGGGCTGTTGCCGCAGTTGCAAAGGCTGAAATAACTTTCAAGATCAACCGGATATTCTTTTTTTCTTCTATAAATTAGCCATTTCTTCGGTGCGCAGAAAGAATTTTTAATGGCTATTTGCCCAAATTCTGCAAGGCTGCGCGTTTTTTTCGATATTCAATGATAGGCAAGTCCCCTTGTATCAGGATTTCGCCAATTTTTAAACCACTGGCTTTAGGTTGCTGGGTAATAACCACCCGACGGTCTTCGTGAGCGATGTACACATTAATCGGCATTGCCAGGCGAGCTACCAGCTTTCCCAGAACGGGTAATCGCACAAAATTTTGGTAAAAGCGCAGATAAAGCAGAGTATGCTCGTCGTCTACTGGGACAAAGGCGGCAATGATGCGAACATTTTCACTGATATAGTTCTGCCATAAGTTAGGAAAAATGAATTCCAGGTGAACGCTGGAAGAGTCTTTAGGTGAAAGTTCACTCGGTTTACGGGGTGGTCTACCATCATCTAGTCGGTTAAAAACATAGGTATAGAGCATCTTGTCACCCTTCCATTCCACCACTGGCCCATCGACTAGGGTACGGTTACCCCGCCCTATGGTATTACGGTGAATGAATGGGAGATGAACCACATCTAGTTGGTTTTCAATGACACGTGAGTAGTGCGCATCCCATGGATCATGAGTCGATCCATAAACGAAAGTTTCATCCAGATTATCGAAGAATTCTGGCGCGGGTAGCTCTTGAGACGTGGGAGTGCCCCACCAAAGCCAGATCAATCCATGTGCTTCATAGGTCGGATATATATTCAACCGAACAGCATTGGGAATGACACCTTTGCGTCCGTTGGCAGGAATCAAAACGCATTTTCCCGTTGCATCGTACTCAAAACCATGAAATGGACATTGCAAATTACCATCCTTGATTTTTCCAACACTTAGGGCTACCCCGCGGTGTGGACAAAGATCTATGGCGGCGTGAACCTTGCCACCCTCGTCCCTCCAAAAAACCATTTTCTCGCCCAGACGAGTGACGCCAACAGGTTGAGCTTTCACCTCGTCGGATTCCAAAACAACGTACCATTGGTTATGGATCATTGCAGTATCCTCCTTGTTCTACATGCTCGATAAGCGGATAAAAAGGGAAAGTCTATTTGCATTCCCTTGCCAACCAGCCACCAAAAGGGGTCAGATCGCAAATTCAGGGTGATTTCATCCACCACTTCGGTCGTCCGTTCATCTACAACTGCAAAAATGTGGCGGTGAGACCACTCTGCAAATGGACCGCGCAATTGGCGGTCGGTGAAACCAAAATCCGAGACTGACTCGATGTGGGCCAGCCAGTGAATGGGGAATGGACCAAGCCACATGGTGAATTTCATCTCATCTTCCTCAATTATAGTATTCGGAGGATGCTTCATCTGAATGAAAATGGGCGGAGGTGTTATAGCAGCCATGCTCGCAGCATGGCTATGGAATTCAGATACGCGCGCGAGAGAGGCAAGCACTCGGAAACTATGGCAATAGATCATTTAACCCTCTCAAATAGGGGAAATACTTCCGGGCTCAATAGGGTCTGCTGGTCAGCCTGAGAGATTACTGGCAGATTGTTGCCAACCTGGTCTATTCGAGTGACGCTATTAACCTTATCAGGCACCCAAGAGGTGACATCAGACAATAGCGGCTGAAATGCAGCTGGATTGCAGATGAACCACTTGTCTGGAGTAACATTTACTTTAGGGTCTGAATGAATGGCAACCATTGTTTCATGTATAGTCTGACCAAGAGTTACCCATGAGACCACAAACAAGGTAACATCTCCAATTATTAGTAGACCCTGAAAAAGCTGAATACTGCCTAATCCTTTACCCATGCGCAGCATCCATTTTTTCCGCCAGGCGTGCTCGCCGGGCTGGCAGAATGATGCGCCGGTAAGCAAAGCTTACTACCCAGACCATTAGTATCGCGCTGAACACACCCGGCGCCCAAGTACCCAGATTCTGGAGTAATAATCCTCCAAACGAAGGAGCGAGAACCCGGTTAATTGCTTCAAGAGAGCCAGTAATGCCCAAAATGCCCCCAACTTCTTCACGGCTGACCGACTTGGTGATAGCACTTTGTATCACGGTGTTGAGCACCCCACCGGAAAGCGCCAGTGGTAGCAAAAAGACAAGTAAAAGCCAAAGTTTTGTAGTAAAAGCCCAGGCCAGCAATGAGCCAGCCATCAACCAAAGCCCGGTGATGATGAGCCAGTTTTCGCGAAATCGATGGGTGAGCACGCCGATCAGTCCGCCCTGTACAATCACCGAAAGCAGACCAACGTAAGCCAGCACATAGCCTGTGGTTTGAGAGGTCAAACCGATAGCCTTGGCATACAGCGAGAAAATGCCTTGAAATGTGGCAAAGGCCAGACCATAGAAAAATCGCACATGCAGCAGAGGACCAACGATTGGACGTTGAAGTGCCTGGATCATGGCCTTGAGAGTGAAAGGTATGCGACTTCGCTGCAGCGCAGAATTGCGCAGATCCGCAGTGAGTGATTCAGGAAGGAAAATAAAGATCAACAGCAGATTGAGGAATGAGATAGATGCGGCTGCAAATGCCGGAAGATTGTATCCCCACTGGCTGAGCGCCCCACCAACCGCCGGGCCAATGATAAAACCCAACCCAAAAGCCGCGCCGATCAGCCCCAGGCTCTTGGCGCGGTTCTGCTCATCAGTGATATCGGTAATGTAGGCCTGGGCAACCGTAATATTACCGCCGGTTATTCCGTCAACTATGCGGCTAAGAAAAAGCACAGCAATAATGAAGATGTTGGCTGATTGAGGAGCTATCAGGTTTGAAAGGGACCGTCCAATCGGATCGGCAAAGCCTAACAGCAGAAATCCGACAAAAGTGCCGGCCACAGAAAAGAGTAATACAGGACGACGGCCGAACCGATCTGAAATGCGCCCAAGAATCGGTGCACCTACCAACTGGGCTGCTGCATAAGAGGCGACTAACAGACCGACAACTATCGGCGTCGCTCCGTATGATTCAGCATAGAAAGGTAAAAGTGGAAGTATCAGGCCAAACCCAAGAAGATCTACAAATACGATGATAAAAATAGTCAGTAGCCGTGATTTTTTCATTTTTTAATCTCACAGATTGTTCGTTATAATGATAATGCAAGATTTTTTCTGTAATTTGGTCTGATGACCCCTGGTGAAGAACTATAAGAACTGAAAACCCGGCTGTGGAAAAATGGACAGAAGAACACTGCCCACTTTTCCACAGCCACTACGGCTACGACTGCGGCGGCGCACTCCGTTCCTGAAATGTCAGATAAATTCGGCCGACCTGCCACTCGTCATCATACTCCGTCAGGATCGCGCTGGCCAGCCGCAGGCAGGCGGCTTCATTCGGGAAG
>DAOTVW010000335.1:0-6443 GCA_034436035.1 Anaerolineales bacterium
GGCTTGATGTGAAAGAGCTCTATCCTCTTACTGCTGAGAATGCAGGCTGTCTTGACAAGAGCTATGGCGGTTATGAAAAACCCGCTCCAAACTATAACTGGACTACTCAGGGCGGTTGGCTTGGTATCTGGGTGAATGAAAATCAGATAGGTGTTGGAGTGACTGGTTCATTTGAGGAAGTAAAGCCAGTGATCGAGAAATACAAAGCTAATGCTAAAGAGATATTTTTCCCATATCCCACAAAGTATGATGCAAATCAAAAGATTGAACTAAATACCAAAGGACAATTGTTGATGGTGTTTGATAAGGGGTTTGTGTTATCATGATGAGTCAAAACAAACTGTTTTTCGACCACATTCCAAAGACCGCTGGTACGAGCCTTCAGCAGTTCTTTGTGGAGGCCTTTGGAGAAGGGATGGTTACCACGCAAGGATGCCCATTTTTATTAACACAGAAAGTTTAGAGAGACTAAACTATGAATAAATTTTTAGCAGTCTTTGATTTTTTAGTGATTGTAATTTTAGCCGTATCATTCGTATCTATTTTTTTATTGGTTTTTGACTTATTTGACCCCAGGGTCGCGGTATTTGGTGGTGGTTGTTTAGCTACTGTAGTGTACTTCTGGCTTGTTGATCGTCTAAGCTTTTCTTTTTTGCATTATGATACTAAAATATTATTGCTGTTATTGGCGATCATCTTTTCAGCACTAATTTTTCGTGTCCCCCCTTTCCTCTGGATACATGGCGGGCAAGACCAGGGTGTGTATGTGAGCATGTCATCATATTTTCAGCATGGCGGTAAGGTCTTTATTGAAGATAATGTCATAAATGCACTCCCAAGCGAAAAACTGGTTAAAATATATAAAGAAAACTTGTCGCCTCGCGTGTTTCAGCCCGGGGTTTATTATGGTGGAGACAAGGATTATGTTTTTCAGTTTTATCACCTTCATCCGCTTTGGATGGGAATATTTGGTGATTTTTTTGGGGATAATAATCGCGTATATTCGCTGACATTTTTTAGTCTGCTAAGTATCATCGGTCTTTTTTTACTTACATTCGAGCTGTCCGGTTCCCGCTTGGCTGCAGGTTCTGTTGGTCTGCTGATAGCTTTAAACCCATTGCATGCCTTCTTTTCAAAATGGCCAGTTACTGAAGTGGTCTCATTGGCATTTTCTTCTTTAGCGTTGTACTACTTGGTCAGGTACCTAAAGCTGTTTTTTGAAAAAGGGCATTTGTGCTGGGCTCTTGTGGTCATCTCAGCCCTATGCATGAGTGCCCTCTTTTTTGTAAGAATAAGCGGATTTTTCTATGTACCTGCTTTTATCGCTCTATTAATGGTAGGATTTTTTTTAGCCTACAATAAGAAAAATGTGATAGGATATGGATTAATTCTTTTTTCGAGTATCTGCCTAACCTTTTATGCCACTTCAGTTTATTATGGCCTTGTTTTTTCACCCAATTATTCCAACTATATATATTGGTCAACCTTTGGTAAATTTCTTGGCGAAAACTGGAATTCCATTGTCTTTATTGGCGTATCAGTAATAAGCACTGCGGTATTTGTTTTATGGTTTCTCGCCTACAAAGGCCGTTTACCAGATGTTGTCTGGCGTATTGTAAGTCCTACTTTATGGAGTTATTTTTGTTTAGCCATTATGTTGATTGTTGCTATAGTAAGCTTAGTTAATGTTTATCTTTTGGGATTTACGGCCTATTATGCTAATCACCCATGGTGGGGTTTACGGTGGGGATTTGCGGGTGGTGGTTATCAGGTAGTGATAAGGTCCGCGCTGCTGAACTTGGTTATTTATTCATCGCCCTTTTTGTTGTTAGTTTTTTTTGCTGGTTTTCGTGAACAAGCAAAAAAAGCATATTTTTCACTTTTGTTGATTTTTATTACAACACCTTTTCTCGCTAATATAGTTCTAAATCAATTCGTATTACCCTATCAATATTATTACGCACGATATCTTTTGTCTGAGGTAGTGCCTTATGGGATTGTGCTGATGGTTTTATCTTTTGCCTTGTCAAGAAATCGGAACTTAATGCGGATAGGCTTTTTAGCGGTGGTGGTTACAATCCCTTTGTTTGTCTATTTTAGCGCCAAGCAACTGGGTGCAGAAGAAGGGGTGCGCCCATATAAAATACTCAAAAGCATTTCGGATATTGTTGATGACAACGATTTCATTCTATTTAATGAAGATGGCTGGCATATAGCTTCACATGAAATAAAAACACCTTTGGTGTTTTACTTTGGCAAAAAAGTTTTTTCGTATAAAGGCGATCTGGAAGATATACTTAACGAGTTTAATAGCTATCAATCATCTCGTATTTGGGTTTTGTCTCCCAAAATGATTACAAACGACCATCTGGAATATTATAATCACTACCTGCATTATGATACTGTTATGGAGAGATCCGGAAGCATTCCTGTGGCCTTGCAACACGATTTTTGTAAGGAAACAATCTATTTGTATCGCTTTGTTGAAACAAGTAAACTTTATTGGCGAGGCAATCAGAAACCAGCATATAGTCAGGTCGGAATTTATACCGGATCAGGTATGCAGTCCGACAGCAAGGAGGGTTATTTGATGTATGGTCCCTACCAACATATCAAGCCAGGCAGATATACGCTACGTATCATGGGGAAAATAAGCGCTAATGGTGAGAATGTGGTGGTCGATGTAGTAGGTGAGCGAGGTAAACGAAGTTTCGCAAGATTTGTGGGATTAAACTCACAAGAAAAAAGTGATGCCTATGATCATGTTTTACTTAACAAAAAGATAATACTGGATAAGCCAGTGGACGATTTGGAAGTCCGTATCTGGGTGGATGATAAGGCAGATATTTTCATTGAGGAGTACAGTCTCCTGCCGGTTGCTATACCAGAAGAATAAGGAAAGATCATGAAACTCATAATTCAAATTCCTTGTTACAATGAGGCTGAGGCATTACCTATCACTTTAGCTGCCTTGCCGCGCAAAGTTCCTGGCTTTGACATTGTCGAGTGGCTCATCATAGACGACGGCAGCACCGATGATACCGTCCAAGTGGCCGAGAAAAGAGGGGTTGATCACATCGTTCGCCATACCCGCAACCAGGGCCTGGCGCGGGCATTCATGACAGGTTTGGACGCCTGCCTGTGCCTGGGGGCAGATGTCATTGTCAACATTGATGCCGACAATCAGTACAACGCTGATGACATTCCTGCGCTGACTGCGCCGATTCTTGAGGGGAAGGCGGACATTGTCGTAGGAGCGCGCCCCATTCAAGTCATTGAACACTTTTCGCCGCTGAAAAAGTTTCTGCAAAAGCTGGGCTCCTGGGTGGTGCGCATAGCCAGCAACACGGACATCCCCGATGCGCCCAGCGGGTTCAGGGCCTTTTCCCGGGATGCGGCCATGCGCCTTAATGTCTTCAGTGATTACACCTACACATTGGAAACCATCATTCAGGCCGGGCAAAAAAATATGGCCATCACCTCGGTACCGGTCAGGGTCAATGCGGATCTGCGACCCTCGCGGCTGGTGACGAGCATTTCATCGTATATTAAGCGCAGCATTGTGACTATCATTCGCATCTTTGTTATTTACCGTCCCTTTCGTTTCTTTGGCACGATCGGGGCTGTGCTGTTTGGGACGGGTTTTTTGATTGGCCTACGGTTTCTCTGGCATTATCTACAGGGCAATGGCTCTGGGCATGTGCAATCGCTTGTTCTGGCGAGTGTCCTGTTAGGCATAGGATTCCAGGCCGTTCTCATTGCCTTTGTTGCCGATTTGCTGGCAGCAAATCGAAAGTTGATGGAGGATATTAAGTACCGTTTGCGGGTTGGCGGGGATGCGTTCTTGGGGATGTATAAAGCGGCCGGCCGCCTTGATGACAAGGGCCAAAGATGAAGATCTCAGAAGGGCTACAGGAAAACGGGGTTTTTGTCGGCAATGCATACGACAAGTACGGATCAAAAAACCCGTTTGTGCGCTTGATTATGAAGGGATTTGCAGAGGCCCTTTCCGATCTGGTGGCGAGG
Source organism: Anaerolineales bacterium (assembly GCA_034436035.1). Lineage (GTDB taxonomy): Bacteria > Chloroflexota > Anaerolineae > Anaerolineales > UBA4823 > UBA4823. The sequence goes on from DAOTVW010000335.1 coordinate 4,027, forward strand.
GCCGCGCCACGCACTATTCACGAGGTGGGATGTGGCGAGGGCTATTGGGTGTTTCACTGGATTCAGCAGGGCATTCAGGCGCGCGGCAGTGATTTTTCAGAAAAGATCATTGACCTCGCTCGAGAAAATGCAATGAATCGCGGCATTCCGCCGGAATCTTTTCAGGTACGCAGTGTTTATGAGCTCGAACCGGAGCGCGACAGCGCTGATCTGCTCGTGTGCTGCGAGGTGCTTGAGCATCTTGAAGACCCGGATTTAGCCTTAGCGACCTTGCAGAGGGTCGCAACAGGCCACCTCATCCTGAGCGTTCCTCGCGAACCGATCTGGCGCGTCCTCAATATGGTTCGGGGAAAGTATCTGAAAAGCTTTGGCAACACGCCTGGTCATATCCAGCATTGGTCGAGCAGTAAATTCAATGAACTGGTCGGTAATTACTTCGATATCGTAGAGATCAGGACCCCATTGCCATGGACGATGCTGCTTTGCAGGGCAAGGAGTTAATCTGTTGGCCGACTATCGTTCTTTGAAATACTGGTTTCATGCCGTTGGCAGTCTGCTTGGCCTGCTCGGTGTGGTGTTTGTTGTCCTGCGGCTCTTTGCTTATGCGGGACAGATCAGTTTTTCTTGCCTCAATATCACCGCCTGGTCGATCATCGGCCTGATGGTGCTTGTATATGGAGCGGCAAATGTCCTGCTGGCCCGCGCCTGGTGGCATCTGCTGGCATTCTTTGAAGTGAAGGCTAACTGGCAATGGGCACTCAAGACCTACGGTCTGTCTCAAGTCGCTAAATACATTCCAGGCAACATCTTTCACCTGGCAGGCCGTCAAGCCTTGGGCATGGCGGTCGGGTTGCCAGCCCGGCCTCTGGCCAAATCCGCTTTATGGGAGGTGGGAATGTTGGCCATTGGAGGGGCCCTGTTTGGCGTTCTTGCTATTCCGCTGGTGTGGGTAGAGCTCTCGCCCTGGCTGTCAGCCGTTCTTTTTCTGGTAATGACAGGGGCGCTTTTCGCCGCCTTGCGTCAACTGCTTTCCCCTTCGGTCGCTGCCGCTCTAATATGGCAGATGGCCTTCCTTTTCGTTTCGGCCGCGATGTTTATCGGTATCCTGAAAATTGTTGCGCCTTCTGCATTCACATTGCCTGTCTTGATCACCCTGTGTGGAGCGTATGTGATCGCCTGGCTTGCGGGTTTCGTCACTCCGGGCGCACCCGCCGGAATGGGAATCAGAGAAGTGGTGTTGCTGTTTTTGCTTGGCGTACACGTTGGGCAGGCTGAGTTACTGATGGTCGTGGTGCTTGGACGCGCGGTCACAGTAATAGGTGATCTTTTCTATTTCATGGTTGCTACGCTGCTGCTGAAATAACATTTTTGAAATTTCCGTAAATCTCTGAGCAAAGCTTTCCGATGGCAAACCTGCCTTGTATTCTGGATACTTTGCGATAAGACACTACCCAGACTTTTTTGTTTATAGATATTTAACAATCCCCAACTATGACTTATTATAATTATCATCACAGGTATTCGGTTACGGATTAAAACCGGTCTCAGTTTCATTGGAGTAGTATCTTAAAAAAAGAAAGGAGAAAGGACATGAAAGGGCATTTTGTAGATTTACACACGGCGAATGGTTTGTTGACACACAAGGGCGGTCTTTTAATCTCCCGTAGTGGAATGCGGCGCAGGGGCCTGGCGGTTGAGTTGATTTCCGGCCTTTTCGTGCTGGTCCTGCTGCTTGCGGTTGGGGCCGGCATGGCGTCAGCCTATACGGAAGGACAATCCAACAACTTCTTCGGCACCGGGGCGGGATCCAGTAACTCGGGGAACAACTACAACTCCTTTTTCGGCGGCTACGCCGGCTATTCCAACAACTACGGCACTTACAACACCTTTTCCGGTTATTTAGCCGGCTATTCCAACACCACCGGCGATTACAACACCTTTTCCGGTGTTGGCGCCGGCTATTCCAACACCATCGGAAATTCCAACTCCTTTTTCGGCGCCTACGCCGGCTATTCCAACAACTACGGCAAATCCAACACCTTTTCCGGTTATGGCGCCGGCTATTCCAACACCACCGGCTATCGAAACACCTTTTCCGGTGTTGGCGCCGGCTATTCCAACACCACCGGAAATTCCAACTCCTTTTTCGGCGTCTACGCCGGCTATTCCAACATCACCGGCCAATCCAACACCTTTTCCGGTTATTCTGCCGGCTATCACAACACGGTCGAGTCCTCCAACACCTTTGTCGGATTCAATGCCGACCTCAACCCGGGAAGCGACCCGACCCATAACCCTGTCACCAACGCCACGGCGATAGGCGCTAACTCCTATGTCTCCAGTTCCAACAGCCTGGTTCTTGGGAGCATTGCCGGATTGAACGGCGCGACTGCCAGTGTGAATGTCGGTATTGGGAC
>DAOTVW010000336.1:0-1724 GCA_034436035.1 Anaerolineales bacterium
TTATCAAAAGGCAAGGAGATACAATCTTTCCTTTGCTACTTGTAGAGAGGGATTAAAAGATTTTGAGAATCCAGAAAAATAAGTAAATTGCATGGATGATGCAAAAAAAATTGCATAGTTTTGCAAAAAAAATTGCATAGTTTTGCAAAATGTGGGACAGGGAGGGATGAGGTGGGAAAGAGCGGGACATGGTAATGGTATAAAAAGCAGTGACTTGGTAAGGAAGGACATTAAATTTAGCGTAGAACTTGTAAAGGTTGCGGAGAAAGGGCTTTGTGATATAGGGGATATGTCAAAAGGAATATCAATTGGTAAGGGCGATGTCTGGTAGGGCTTATGAATTCTAAGTTTGTAGATGTCAAAAATTTCGAAAAAATTGACATGTTTTTTGAGGTCATTTTTTGGGTTTTGGGCATAAAAATTGTTAAAAAGGTAGGTCTTCTGCATCATCTTCAAGGAGTAAGCGTAGGTCTTGAGTGGCAAAATCATCGCTGGAATAGTTAAGAGGTAGGTCTAAAGAGGTAGATTGGGTTGAGATAGGGCTTTCTTGGTTGGAGAAAGTATGATCTTTAGGAGCTGGCTTGGATAAAAATTTGATTGTTTCGGCAAAGATTTCTGGGATAACACGGGTGAAGCCGGATCTATCGAGGATCTTTCGGTAGCGGAGAGAGCCTTCGGATTATGACCTCGTTTGTGGCTATGCGCATGGTGACAACGGGTTTTCTTTCAAGGGAGTAGCGGAAGGAAGAGGGGTAAATATTTAAGCATTCGTGGGCTCCTTGATGAAGGTTCCATTCCTATATACATAGTCTTGGGGGGTTTCGGAGAGCCAGACCTCGTGATTTTCGTCTATCTCTATAAGCTGAACATCTGGGTGGATTTGGATATAATCTTCCCAGCTGGTAAAACCCTGAACTCTTGCATCTGCCCCGATGATAACGAACAGTCTATCCATTTTTTACACCTCCTTAGTTTGGCTTTAAAAACCCTACAAGATTCAATTCTGCGATGTAAGGAGCATTGGTTCCACCAACAGTAGTATTCACTTTTGCTCTCCAATATTGGAAATAATTCGTATGAGCTATGTAAAGTGTCGTAGCGGTGCTTGTGAATTCTTGGCTGAAGGTCGCTACATCCACAAAGTTTGTCCCATCATTGCTGGCCTGTATAGTGATAGAATTAGGATTGTTCTGGTTCCCTGAAGTCCCAGCCCCGGTGATCTGAATAGTATGAACAAACACTTGCGATGTGAATTGATATTGTAGCCACTGTGGTGGTCCAGATGCAGCTCTCCATTGCGTGCCGGTGTTTTTGTCCATAGCCTTGAATGCATCGTAGGAAGAGTTTTGAATACTGCTTGCGGATGCGGTCCCCTCTGGTGCAGTGTTTGAAGTCATTGTTGGGACTTGTATTGCTGTTAAGCCTGTACCGTTAATAAAAATGTTCCATGCAGTTGAATTGTTTTTGACGGCGTTCAATGCGGTCTGAGAGTTGATAATAGCGTTCATGGCGGTGCTGGAAGCTGCGATAGCGTTCATGGCGGTGCTGGAGTTGACAACAGTATTCAATGCGGTCTGAGAGTTGATAATAGCGTTCATGGCGGTGCTGGAAGCTGCGATAGCGTTCATGGCGGTGCTGGAAGCTGCGATAGCGTTCATGGCGGTGCTGGAGTTGACAACAGTATTCAATGCGGTCTGAGAGTTGATAATAGCGTTCATGGCGGT
>DAOTVW010000337.1:0-2245 GCA_034436035.1 Anaerolineales bacterium
TAAAATGTGATGATATACAACCGACCCTTTTTTGGTCTGCTACAACAGATTATGGTTTTCCAGCATATTCCCCCAATAACAAAATAATAGTATATCAAATGGGTGATGGAATACATGTTTTTTGGGCCAGCGGTAATTATCTTTATGAAAGATTGCCATCAGGAACAATTGTGACCAGATTCTCATCATCAAATGTTATTCATGCGATATATCCTCACACAAATAAAATAGTTATTGTAGGTTATCTGGGATTTTGGTATTACAACGTGGAAACTGGACAGACAACAACGCTTAATACTTATACATCGTTAACGGCAAATTATGGTCTGCAGATTGTAGCCGACAATAATTATATTGGTTATTTTGTTTTCTGGGTAGGCTATGGAATTTGGCATGAAATTAAAAAATGGGATGCTACAATGTTAGCATATGGTTATACTGCGTATTCTGGAGCACCACAAGGCGTATTTGCTACTTATGTGTGGAATGGTAGCGACAAAACTACCGCTTATGCTTTTGCAGGTCTTTATTTCACAGACACAAACACTTACATGAAAGTTGTGAGGTTAAGCGATGGCTCTGTGACCACTTACACCAGCACCACAGGTGTATCCCTCAACAGAAATTATCCTTTACGTGTGATTAGGAGCGACCTAAGTTTTGATGTTTCAACAGGAGCGTATAGCGGTGCTGTGACCGTAATGGGTGCACCTACTTCAGGCGGAGCGGCTCGAATTGTAAATGTGTTTTTCAGCGGAGGAGCATCTTTCTCGGTTCAAACCATCGATATTCCCAACCCTGAAGGTGCAGTAGGCAATGGGATGGGTGCGGTGTGGGCATTTAAAACTGATGCAAACCAATACGGAATATCCTATTATAAATCTCTGTATAGTGACAAATACAAATACACAATCACGTTAAGTTACAACAACAATTATCAAATCACATCAGCATCAGCATCACAAGTAAGTGACCCGAATTACCCTGTCCTCATCAATCCAAACTGGATATACGAAACTTATCTAACAACAACGAGCACAAAAGGACCTGATTATTACAAGGAGATGTATGGATGGAGCAATTACATTGATGGGAGCGTGAGGGCGGAATGGACAACTTATCCGTCGAATCAACTCAACATGTATACTTTGACGAGAATACAAGCGAGCGGGGGAGAAACAGGAGGTGGGGGAGTAGGACAGAGCGGGAGCGTCACAGGATATCAAACCATCACAAATAACACCTATTACTATTTCAAACTGGGATTCCCATCATCGAGTGATATCAAAATAATGAGTTTGGGAGTGGATTTGAACGTCACAGGAGTGAATTCCACTTACCCGCTCACGATTAAATGGCTCATTTTCAACGGCAATACCCTGAAATACACTTACATCACGAATCTCACAACGGCGACCACTGTCAAAGTCACAATCAACCCTGAGATAATGGTTGGCAATGGAAACATCAGGCTCGGTATTGTTCCCATTACATATATCCCAGATACAGTTGTGCAATTAGGTTATGGCACACCAAATGTGGATACCTATTATAAACCATACACCGATACCATGGATTTCACACAGGAAGGTTCTCTCTGGACCTACAGAGCATCTTTCTCATACACATACCAAGACTTAGGGACGGGAGTGGGGACTGGTGGGCAAACGGGTGGCGGTGCTGTGACTGTGACAAACGGGAGTTACACATACAATTACAACGGCTCAACCCCATGGAGTGGACAGACTATCACAACTCCATCAACTGCAATAGGAAATAATATCCGAAACGCGTTTATTACATGGGGATATGGGGATGTTGGCGGGATTGTGGTTTTTCTCATCATCACTTTTGGACTGATGTTAGCATTTGCGAGATTTGGCCTAGGTTCTGAGGCTCTCATCCCATCTTTCGGTATTGGAGGCGTCACGACGTTCTATTTTGGTTTGATTGACATCACAATCTTTGCTGTGATTATTTTGATACTCATCACACTCGCGGGTTATAAGGTGTTTCTCAGATGAGCCTCTCATCCATCAAAGTCATTTATTTCACACTTTTCGTTTTGCTATTCGAAGGTGTGATTTTCGGGGGGAATGCGTTACTCCAACTGTCGCAAACTAACACGTTTACCCCACCTCAAGCGACGGGAATTTGGATAGCGGACATGTTGTTTTATTTCGGTGCATTAGTTTTTTGGTTCTTATCACTTATAGCAAACATCTTTGGAGTTTTTATCACAGCA
>DAOTVW010000338.1:0-6635 GCA_034436035.1 Anaerolineales bacterium
TTAAAGGGGCGCCTTCCCCCCAAGGTTTCAGAAGCCGCGTGGGCTGAAAGGTTTCCTCCCATTTGCCTCGTGCGGACCGCATTTATCGGCCTTAGAGCTTCTTACAATTGGATGCAAATTGTAACAGTCGTTGTTCCAATCCTCTTAGGTAGCCCCAAACTTTCGCTCCCCTTGTTGCGGCATGTGTCGCAACAAGGGGTCTAATTTCTACTAAGTTAGACTCACGACTTTTTGTCTTCTTTTTGCTCTTTAGGTTAATGGGCGAAGTGCTACTTAGAGCTAGAAGGCTCTTTTTCGTCTGGATCCCAGGGATCAGCTAGCCCAAAAACTCTTTATGAACTGGGACTGAGCTCGATGGACCAGCCGACGCCGGCGAGATAAAAAGGGTCACCATAAGCCTCGTGGAAGAGTTGGCGGGTGAGGTCACCGGAGCAGTGGCAAGGGGCAACTTCCTCCACCCCAAGCTCCTGGAGGGCTCGGATGACTTCCTGGATTTGCTTTTGGGACATCCCAGCCATGTGGAAGCCCCCGACCACAAGGTGGATCTTGTCACCCGTGATTTCCTTCGCTCTTTTGACCATATTCACCACCCCGGGGTGGGCACAGCCGGTGACCACTAGGAGCCCTTTAGGACTTTGCACCACCAATGCTTGCTCCTTGATCCCAGTTCCCATCTCACCAGTCGACCAAACGCCGGGAATGATCTCCGTGGGACCTTGTATCTTTACGGCTTAAGCCACACAGATCCTGACTCTCTCTTTGAAATCTTTTGGGATAGGGGCGCGAAGGTAGACTACGGGCGCATTGTTTAGCTCAAGGAGGCCGAAGAGACCCCAGTGTGATCGCCATGTATGTGAGAGAGCACCCCGATCTCGGTCCGGTGGGGGTCAATCCCAAAGGTCGCCATTTTGGAAAGGAGGGTCTCGGTGTCCTCGCCAGTATCGAATAGGGTCGTTCTTTTCCTCATGCCCACCACGCAAGCGACCCCAGGCGGTCTGTGAATTCCCGTTGGGCAAATAGCTATCGTAGAGGACATGAGGGGGCCACTTTCAGCAGCAGGAATCATCCAACCTAGAGCGACCAGAAGGAAAAGATTACAAATTAAAAATCCTTTCCCTCTGCCTGCATGCACTCTGCGCTCATGGTCTCCGCAAACACCGAAACCAGTGAATGCCTTGGCCAAAGAGCAGATCCGCTCTCTAGAAGCCTAATCATCTGGCCACTATCGTGGCCTATAAACTCAATAATTTAATATAACAAGCTCTGAGATGGATAAAACAGATGCATTATAAAATGCGTACACCATGTTAAATTGTCCAGTTTCTTGCCTGCATAAAAGGATAGGTTGATCGAATATTTCGCAAATATTGCACATCTACCTCGGCCCATATTACTGTTTCGACATCGGAAGCTTGAGCTATAGCGACGCCCCAAGGATCAATGATAGCGCTACGACCAAGACTGAGTTTCTTCTCTGGGGATTCTCCGACCTGATTGCTTGCTACTACATATGCCTGGTTCTCAATGGCTCGCGCACGTAGCAGTGGCTCCCAATGATCCTTGCCTGTATACAGAGCGAAAGAAGCGGGCACGAGCAAAATTTCTGCCCCCATCCTTGTTAATGTAACATAAAGCTCTGGGAAACGGATGTCAAAACAAATGGATAGCCCTAGCTTCCCCAAGGGGGTCTCTACAGCACAAGGGGTATGCCCCGGAGAAAAAACTGCAGACTCTTTGTACACGGCTCCATGGATTACAGCGTCAAACAAATGAATTTTGCGATATCGCGCGATTATATGCCCTTCTGGGTTGATTAACATACTGGTATTATAAATTTTTTCGCCATCCCTTTCAGGTATAGTGCCAGCTAATAACCAAATCTTCAGCTTCTGAGCGAGATTCCGTGCCCACTGAGATACCGGGCCGTCTGGTATAGATTCTGCGTAAGCACGCAGTTGTGTGTCTTTGCCTCGGAACGAAAAGTGCTCGGGCAAGACTACCAATTTGCAGCCTTGTTGAGCGGCTATTGAGATGAAACGTTCAGCCTTTGCCAGATTACCCTCTCTATCCTCCCCGCTGCACATTTGCACAACGCCAACTAACATTTTGCCTCCTTTTATTTATAGTGGTGCATAAGTTCTATCAATGCATTTACACCAGCCTGCACTATTTTCCTCCCTTTTTCTGCGCTAGCAGCTTGCGGATTTCCGTTCACAGCAGAGTTTATCCGCGGGTTGAGCCGCTGTACAGTAATAACTCCCAGCTGTTTTTTAGTAACTGACGGAGTTTTTGACGGAATAGCTTCTTTTTGCACTAATTCAGGCATTAAATAAAGCATCACACTTGTCATCAATTCAGAGGCATGTCCCATAGCTTGCTCTATGTCATCTACTACCCCTTCTGCAAAAGGCCTTAAAAAGCGCCAGATATCAATTTGTATACAAAATACATTGTGTTGTGATTGCAATTCTTCCATAACATACCCAATGCTTTGGACGTTTCCTGCATGACCATTTAGAAATAAGATTTTTTTGATTCCATGGTGAACTAAGCAGTTAGCGACATCGAGTAAATAGTTTTGCAAAGAATTTGGACTAACGCTGAGCGTTCCGGGATATTCCAGAAAAGTTGAAGAATAACCTACTGGTATCAGCGGGGTGATAAAGGCAGGAAATTCGAGCGCGACTAATTCAGCTAAACGTTCTGCAACGAGCCCATCGGTGCCCAAGGGCAAATGTGGACCATATGCTTCGACTGCTCCAACTGGAATTATAGCCCACTGTATACCCTTTTGGTGTTCTGCAAACTTCGTCCAGCTTAACCTTTGTATCTGCATAATCACCTCCAAAATTTATTTTTTTGCGCGCAGAAGTTTGGGGTCAACATAATCACGCAATGCATCGCCTAAAAGATTACAAGAAAAAATTAAACAAGAAAGTAAGAGAGAAGGGAAAATTATATATGAAGGGGTCATAGCCATGTAACCACGCGCTCTGCCAATTATTTGGCCTAGGGAGGCGGTTGGGGGCTTGACCCCTATTCCTAGGAAACTCAACCCAGATTCCAATAACATTGCTGTACCAACAGTTATTGAAAATTGGACTAATAAGGGTGACAGAATATTCGGCAAAATATATCGTTGAAGTAGGCGCATTTTAGGAACGGCAATCGCCTGTGCAGCCTCGAGAAAAGGCATCCCCTGGACAACTTTCGTCGCACCATAGGCAAGTCGAGCAAACGCAGGCATCTGCAAAATTCCCAAAACAAGAACGAGGTTGACCACACTGCCGCCAAATAAACCGACGACAATTGTTGCTACAATTATGGGGGGGAAAGTTAACAGTAAATCTACAGATCGCATCAATAAAGTGTCGATATAACTGCGAGCCAGCGCACTGACCACTCCTAGAACAGTTCCTGAGAATGCGGCTAAGATTGTGGCTCCAAGGGAGATCGCTAACGACGTCCTTGTCCCGACTAGCACACGTGCCAACAAATCGCGGCCATATTCATCTGTACCAAATATGTGAGCATGTGAGGGGTTTTGCAGACGGCAAGAAATATTCATAGTATTGGGATCAGGTAAAGGTAATATTGGCACAGCAAGCGTTGCTATCAAAATACCTCCTAAAAGTGTCAGTCCTATTATAAATCGCAAATCTCTGAATAAATTAATCATATCTAATACGTGGATCTAGCAATCCATATGTTATATCGACAACACAATTTATCAAACAAACTAACGCCCCTATAACTACTAGAAGAGCCTGAATGATAGGGTAATCGCGGCGAGTAGCACTTTCTAACAATAAAGAACTAATTCCAGGCCAATTAAAAATCGATTCCACTAAAACGGTTGCGCCTAACAAACGCCCGATTTGAAGTCCAATAAGTGTAACAATAGGTATAAGTGCGTTTCGAAGGGCGTGCTGCATTACTACTTTTGACTCTGCTAAGCCTTTGGCGCGCGCAGTTTGAATATAACCCTCGTGTAGAACCTCCAAGACTGATGAGCGCGTCATGCGCGCGAAAAGGGCCCATTGATTAAGGGCCAGTGTAAATACTGGTAATAACAAATATTTGAAATGTTCTATCGGGTTAGAACCCAAGGCAATATATCCTCCTGCAGGGAAGTATCTTAATTTGAGAGCAAAAATAAGAATAAGTATAACAGCTAGAACGTATACGGGCACAGCAATGCCAACGGTAGAAAGGAGGTTAACCGCAAGATCAATTTTGGATCGTCTAAAATATGCTGCCAAAATTCCTGAGGGTATTGCCAATAAGCAAGCTAAGGCCAAAGAAAATAATATCAACTCTAACGAATTCGGGAGCCTAGAGAAAAGAAGCTTTTGTATTTGCCCATAGCCAAATAGTGACTCTCCGAAATTTCCATGTACAATGTCGATGAGCCACGTAGCGTACTGCTTTGCGATTGGCTTATCAAGACCTAATTTTTGTCTAAGTGCTATTATAGCTTCTTCCGAAGCTGTGGATCCCGCTTCGCCTAAGAGGAGGAGTACAGGATCGCCCGGAAGGAGCCGCGGAAAGAAAAAGGCCAGGGTTGCAATGAGGTATAAGACACCCATTGTAACAAACGCGCGGCGAATCAAATACGTAGTCATATAGTATACTGCCCCACTCAAGTGGGGCAGTATACTCTCTTTATGATAGTCTATGCACCTTTAATGTTCAATCCATACGTACTTGAGCACCGCGCCTGTATATGGACTTAAGAAGCCCAAGAGTTGGGTGAAATCATGAACGTTTTTATGATATGCATATGGTTGCAATCGATAGCAAAGGAAAATCCACGGGGACAACTCAAGTAATCGAGCCTCAAGGTCATGATAGATCTTTTTCCTTTCCTCCGTGTCAAGTGTAGCTCGTCCTCGGTCAAGCAAATCATTAACCACCGGGTCATCAAAATATGGGGGATGGCAATAGCGAGAGCCCTTTCCGTAGAAATAAGCGTAGTAAAAATCGGGGTCACTGTAATAACCAGATAGGCCGTCAGATGCGATTTCATAATTCCAATCACTACGCCTCTGCACCCGTGTCGGCCAATCGACAAGCTCGAGCTCTACTTTAATCCCCACTTTTGCTAGTTGTGCTTGGATAACTTCTGCTGGACACCAATGTGTGCTATAAGCAGAAGTGGCAAGAAGCTTTACTGAAAAGCCTTCAGGATAACCTGCCTCAGCCAGCAGTTCTTTAGCTTTTGTAGGATTGTACTCGAAATAATGCGCGAGATCTTCATTATAAGCCCAGTGTCCCTTAGGAATGAGCGCTCCATATAATGGCTCAGCGTACCCTTCAAAGCAGGCGGCGACAATTTCCTCGCGATTTATCGCATAGCTAATCGCACGTCTAACCCTGGGATCTGCAAGGGGGCCTGCATTGCAGTTTATGGAAAGGATTTGGAAAAAAGCGGGCTTTAAATCGACACGAAATTCGGGGTTATTTTCTAAGATGGGGATTTGGCGCCATTCAACGTATTCAATAATGTCAACAGCTCGCGTAAGCAAAGCATTTAAGCGTGCATCTGCGTCAGCAAAGACTTGAAAGAGAATGGAGTCAGTTTTCGGAAGATCTGGTATATAATAATTTTCATTTCTGCTAACCAGTATTTCGACACCAGGAGTAATTCGCACGAGCTTAAATGGCCCTGTACCGTTCATCGTGCTCTTGAGATCTGGGCCGGATGTCATCCATTTCTCAGACACAATGCTGGCTTCTGGTGTAGCAAGGACTTCCAAAAGCGGGGCAAATGGGCTTTTAAGAGTTATAACCACAGTATATTTATCAGGTGCATCAATTTTGTCAATGATCCCGAGGGTCTCCTTGAGAACGGCCCCTGTCGCAGGATCCAAAATACGCTTAAAACTGTAAACCACGTCAGAAGCCGTTAGCTCCTCACCTGTGTGAAACTTTACTCCCTGTCGCAAATGAAACACATAAGTAGTAGGATCGATTATCTCAAAAGATTGCGCTAACTGGGGTTGAATAGCGCCTTCTGAAGTATAGGAAAACAACCCTTCGTAGACTGTTAACTTAACCGTACGAGCTGCAGTGCCTCCCGAGATATGCGGATCCAAAGTTGGAGGAAAGGCTGATAACCCGAATTTCAAATTGCTAGTTTGGCTATATCCAAGGCTACAACCAAACAACAAAACCAACTCCAATAATGTAATAACTCGTATAAATTTCATACAACCACCTCCAAACAAACTATAAGCTGACACAAATTCTTTGTCAACCAAAGTAAGGTAGTGCGCCAATAATTCGGAAAAAGCTTTTTAATTTACTGCAAGGCTCTCAGGCCGAACGCAAACGCAATAAGGCAGGGGGCACTACGTCTAATGCCTACAACGAGATAGGCCTGCTTTGAAGGCAGAAAAGCCTTGGCCTCCTGAACCTCCTGTACGGCCTGAACCGCGTATTACATGGGGCGGCAAAAACAATGATCCTTCAGTGTGTCACCTCCCCTACCGCTTAACAAAAGAGGCCTTTTGTTAAGTTCCTCCTTCTTCCCGTCCCGATCCTCCTTAACCCAGTCTTTTTACATCTAGTCCTTTCCCCATCGAAATCCTTGACCTTAAAGGTCCTTTTATGGTACCATAAAAGAGAACGAT
>DAOTVW010000339.1:0-2773 GCA_034436035.1 Anaerolineales bacterium
CCTCTGGCAGCTGACCCGCCAATGCATGGTGTACATCATCAATTGCAGCAAGAGTGACTAAGCCACATCCACTCAAATATGCTGCTTTTGCAGCAAGATAAGCTGCTCCGGTATAATTTTTACTGCCGGCAATGATCAGGGTAGTTCCGAATGTTCCCTTATGAGAATCTTCTGGGCGAGCTGGCAATTTTTGATCAATCCAATCGGAATCAATAATAAAGCGCTTTATTTTTATCCAGTTTTCCAGCGTCTCTAAATTTCCAATACCAGCTAATTCAATTTTGCCACATAGCTTGAACGCAGGTAACCGCATCATCCCGATTTTGATAGCTGCCATTGTAACCGTCAAATTTGCTGGTATAACTTCAGGAGAGGCATCTCCCGTGTCGCAGTCAACTCCAGAAGGGCAATCTACTGCAACAACAAATGGAGGATCAAAGACTTCAGCAATGGTATCTTTTGTAGTTTTTAGTATGCGTGCAATATCTGGACGTAAAGGTAAATGAAAGCCTGTTCCTAAAATACCATCCAAAACTACATCATTTTCGTGCAGTAATATTTTTAATTTGATCAAGTCTTCATCTTGATCAACCGAAAAAATCTTTCCACCTTTTTGCAAAAGCCTTTCAACTAATGGATCGGTATTATCCCGTTTCTTGACCATATAAGCGGTGGCGCGCCATCCGTTATCGAGTAAATAGGCTAATGCTACCAGCGTATCCCCGCCATTATTTCCTGCACCGATTAAACCGAGAACACCTCCAACTTTTTGGGCAGAATATTCTCTCTCAACTATTTCTCCCAGATTTCTTCCAGCATTTTCCATCATCAATTCGTAGGTAAGGCCTTTTTGATTGGCTTCTTCTTCGATTGCCTTCATCTCATTTACTGTAACAAATTTCATATCGACCTCCTGTCCTAATGGAAATTAATCCGAGGAACGGGTCCAGATTAAGTTTAATTCCTTTAACTTATCATCACTTGGAACGCCGGTGTCTGTAGACCAACCCCGTGCCTGGTAATAACTTTTCAACATATTTTTGATATCAGGGGCAAAGTTTTCTAATTCCCCGGATGCGTCAGGGTACGGATGTTGAAATACTTTTGGTAGGTCTTCAAAACCAGAACCAATACCAAGGTTGAGGTTAATGATTCTCTTGAGGTTCCAAGCTCGCTCTCCGATTATCATTAATCCATCTATACCATATTCATAACCTGTTGCCGCTTCAACTAATTTTGTAATATCATCAGCGCTGACGTTGGCAAAAATACACATCACCAGGCTATTAAAAATTGATCGCCAATTTTGATGTTTGGCTACATTAGGCGCCTTTTCAGCCCCGCCGTGTCTTGGATATGCTTCAATTCCGATATTTTCTTCTATTTGACCAATTTCAACAAAGAAATAATCGGATTGGTTATGGCATGCACCTCTTGGTGAGGTTACGTAAACTAAAGCCATTCCCGAACCACCTCTTGGGTCGTGGTAGGGCACTTCTAATCCATTTACTTGAACTGCTTCCTCGCTTGCACCAAATTTCTCAGCCAGGCTCTTTGCTCCCCTGGCCAATATCTCTCCAAATCCTTCCCGTTGAACAATTTTTTCGATGAGGATTCTTGCTGGAATAGGATCGCCCCAATTTAATTCAATGCCATCCGTATCCTTCGTGGAGATTATTCCAAGATTGTAGAGATGATAGGCGAGTCCAATTGTGTTACTGGTGCTGATAGTATCAAGACCAAAACGATCACACATTTCACCTAATACCGTGATTGTTTTTGGGTCATCTATTAATAAATTTGGGCCAAATCCAACCAATGTTTCGTATTCTGGACCTTTGTGTTTCTGTTCGTCATCTAATTTCACGACTCGACCACAAGCAATGACACAACCATGACAAGCGCTGACACCGCTAAGAATAGTTTCAGCAATTTGTGCTCCAGATACATTTCTGGCGCCATCGTAGATACTTTGGTGATAGTATTTTTTGGGCATTAATCCTAAGTAGTCAAAATAATCTGCTGCACCAGCTGTGCCTAATTCCCTCAATACCTGTGTTTGCGTATCTGACCGTAACGTCCGGTTGATTTCTGCCCTCAGTTTTTCGTAATTCTTTTCATTGGCTATAGGGATGGGTTTATCACCCTTTATTGCAATGGCTTTAATTTTTTTCGCACCAAGCACTGCACCTAAACCAGTTCTACCCGCTACTCGACCATGGTCAGTAAGAATCATTGAATATGGGATTTGTCTCTCGCCGGCTTGCCCAATAACCGCGATTCGAAAGTTAGATGTCCCAAGGTCGGCCTGGATTGCCCTTTGGGTTGCATATGTTTCCATTCCCCAAAAAGGTTGCGCATCTTTTAAAGCAACCTCTCCATTATTGAGGACAATATACACTGGATGATCTGCTTGACCTCGGATCAATAAACCATCGTAACCCGTTTTACGAAGCTCAACTCCCCAAAAACCACCGCAATTTGATTCCGCCCATAAGTGCGTTGCTGGTGACTTTCCACAAACAACAAATCGACCAACTGCTGGACCAACAGTCCCTGTTAATGGACCAGTTATGAATAACAATGGTGCTTCTGGAGAGAGTGGATCTAATTCTTTTTTTAATTCAGGGAACAATATTCTCGCCGCGAGAGCAGATCCCCCGATGTATTCATTTACCCAATTTTCTGGAATTTCAATTGAACGAAAAGTTTTGGTAGTAAGGTTAATTTCAAGGATAGGTTGCATTGAAGTCTCTCATATTTATAGATTGGT
>DAOTVW010000340.1:0-4334 GCA_034436035.1 Anaerolineales bacterium
CCCTCGATTAATCCATTTGTCAATGTCTTGGGTATTTATCTGGCAGTGCTAGGGTTCACGTTTATTGCCCTACTACTATTCCCCATACCAGGCGGGATTATCTCCCATATCCGTAAACTAAATTACATTCAATTGATTTTGGCTGGATGTATTTTCCTGATGGAAATCGGCTTTCTATTAATGTATCGCTATGGCTGGAATTTGAGTAGCGGAAATCTGGTGACCGGTGTCTTTATTAATATCTCTTTGGTTGGTTTAGGGTTTCTCTTGCTCCATGAGAAAATCAGCCTGATCAATTTTCTGGGAATTATTTTATCCATCATTGGTGTTGCAATGATGAGTTATCACCGCTGATCAACCACTGACGCAGGTATAGACTAAATTGCCCCTGAAATCCGTGCGCTTCAATCCATTTAATCCCTCAAGAATCCACTCCAGCTACTGCTGAATATACTTGTCTCACTTTTTCCATTACCTTGAAATAATCCGCTCTCTTTTCGATCAACGCCACATTGATCTGAGCGGCTTTTTCGCGAAGTTCATTATTCTCAAAGGCATCGAGGATTAAATCGGCTGCCAATGACGGGTCGTCTGCCGGGGTAACTAAGCCATTAATCGCGGGCGTGATCCATTCCCGAAGGGATTCTAAATCGCCGACAATGGGAAAGCATCCACATGCCATCGCTTCCAGGAGTGTATTGGGCGTTCCGTCATGCTCTGTCAATGAAACTGCTATGTGGGCTTGCTGAAAAAGCTTCGCCATTTCTGGCGGCGTCTGGCGCGGATATAGCTGAACGACCTTTTCCAAATGATATTTCTTTACCCATCCTAAAGCTTCTTTTACACCCGCCATGGCAGGGCAGATCACACGCAGTTCAGGAATTTGGGATTGCACTTTCGCGATGGCTTGAAAAAAAACGTCATTGCGCACATAAGCCCGGATCCCCCGTGGCTGAATCAATAATGGCCCATTCTCACGGATCGCAGGGTGGGTTGGGGGACGAAAAATATCCCGCCGCACCCCTCCTGCACCGGGAAAAACTTGAGCGGAACGATCCAGCGGGAACCCCCAGGCTTTCGCCAATTTGATATCCCGTTGGCAATCAGCGAAAAGTCCATCGAGGCGCTCCAAAGTTTGCCGGGTGAGCTTTCCCATCCGAGGTGTCGAGGGGGCATGCAGTGTGAAATCATTCCCCCAGACAGAGACAATCAACGGCACATCGAGATCAGCTGCGGCTGCGACCATTCCCTCATAAGGAATGCGCAAGGCATGAATGAGCTGTGGATGAATTTGTTGCACCCACTCCCGGAATTCCATGGCTGCCTTGTTTATCCCATACGGCACAAGACGTTGACGCAACGCTGTTCGGATTTGAACCGGTAAAAGGTGGCTTAATAATTTCTTCTCTGCCGGGACAGTGTAATCCCCGGCAACTAAAAATGGTAAATGGATGATTTTGAGGGACGCCAAGGGAAGAGCGATTTGGCAAGGATAAAACGAGGCGAGATGCACCTCATCCCCTTGATCGCAAAAATAACGTATCCAGTTAATCGCAATTGGAGAACGACCGTCTGCTAAAAAAACAATCCGCATAGGTTAAGATTACTTCGAATAAACCATCTTGGCAATAGGGAATTTACTTTTTACGAGTATGATCTGCTTTGGAGGGAATAGATAATAAATTGTCAGCCATAGCCGATTATATCCTCAAGGGGTCAGGATAATAAGGTAAAAATCAAATCAGCGATTATAGTAACTATTTTCGCCGTCATCGCAAGGGCACTTCACGGAACAAACCCCGATATCAAGGGTGAGATTGCTTCATGCGCAATGACAGTTGCTATTCCTACCCATGACATAATACGGTACAATGTTGATTCATCTTCTACTGCCGTCTTTCAGCTGCATAATTGATTCTTGTAATAGCACGTAGGCTAAATAAACACGTCAAAATTAAGAAAGGATTTGATTAATGGCAACTTTACAATGGAAACATCCACCGCAAATGGCGATTGATGTGGATAAAAATATTCACGCGGAAATTCAAACAACACGCGGCAATATCGAATTAGAGCTCTATCCACAATATGCACCTCTTACTGTTAATAATTTTGTTTTCCTGGCTCGGCAAGGTTTTTATGATGGGGTAACGTTTCATCGCGTGATCAGCAATTTTGTCATCCAGGGCGGTGACCCCACCGGCACAGGACGTGGTGGTCCAGGATATCAGTTTGCGGATGAAGTAAAAGACAACCCGCTCAAGCATGAAAAAGGGGTTATTTCAATGGCGAATGCCGGACCAAACACCAATGGCAGTCAATTTTTTATTACACACTCTCCCCAACCGCACCTGAATGGCAAACATACCGTATTTGGTAAAGTAATTAATGGGCAGGATGTGGTGGATGCCATCCAACAAGGGGATGTCATAACCAAAGTGGTTATTCAAGAAAATTAGACGCTCAATAACCCGATTTACTTTTTGCTAAAGTCCAGATACGATCGATGGCTGAGATAAACGTCTCAGCCATTTTTTCAACATTTACCTCTTCTGCCACAATTCGATAGGATTCCAATCCCTTCTTTCGAAGCCCACGAATGTCGCTCAACGCCTCGCGCAACGCGTTTTGTAATGCATTCACGTCATCCGCGGGGACGAGCCAGCCATTTTGGGGGCGGACTAAGTCTTCCTGAGTACCATCACCCTGAGCGACGATCACGGGCAGTGCATAAGACATCGCTTGCTGAACTGCTAAACCACCCGTTCCGGGGAGGACAAACAAATCTGCTTGTTTGAAATAAGTGGCTAAACTTTCCCCGCGCTGATCGCCAACGAACATCGTAGCAGGCAATATTTCCATTGCTAATCTTTCCAGCTCAGGACGAGCGGGTCCATCCCCGATGATAAAAAGCAACGGCTGTAACTCTTTTGGTAAAGATGCACAAGCTTTGAGAAGCAAATCAACCCGCTTCCTTCTTTGCAATCTCCCAACAAACAATACTTGCAATTGGCTAATAACGGGTATCGGACGATGATGTGCTGGAGTGGTGGGCTTTGGTAAAACAGCATTCGTCGCAACAAACACTCTTTCTTCCGGAATACCCAAAGCCCGGTATTGACTTGCTCCTTTATTACTATAAGCAATAATACCATCAAGGCTTTTTAAGTAAGTGATCCTTTCCCGCTGGCGTAACGATGCAAAAATACCCTCTATTGGCGGTGCACCCAACCCCCATCCGATGACGATCCCACCTTTGTTATGGACATGTTGGATCGCTCGACGATTAGCTAACAAACGCGGGTTTGCTTCGACGATTAATGCGTGGGGTTGCCAGCAATTCAACCAATCCAAAAGACCATGCTGCCAACAAAGAAAGAAGGGGTGGGTGGGATCAAAGAGTGTATAATTCCGCCCCCAAAATAGTTGAGCATGAGATAACTCGCTCAACGATTTAATCCCTTCGCGATCAAGCGGTTTGCCTCCAAAAACGGCTAATCTTCCCTCCATCGATTGCCCTAATGCTTCAAAAAAAGCGGCTCGATAATCAGGCAAAACTCGTTGTTGAATACCTAATCGCAGTTGATCGTGCATCATTTCTACCTATTCTGATTATAATGCAGAGGAAAAGCTACAACATACGTTTTCCAATTCAGGTCGTCCACAGTGGGAATAATGGGATAACCGCGGCTCATCCGATTTAGCCTGTAACCCGCTTGCTGAAAAATGTCCCACGCAAATCGAGCACATTCTTCCCCATGCAATTCCAGAAATATGAGGGGTTGCTTTTCTGTAAACAATCGTCTCATCCCATCCAACGCCAATATTTCACCCCCTTCAATATCCATTTTTATGACATCAGGGGCCTGGTTACCTTGTTGAAAGACAAAATCGTCGAGAGAAATACCGGTTACAGAAAGGCAGGGTGAGTAAGCGACATTTTGGCGGCCTGCTGAACCAGCCACTTTACCCATATCATCCGAAGGACCGGCTAAAAATTCTATCGGGCGGGAACGGTCCACCACTGCAAAAGGATATACGGAAACCCTTTCGGAGAGTTGATTTAAGTCAATGTTGCGGCGCAGGCGGGTGATGTTCTGCGGAAGGGGTTCAAAAGCAAATACGCGCCCCGTCTCATTTACTTGACGAGCAAGCATCAAGGTAATATAGCCCACATTCGAACCCACATCATAAGCAATCAAACCGGGTTTAACGAAATCCCTGATTGCGTTCTGCAGTTCAACCTCATAGGTACCCAGCCAGTAGTCCTTTTCCTGCTGTAAATCAAGCGACATTTTAAAACCTTGTAATAAACCAGCGGTGATTTCCGTCTC
>DAOTVW010000341.1:0-1735 GCA_034436035.1 Anaerolineales bacterium
TATCAGTCACATAGCCTTGGATGAAGCGGTCGATTAGATTTCCAGTGAAACCGCCTAACAGCAATCCGAAAGCAACCCGCATATAGGTGGGCGATTGGGCAATGCGGGGATAAAAGATCAGAATCAGAGAGATGATCGCGACCGCGAGCCAGACAATCCAATTTCCCGCTGCTTCCCCTAACAGACCAAAGGCAGCGGCGGAGTTATCCAGATTGAGAATGCGGATCGAGCGGCCGAGGGAGGAAAATGGCTCCCATGATTCACCTAGAGACAGGTTGGCGCGCACCAGGGTTTTGGTCAGCTGATCGAGAAAGATGACAGCCAACGGGAGTAAAATTAATGAGCGCCAGTGAGTTCGAATTGAGGAGAACATTGCAATCAACCACAAATCGAAAGAATTTATGGTGCCACCGGGGTTACCGACACACCCAATTGTTGTAACAAATCAGTAGCCTGGGCGCGCAAATCTTCATCCTGGCTCAGTTCGAGCACCTTGCGAAAGTCAGCAATGGCGTTATCATTCAATCTTTTTTGGCCATAAATCATTCCCCGTAATAAATACAATTGAGGATTTTGGGGATCTAATTCTACTGCCTTATTGATATCGAATAAGGCTTTATCAAATTCTTGCATCTCTGCGTATGCAGTAGCGCGATTGAAATATCCCCCCGGGTCATCCGGTACCATTTCGATGTATTTCGAATAATCTTCAATAGCTTTATCGAATTTCCCCATGTCCCCATAGGCAGAGCCGCGATTAAAAAAATAGGTGGGATTAGATGGTTCTAACTCAATGGCTTTGTTGTAATCAGCCATTGCTTCATCATACTTACCCATTTGAGCATAGATATTGGCTCGATTCGCATAGGCTTTGGCATAATTTGGATTCGCACTAATAGCGCTATTAAAATCGTCCAAGGCTCCCTGCAAATTATCCATATCGCCATACAGACTGCCTCTAGCATTTAGTGCAAAATAATTTTTCGGTTCCAATTCAATCGCCTTATTAAAATCTGCAATAGCGCCTTCTGTATCTCCCAATTGAGATTTTGTAATTCCTCTCTGAGTATAAGCGAGTGTATTGTTGGGATCTTCTTTGACAAGTTGATCAAAAATTTGTAAGGCATTTTTTAGATCTCCGCTTTTCAACAAACTTATTCCTTTTTCGTACAGACTTTTGGTAACATTTGTCTCGACCGCAGTTGCCAAACTGGTTGGTGTTCCATTATTCAATTCAGGAGTAAGCGATTCGATCGGTTTGGGTGTTGAGTTATTCGAACAAGCCGTCATTATAAAAATGAGGAATAGTACAAGAATAATTTTATGGATCAAGCTTTTTAGATGAGTTAATGTCATGAAATTGCTCCAAGATTATAAAGAGTAATGGCATTACAAACCAAGTAATGCAAAAGCTAATTATACATGAAAAAAGACCCTACAGAGTAGGGTCTTTTTTATTCAATCAGTCAGTTATTTTATTGGCAGGTATCGTAGCCGTATTTTGGCCAAATCCAGCTATCATTGAAGCAAGCGGATGGGGCCACATCATATAGGAAGTGGAATCTGCGATAATAGGTTCCGCCAAAATGACCTTTTGTGGTATTTCGGAGTGCACCATATTGAGTGTCATTCTCAGGAACGTGCTGTCCGTAGATGACTTTTGTAGAAGCGTTCAAACCGTAATATTGCATACTCCAAAAATTGGGCTTTTCCATTGAAGGTTCACCCCAGTACT
>DAOTVW010000342.1:0-1603 GCA_034436035.1 Anaerolineales bacterium
CAAACAAGCGGAACGCTCAATGCTGGATCGAACACCACCGTCACTGTTTCGATCAATAATAGTGCAAACAACCTTTTGTCGGGCACATATTCAGATAACGTAAGTTTCACGAATACAACCAACGGAAGCGGCAATACTTCCAGATCGGTGACTCTATCCATTACTTCATCCTCGAGACGACCCAGTTGGTACTACACAAACACAGGTATCAACCACGTTATCCTAATTCCCTTAAGCTCAAACCCCAATATAGACGGCGTGCCTTTATCTAATGGCGACTACATCGGGGTATTTTACGACTCTCTCGGGACTCTAGCCTGCGGGGGCTACGTGGTATGGAACGGCTCGTCGAATGTATCTCTTACAGCTTGGGGAAACGATCAAAGCGTATCGAATCCGGATGGTTTTGCCGATGGAGAGTCTTTCAAGTGGAAAATATGGCGAGCCAGCGACCAAAAAACGTTTGATGCAACTGCGGCGTATTCCATCGGGGGCTCTTTTACAGCTACGGACAAATTTGCTACCAACGGATTGAGTGGGTTGAGTGCGCTAACAGCCACCTCTATAGCTCAGCAGAGCATTACTCTTAATACCGGCTGGCAGATTATTTCGAGCTATGTATCGCCCGACAATCCTAACTTGGATTCCATTTTCGACCAGATCAAGAGTGATATTATTATTGTCAAAGACGGAAGTGGACATGTCTATTGGCCCGCCTATAACATCAACTCAATCGGCAGCTGGCAAAGCTCTCAGGGGTATCAGGTGAAAATGCAAAGTAAGCAGGTTCTCAATGTTACTGGAAATCAAATGATTCCCGAGTCCACACCTATAGCAGTGCCTAAAGGGTGGAGCATCATCGGGTACTTGAGAAATCAGCCTATGCCTATTGACGCAGCTCTTGGCACAATTTCAAGCAAACTCATAATAGTGAAAAATGGGCAAGGACAAGTTTACTGGCCTGCCTACAGCATCAACTCAATTGGCAATATGAACCCTGGAGAAGGCTATCAAATAAAGATGAGCGACACAGCGACTATTGTTTATCCTGCAAATGGCGCTTCAGCTTCCTTCTCACTCAAGAAGGCTGCTGTACAGAAGGTGCCCGTTTCTTCCCACTTTGGATCTCCTGAACTGACAGACAACAGCGCAGTCGTTCTATTCCCGGACAACGTCCTCAAAAATGTTTTGCAGCCAGGTGATCAAATCGGAATCTTCAATGATGATGGTTTATTATGCGGAAGTGGAATTTATGAAGGTGAGAACCTTGCAATCACAGTCTTTGGTGACGACAAGTTATCTAAAGAGAGAGATGGATTCACTCCTGGAGAAAAATTCCAGGTCAAGATTTACTCGCGAGCATCGGACACGCAATTCAATTCCGTCAGCGTCGGCTATGTTGATGGCGATGATACGTATCAGGTGAATGGAATCAACATCGTAAGCTCCCTGGGCTTAAACAAATACAAATTTACAGGCAACGCTGAACTGGAAGTATTGACTAACTATCCCAATCCATTCAACCCGACGACGACCATTGCTTATAAGTTGCATAAGGCCCAGGAAGTCAGAATTTCCCTGTACAACATTCTCGGTCAATTGG
>DAOTVW010000343.1:0-1532 GCA_034436035.1 Anaerolineales bacterium
TATGGAACTGTGATTTCGTTCAAGACTCCCGGGCCGACCGTCAAAGATTATGACGGCAACGTCTATCAAACGGTCAAGATCGGAAAGCAAATTTGGATGGTGGGAAACTTACAAGTGACTCACTATAATAACGGGGACGTAATTCCAAACGTGACCGACCAAACCGCTTGGAATGGTCTGACTACCGGCGCGCTCTGTGCTTACGACAATGATCAAAATAATGTAAAGACCTACGGGTATCTTTACAATTATTATGTCATCTCTGATCCGCGCGGAATTTGTCCGGCTGGTTGGCATGTACCGAGCCTGGCCGAATGGGAAACCTTGAGTCAAGCCTGTGGTGGTGATGCAGTGGCTGGTGGCGCTTTAAAAGAAGCCGGCACCACGCATTGGGATGCTCCAAATACGGGAGCGACTAATAGTA
The DNA here is from genome assembly GCA_034436035.1 of Anaerolineales bacterium. GTDB lineage: Bacteria > Chloroflexota > Anaerolineae > Anaerolineales > UBA4823 > UBA4823. The sequence continues at coordinate 425 of DAOTVW010000343.1, forward strand.
GTGGATTTACCGCACTGCCCGGGGGAGTACGCTTAGATGGATTTGTTTGTTTAGGTGGTAGTGGTGGTTTTTTATCAACTACCCAATTTATGAACATGAATGAAGTTTATGTTCCTAGTTTGGGTAATGATAATTTTCGATTCTCAGTTTCAGTCGGAGGTGATTATTATTCCGATGGTTCATCAATTCGTTTACTTAAAAACTAAAGCAATAAAAGTTCAATTAAGGGGTTATTCGCAAGATAACCCTTTTTTATTTGTCATCATTAGGAGTTCGTGGTATAATATCCATAAGTCAATCGACCTAAATTTATTATTCTCTTTTATGAAAAAAACGCTTTTTCAAACCAAGTATCTGCTTGGGTTAGTCATTCTTTTATTTTTAGCCATTATTATTCCGACAGCTATTTTTGCTACTTCTGGTTTACCTTATACTCATTACACTGCCACTACCACTTTAACCACCGGTGGCTATGTCGCCACCTCCACTTACATTAATAGCTATAACGTTACCGGCGCTCCGTTTAATGTCTATAACCTCTCCAGCCAAACCTATTTAGTCCCCAACAATTCCGCCGCGGAATTTACTGCCTTTTATAGCCACGTTCCAATTTACATGCCAATTCAAGCCTTTTCAAGTGAATAGCTGAATAAATGGATGATTGAAGTCGATCAATGCGTCGTTGAACTGAATTTTTCCTTCGTTTTACCATCCCGTTCAATGATCCAACTGTGAGAAAGAATGGCATAAAACGATGGGAGATTGATTCAAATAGAATGGCGTTTCATCTACATGCAATTAGGAAACGTTGGCATGAAATTAGAAAACGTTGCATGCAACGTCTCTAAAAATATCACTGTCATTCATGTAATCCAAGCAGCCGCAAAGTTGCAGGAAGGTGACAACAACCGTTTTCAAGTCGCTGCACGTTGCAGGAAACAATCTACGACCGTTTTCAGGTTGCTACACATTGCAGGAAGTAATCTACAACCGTTTTCGGGTTGCTGCACGTTGCAGGAACCAATCTACAATCGTTTTTTACCCAACTTTTCACCCATCAACCTGAACTTATTGTTATCCCGTTGCGTTTACCTGTTATTGAACACAT
>DAOTVW010000344.1:0-1960 GCA_034436035.1 Anaerolineales bacterium
GGCAACGTCGGCATCGGGACGACGAGTCCAAATCAACTTCTAGAGCTAGCAAAGGCTGGTGGTGCAAGATTACGATTTAATAATACTACAGGTGGAGGCAATGGCGTAATTGAGCATTATGGTACTAGTGGTCTATCTGCTATCTGGGGGAGTCAGTACAACGTTTCTGGAAGTTTATTCGAAGTTATGACTGGTGCGGGATCTACTCAGTTTATTGTTAATGGAAGTGGCAACGTCGGCATCGGGACGACGGATCCGGGAACAAGAAAATTAAAGGTAGCTGGAGATATAGAAGCAACTGGAAATATTTATGGCACAATGTCTGGCACTGTTCCGGCTATGCAAGTTTCTGCTGGAACTTTTGGCGCCAATGTCGGCAATGGCAACTTCACTTTCCCAGCTAATTTGTATATAAACGGCAATGTTGGAATTGGAACGACGAGTCCGGGGGCGCCATTGGAGGTAAATAAAGATGCTCATCAGTTATTAATTACGAATCCTAGTACAGGTGGTACGACGTGGCGAATAATCTCATCAGCAAACAGCTGGGCGATGGGTGGAGGTAAATTGGCAATTGGAACAAGTTCTGATAGTGCAGCTGAGGTAATGTATTTAACAACTTCTGGCAACGTCGGCATCGGGACGACGAGTCCTGCCCAGAAGTTAGATATTTCCGGTGGTCATGTGATTATTGATAATGGTAAAGGATACATGATGCGTAATACCAGCGGTACGGCATTATATGGCATGTACACTGACAGTAGTAATATTCTCCATGTCGGAAGTGGGGGTTGGTCGGGTGTGGGGTTTGATTCAGCCGGAGCATCAAATGTTCTCTATCTGACTGGCGGCAACGTCGGCATCGGGACGACGAGTCCGGCTGGGAAATTACAAGTTTCAGGAGGTAATGCAATATTCGACAGCAACGTCGGCATTGGGACGACGGCGTCTGGGGCGAAGTTAGAGATTAATAATACTGCCAATCAGCCTGCTTTATCTATCGGTGATAATGGAACTGATGATAATGCTAGCTACGGAATGGTAAATTTAACTCGGCCAGCTGATACGACGCGAGCACACCTTGCGTTTATCAGGACAGGAAATTATGTCTGGCAAATGGGCTATGTGGCGGGAACGAATACGTTCGGCATCTTCCCGTGGAACTTTAGTGGAACACAAGGGGTTCCTACAATGGCATTTTCAGGTAGCAACGTCGGCATCGGGACGACGGGACCGAGTGATAAATTAGAAGTTGCTGGTAGCGGAAATTTTGGTATAAGGATTGCTAATTCAGGTAATACCACCTCTGATTATAGTGCTCTGAGATTATACCAAGGAGGAGTTGAAAAAGGCGTTATCTATACTAATCAAGAGGATTTGTATATTAGGACGCCGGGTGGTGCGGGACAAGATTTATTACTACAACCAAACGGCGGCAACGTTGGCATCGGGACGACGAGTCCGGCTGGGAAATTACAAGTTTCAGGAGGTAATGCAATATTTGACGGCAACGTCGGCATCGGGACGACGAGTCCGGCTGGGAAATTACAAGTTTCAGGAGGTAATGCAATATTTGACGGCAACGTCGGCATTGGGACGACGGCACCAATAGCTCAGTTACATATTTCCGCGGGAAGTAATCTACCTTTGAAGTTAGAAGGAACAAGCGACCCCCAGGTTCAAATTGTTGGAACTAGAACGTGGAATGTTGGCGTGAAATCATCTGCAGATGGTTCATTTTTTATTTATGATCAAACTGCAGGACAGAGAAGGTTAACAATAGATAATAGCGGCAACGTCGGCATCGGGACGACGGCGCCGGGGTATAAATTGGAGGTTGCGGGCTCGTTTAAATCTTCAAGCGGCGGCGGAAATATGATTCAAGATACAAGCGGCAATGTAATTATTGAATTGTAAACAGAAGTTCGATTATAATTTAATAAAATATCCCAAGCTCAAA
>DAOTVW010000345.1:0-10003 GCA_034436035.1 Anaerolineales bacterium
ACAGGTCTTCCTAGAGCCAATGATTATTGAGTCGCTCAAATAGACAAGAGGTTCGGTATGTAAGACTCTTTAGGAGACCTGTCAGGTTTCAATCAAGCCTATGTTGATTGAACCGCTTGTCTGGACACGAAACCCGGTAGGCAAGACTTTCACAGCATGCAAGTTCAAACCTGACAGGTCTTCCTAGAGCCAATGATTATTGAGTCGCTCAAATAGACAAGGGGTTCGGTATGTAAGACTCTTTAGGAGACCTGTCAGGTTTCAATCAAGCCTATGTTGATTGAACCACTTGTCTGGACATGAAACCCGGTAGGCAAGACTTTCACAGCATGCAAGCTCAAACCTGACAGGTCTCACCCACACCTATTGGGATTAAATCGTTTGCATGGACATGAACCTAAATACGCAATACTTCCACGGAGACCTGTCAGGTTTATTATTGATTTGCCCCCGCGCCTATGCTGACTGCATCGCCCGCAAAAATATGAAACTTGGGCTAAGTAATTCCTAATTTTAGGGAATCAAGATTTTATCAAGCAAGGCATTTCCCATTTGTTGTGCAAGCGTGGGATTTTCTTCTTCCAGCAGAATCACAAGGGTTATGGGTGTGCCGCTCCAATCTGGTTTGCTGCCGCCGATGAACCAGGTGACGTTGGAAGCAGGTTCATTGGCGATGGAACGAACGATTTGCCAACCAGTAGTTGACACTTGGGATAATGTATCCCAGCGTGCAGCTGCCTCGTGGGCATCTAAAATCGGAACAGGAATATCGTCGCTTTTGAATGCAATCCATCCTTGTTGGGGTAGTTTGACAGCAGAAACCAAGCGCAATGGTGGACGCATACCTCCATTTTCTATTGCTGCTGCCGCATAAGCCATAAGGATTGGTTGGATGAGATTGGATTTGCTCAATTTAAAACGGTTCTCGGATATTAGCAGTGCTTGAGCGGCTTTCTCCAAATGCAAACTCTCGGGTCCAGCCGGAAAGAAATAATCGCCTAAATCACCAAAAGGATATTGTCCTTGAACAGCTCGATCAAGGAAAGGTGAACGGGGATCCTTTATAAGGGCTTTCCAATCTTGTTCCAGCGTATTTGCATCGAAACCGGGGTGAGATGCTATGGCAAGGATTTCCCCGCTTTTGGCGTTCAGAATTAAGATGGCGCCAGTATGGTTACCTAAGGTGTCGTCTGCGTAACGCTGCATTCCCAGATCGATGGTGAGACGAATATCCAAACCCGGCGGCGGCATTCCATACAATAGATGATTCCAGCTCTGTTCTGTGGTGCTATAGCCGCGATAACCGCGTAACCATTCGTCCAGACTCTTTTCCAGAGCAGATTGTCCATACACTGCATCGGAATAACCCAGGATAACGCTCAAGGCTGGGTAATTGGTAACCCGTTGGTAAGCACCAGGTTTACCAGTGGTGAAGACAATTGGGTTACCCTGTTGATCATATATTGCCCCCCGCAAGACATAACGGTCATTAATAGCACGGCGGGGATTGTCGGTTCGATTAAGTAATACCGGGGAGCGCACTACTGCAAACCAACCACTGGCAAGAGCTGCAAAAATAATACCGCTAAAGATAAGGGCTGATAAATTAAGGTAAGGTTGAGGATTTTTCAGCGTCCCGGGCTTGCTTTTTGGGAATGCACTAATTTGTAAAATCAAAGCAAGCATAAAACAAGAGACCAACAGCGAGGACCCGCCATAAGAAACAAATGGTAAGGTCACACCAGTGAGGGGCAGTAATCTTAAGTTTCCACCGATGATCAATAAACTCTGTCCGCCAAAATACGCCGCAAAACCAGCGACGAGGATACGCTGAAACTCATCCTGTGCTTGGAGTGCTACATGGATGGTGCGCCCGACCAATATGCCCAGTAAGATGAGGATGGCAATGGAACCAAACAAGCCGCTTTCCTCTGCCATTGCTGCAAAGATGAAATCCGAATGAGCTACTGGCACTAATGCAGGGTTGCCTAATCCCAAACCTCTTCCGACTATCCCACCATTTGCGACGGCGATTAAGGATTGGACAATTTGGTAAGAACGACCACTGGGATCGAGCCAGGGATTGAGCCAGGCATCCACTCGTAAACGGACGACATCGAACAAGGCATATCCTAAAAACAGCCCAGCCAACATCCCTAATCCACCAATCAAAACCACCCGCCGTCTTTCTGTCGCGAGGTATATTTGCACTGCGTATAGGAAGAAGAAGATGGAGGCAGTCCCAAGATCGCGTTGGATCACCAATATACCGATTGCCAAAGCGCTCATTAAAGCGGTGGGAGCTAGCAATGAGACGAGGTGGAGGGTGTCTTCACGGGCTAAAAGGACGCGCCGACTGCCAGCCAGATAAGCCGAAAGATAAATTAAGAGGAGCAATTTTAATGGTTCGGAAGGTTGAAAGTAAACCCCGCAGCAGCCCAGCCATAACCGGGGTAAATCTGAGCCACTCGGGTTGCGGCCGAAGATCAACGTCAGTGCAGTTAAAAATAAACCGGTTACCAGCCAAATGTATTTATAGTGTTGGATAACATGAATGATTTGTTTATTTTGCAAGGAGATCCATAGGACAATGATTGCCACCCCAAGCCAAAGGGTTTGGCGAATACCATGGTAAACAGATAGACGCCAGATTACCATTAAACCCACGCCGATTAAAGTCCATGCTACCGGAAAAAGGAAAGGATCATGTCCCGCCAAATGTTTCCTCAGCAAATACAGGATGAACCATCCACCCAGTAACCAAACGACAACACCTGCCCAATGCATCCAATTTAATGGTACTCCCCATTGCCGTTCGCGCACAGCGGGAGCGATGGTCAGAGATATCGCTGCTAATATGATGATGATGCTTCCCAACCAGAAAAGATTTCGTTCGGTTGGGAAATTGGCGGGTTTGGGATTATCCATTACAGAAAGTGGTCTCAGGTTAAATATTTGCCAATCAAAATATTTAAGCGTTGACGAGTTTCGGGAGGAATGAGGTCACGTTGCGTGATGATCGCATTGGCTAAAGCTTGACCGCAAGAACAAGTGCGTTCGGAGGTGAAGGTTTGTGCCAGGTTTCGAATGGCATCTTGGGCAATAGATGTATTGCGGTTTAATACCTGTATCACTTGTTCCACAGTGACGGGTGATTCACTGACATGCCAGACGTCATAATCGGTCACATGCGCCATCACGGCATAGCACATTTCCGCTTCGCGGGCGAGAAATGCCTCTGGTGAAGTGGTCATTCCGATCACCGACATCCCCCAAGAGCGAAATATATTCGATTCGCTTTTCGTTGAAAAGCGGGGACCTTCGATGGTGATCATGCTACCGCCGCGATGTACTGTAGCGCCAGTTTGTAAGACGGCTTGAAAAACCTGTTCGGAGAGGCGCTCGCAAAAGGAATCAGGGACGCTAATGTGGACGACGCAGTTTCCTTCAAAAAATGTGCGCTTGCGCTCGCGGGTAAAATCAAATAACCCATCGGGAATCACCAGGTCACCAGGCGCGTAATCTTCCCGCAAAGAACCCACAGCCGAAATACTGACAATTTGTTCAACGCCGAGTATTTTCAATGCATATATATTGGCGCGATAGTTCACTTCACTGGGTGAGAAGCGATGACCTTCGCCGTGGCGCGCCAAAAAAGCAAGTTTTTTCCCATGCAAGTAGCCAGTTACGATTGGAGCGCTAGGTTTCCCAAACGGGGTGCTAAGGTCAAATGATTGAACGTCTTCCAGGCCGGGCATTTGATATAAGCCTGATCCGCCGATAATTGCTAATAAAGGTTTTTCCTCCATAACGATGACCTCCGTTCTGTATTCTAATTATAGCTCAATGCGAAAATGGACATGCCCAACGCTCACTTCATCTCCAGTGGTTACGACAATTGGTTGGGTAACATTCACTCCATTTACAAAAGTGCCATTGGTTGATTGTAAGTCTTCGAGCCACCATTGACTTTGGCGAAATTCCAAACGAGCATGTTGGGCGCTAACGGTATTATCGTTAAAGCAGACATTGCAGGAGGGATCACGTCCAATGGAAATCTGCAATTGTTGAAAGGATAATGGTTGGCTGCTATCTTCGGTGACGATGGTAATTTTGGGGAGTTGGGAAGGTGAAAGGGCACGGCTCTCTTGCTTCAAATCACGCCAAATAGCCAACACTGCCCAACCCAAAAAGGAATAGAGGGCAATAATGAAGAGGATGCGGATGATTAAAAACAAAATAGCCGTCATGCTTACCGTTCAATCTTGAGCGGAGATCTCGAGGCGATGGGTTGAACTGGTTTCGGTGGTATCTTGCCCGTATACCAAGGGGATTCCGGCCAGGGAAATTACATCGCCAGGTGATAAAACAGCTTGATGGATGCGTTGGTTATTCAAACAGGTGCCGGCGCTGGAACCTAAATCAAAAAGGATATATCTCCCGTTAATTGCGCGTAGTTGAGCATGTTGCCGGGATACACGCGGGTCATTGATCACGATTTGATTGTCGGGATGTCTTCCGATATTAATAACCGCTTTATCCAGCGGATATAACTTTACGCCATTGACGATTAAAAAGGCATCTTTGGGAATAAGGACATCTGCTTGGGGCGTGCCAACATCTAAATTGGCTGTGGAAGGGATTTCACTTTCTTCGAAATAGGCGTTTACGGAAACTTGTTGATAAGGGATCATAGGCTCTTCGATGATTTGAATTACGGGGGGTTTCAGGAAAACAAAACCTGCCTCATGAGCAGCAGTTTCTAAGTCTGTTTGCAGTTTGAGCAGGCTGTCTTTTTCCTGGCGCAATTCAAGTGCATATTGCGGCGACGCAAAGATTTGATAAACATTTGGAGCAGCGACTGTTTCGTTCGCTATGGTTCGGCATTGCTCCTGCATTGCTAAGCGAATGCGCATTGCTAAATCGCTTTGCTTGTCGATATGAGGAAATAACCGAGCGGTGCTACCCTCGATCAATCCTTGCAGGCGTGTTTCGAAACGAATTAATTTATCTTTGATGGTTTCCATACTCTCATCACCGCTATTATCTTACCACGAAGGGGAAGTTTGCTATTAAGGTTTGATTAAAAAGAATGAAATCTCCCTGTTAGATTAAAATAAAGAAGTGATGACATCATCGTTTGAATCGCCAAAAGACAAGCTTCTCGTTGCAAAGCGTATCTTATGCGTGCAACCCCATTATGACGACAATGATTTAGGGGCAGGCGCCTTGCTGGCTATGTTGGCAGATCGAGGGTGTGAATTAATTTATTTAACGGTCACCGATGATCTCATGGGGGTACTAGACGTAACCCTCTCGCCCGACCAGGCAAAAAAGCAATTACGCAATGAACAAATCCAAGCAGGGCACTGGATAGGAGTTCGGGAACATTTTTGGCTTGATTATCCCGATGCAGGGGAATATCCCTATTATTCCTTACGCCGGGAGGTGATTCGTTTCATCCGTTGGTTGAAACCAGACTATCTACTTACTTGCGACCCCTGGCTTCCTTATGAAGCTCATCGAGACCACATCCAAACCGGCATGGCAGTGGCGGAAGCAGCGATATTATATAACTTACCGCGATTAAAAACGGAGGGAAAAATTGACGGTATTTATCAGCCTTATCCTTTACAAGGGGTAATATTCACTTTTACCCATCAACCGAACGTAATTGTTGATGTGACGCAAACCTATCAGCGAAAATTGCAGGCAATCCGCTGCTATCAATCCCAATTTACCACTCCAGATATGGAAGCAACGATTTGTTTTTTGGAGAACAATGAGCGCCAGAATCCAGAAGATACTCCAGCGGTTTATGCGGAAAGCTTCCGGGTTATGTCTCCCCAACAATTACATATCAACACAAAAGGCATTATTCTTAATGGGCAAAGAAAGGATACCTGACCAAGGGCGGTTATAATTTATTAAAGAAAATGTTTGGCAGTACGAAAACTGACGTACCCGCATATCTCGGATGAAAAGGAATTCACCATGACAAACATACTCGGCAAAGGTTTACAATCAATATTTGGGGCAATGGATCGAGCCAGTCTTCCTCAAATCGAGGGGATTGTGGAAATTGGGGGGTTGGATAATAGCGTTGAAATCTTACGTGATCGCTGGGGGATTCCCCATATATACGCCCAATCCTCTCATGATTTATTCTTTGCACAAGGATTTGTGCATGCGCAAGAACGGCTATTCCAAATGGAGCTTAACCGCCGTACTGCTCAGGGAACGCTTAGCGAGATATTTGGTGAGCTGGCTTTAGATACCGATCGGGCGGTGCGCACTTTTGGTTTCAACCGGTTAGGCAGCATTGACTTGGCGAATGCATCTGCCGAGATGACCGAAGCACTTCACGCTTATTGTGCTGGCGTTAACGCTTATATCGATAAAGCGGGTTCAAAATTGCCGCTGGAATTTAAATTACTTGGGCTTAAACCAAAACCGTGGCAACCTCAAGATAGCACCTCCTTTGCGCGTGTGATGATGTGGCAACTTTCTCATGCCTGGCATGGGGAGATCATCCGCTATCAGATCCAGCAAAAAGTGGGCGTGCAGCATGCTGAAGAGCTGGAAATTCATTATCCGAGTGGAAACCCGATCACCCTTCCTAACGGGATCGAGTTCAATGTCCGCCTTGATGATGGAAAATTAATTGCAGAACAAGGTCCTTTTTTGTTGCGCGGCCAGGGGAGTAATTCATGGGTGGTATCGAAAGAAAAAACCGCCGATGGTCATACCTATCTATTCAATGACATGCATCTGGCTCTCTCCATGCCTGGGTTATGGTATCAGGTGCATTTACACGGAGGGGAGTACCATGTAACCGGTGTTTCCTTACCCGGTGTTCCGGGGGTTTTAGTGGGGCACAATGAGCGGATAGCCTGGGGGATGACCTTGGCATTCATTGATTGTGAAGATTTATATTTAGAAAAAATGGATAGCGATCAGGGAACCAAGTACTTATTCCGTGGAGAATGGCTACCAGCGGATGTTATAGAAGAAGTGATACCTGTCAAAGGGAAAGCGCAACCTCATCTTGAAAAAGTGATCGTTACCCGCCATGGTCCCATTATTTCCGATGTAGTTGGGCAACCCAATCTTCGTTTAGCAGTGCGTTCGATGGCATTGCGCCCCAGTCCTTCCTTGACCGGCTGGTTGAATTTAAACAAAGCTGGCAATTGGGATGAATTTGTATTGGCAATGCGTCAGATTGAAGCACCCCAATTGAGTGTAAGTTATGCTGATGTAGAAGGGAATATTGGCTATTGGATGACCGGTAGGGCGCCAATTCGGGCAAAAGGTGATGGCAGAACACCAGCCCCGGGTTGGGATGGAGAATATGAATGGGTGGGTGAAATACCATTTGAAGAGATGCCCCATGCCCTTAATCCGCAACAGGGCTTTATCGTTCATACGAACAATAAAATTGTCGGTGAGGATTACCCTTATTATTTAGGGAATGTTTGGATGAATGGGTCAAGAGCACGCCGCATCGAGGCGGTACTGCGGTCGAGGGAGAAAATCAGCCGCGCTGAAATGTGCCGGCTGCATACCGATTACACCACGTTGCCTGGCAAAGAATTGGCTGAGAAACTGCAAAAGGTTACTTTGCATGATCCCAAAGCCCTGCAAGCACAATCATTGCTGGCACAATGGAATGGAGAACTGACCGCAGACAGCCTGGGCGGTTGTGTGTATGAAGTGACTCGCTTAGCGTTAGCACGAAATTTATTAGAACCGGCGCTTGGTAAGGACTTAACGGAACAATATTTAGGAAAAGCCTTCAGCCCAGTGTTGATGACCCTGCATGAATTCTTTGGCCATGATATCAGTTTAATCTTAAGGATGCTGGATCAACCGCAAAGCTGGTGGGTGGAGCAAGCCGGCGGCTTGCAAACCTGGATCGAAAAAAGTCTGCGCGAGGCTATCACCTGGCTAGAGAACAAGCTTGGTACTCAAACAAGTGCTTGGCAATGGGGGAAAATTCATGGCGCAGTATTTCCACATCCATTGGGGTTGCAAAAACCGCTAAACCTTGCTTTCAATCGTGGTCCTTATCCCATTGGCGGTGATGCAGACACGCCCTGTCAGACGGCGTACATGCCGCATCAGCCCTATCATAATAATGCCTGGGCGCCATCTTTCCGGCAAGTGGTGGATTTGGATGATTTGACTCAATCTGTAACGATTGCTCCACCCGGACAAAGCGGACACATTGCCAGCACCCATTATGATGATCTCATAGAGCCATGGATAAAAGGAGAGTATCACCCTCAGTTGTGGACGCGCGAGCAGGTGGAAAGGGAAACAAAAGGGAAATTGGTATTGAAATAGCAGTGCGCTTTATCCAAGGTTAGACGATAAACCTATGCGATGGATTAGCCAACCGGTTTAGAACCGAAATCCTTCGCTGGCGGGTGCAGGTTGCTTGATTAAAAGGGCAGTTTAATCTAAGCGCTATGTTTTTACTCGGATAGTGCTACCACCAATGCATCATAATACGTTCCGGCGCCAAAGCCGTCAAATAAAACATGGTCGCCAGGTTTTAAATTCGGTAGCCAGCGTAAAAAAGCGATCATATTCGATGCCGCACTAACATTTCCAAAATCGTGAATTAACCATGGCATTGGAAAGTGGATGTTCGATCCCGAAAGGTGTTTCTCTTTCAATTTATTGATTTTATAGTTTGCATGATGGATTATGGCTACGGCAATGTCTTTGCTAGATTGACCTTTCTGCTCCATCAATTGCCGATAGGATTGAACCACTTCATTTACAATTTGGACACCATTGCGAATGAATAACTTAACCATGCCCATCATGCCAGCCATGGCAATCGGTTCATTCCCTTGCGGCTCATGCATCAAGCCAGCGACGCGTACATGAGTATCACTTTCAGGGAGAAATTCGAGCATCGTTTGCCGTGAGTGCGGGTATGTCATGTGGACTTGTAAAACACCTTCTTCGTCATAGACTGCGCGGGTGCTGCCGGTTATATATTTCATTGTCACCCCGGGGATAATCCCAATCACCCCCGCGCCATTCCCAAAAAGCTGTAAGGCGTTAATATCCTTCGAATGGCGGAGGAAACGACTTAATCCTTCTATCCCGCCTACCAGCACTTTTTTCCCCAAGAGTTTTTGGGCGATATTGGGAATGTTTGCCGGAGAAAGCTGTGGGTTCAACGCCAGATGCAATCCACCCACCGAGCCATCACAGGCTTTATGAATGCTGACTTTGAGGGCATTTTTTGCAATCTGAGCACGCTGGCAAATCCGTTCCACATAATTTGGGATAATAGGAGCGCTCATCCCAATGAGAACCCCTTCAACTTCCTCAGGCTCCCATCCATTTGCTTGGCAAGCTTCCTGTAATAATCGGGTACCAACTATTTCTTCCAGCTCTATGTGTTCCTTCTCGCTTAGGACAGGGACAATGTGTCGGTGGGTGAAACCAAGCTCATCCAGCTCGCCTACTTCGCTGGAATCCAAAGTTTTACCAAGTTTTTGGGAAAGCCTTTCTTTGAGCGTGGTGTTATCAACACTTTCACCCCATGCTCCATAGACACCGGCAATGCCAACCGCTGGATTGGTGATTTGCTCGAAGCCAAAAGGGATGCCATCCCCAATAGGAATAGTTTCTGCTTTCGTACCCTGGCGGTGATAAAAATCGACTGTTTCACGGATAGGTTCAGCGCTCATGCTCTTCCTCCAAAGTTTATGGATATCCTTGAATAGAACATTCCCGGATGTAACTTGTTATAGCGATGGAGCGTTCGCTGCGACAGAAGCAATCTCCTGCTTGTGAGGGAGACTGCTTCGCTTCGCTCGCAGTGACACCTTGATTCCATCCTCGAATATTGCTTGTCAGCGGTATCGCCGAATTTTGCCATGACAATTTATCGAAAAATGCCCTTTAAGGATAGCCGTATTGTAGAATTATATTTAATAACCCCATTATGATAAAAAAGGTACTTTTAAGATATCAGAAT
>DAOTVW010000346.1:0-1859 GCA_034436035.1 Anaerolineales bacterium
TGGGAATAGGGATACTGGGTTTAATTATTTTAGGTCTCCTTCCCCAGATTTATTTTCCGCTCACCTTCAATCTTGGATTAATATTTATGGGGGGGAGATGATGTTAGCTAAACATTGCATGAACAGAATTTTCGGCTACAATTACTGACAAATTTGTAAGATGTGTAATCAAATGAATTTCGAAACGTTTCTATTAGGTAGAGTGCATGGTCAATCAAAGTGACGAAGAAGACCTTGCCTTGGTCAATAGGGTAAAACAAGGCGATACAGACGCATTTGGCGAGCTTTTTGAGCGGCATGCCTCTGGCATATATCGTTATTTCTATGCTCATTTGAACAATGCGCAGGAAGCCGAGGATTTAATGGCAGACGTTTTTTTCCAAACGTGGAAAGCTTTACCAGCCTATCATCAAGTCAATAATGTTAGATTTGAGGTTTTCCTCTTTCGCATTGCGCGTAACCGCCTGGTGGATTACTATCGTAGAAGGAGCACTCGTCAATCGGAATGGATAATCGATGAAGATGTCCATGATCTCCAAGATGAGAAACTCATCATGGATGGAGAAAAACAAGCTCTACTGGCTGAAATTCACGCAATGATGAATAAATTGCGCAAGGATTACCGCACAGTGATAGCGCTGCGCTTTTTTGGAGGGCTTTCTACCGAGGAAACAGCGCTATTGATGCATAGATCGGAAGGGGCGGTGCGCGTTTTACAACATCGTGCTTTAACTGCCGTAGCCAAATTTTTGGGATTAGATAGAAATGAAAAATAGAACAGACTTGGATACGATTCTCGAAATTTGTTTGGAGCAAGTGCTACAACAGGGTAAATCGGTTGAGGAGGTGCTCGCTCAATTTCCTCAATACGACGAAGAAATACGACCACTTATTGAATCGTCCCTATGGCTTGAACAGCAAAGCCATCTCTATGATTTATCTCATGATCGACTCATCCTTCAGAAACAACGCTTACTCTATCAAATTCGGAGTGACAAGAAGACTCAAATTTCTAGAAAATGGAATCCTTTTTCAATGCCTCGTTGGAAAAAGGGGTTTAGTACCGCTTTGATTGTTTTAATTTTGTTGGTTTTCCTGTTTGGAACAATTGGTAGTGGTGTGGCATTGGCTGCCCAATCCAGTTTGCCTGGTGATTTGCTCTACCCTGTAAAGATAACTTTAGAGAATGTACCATTAACTGTTGTCGCTGATCCGTTACAGCGACAGCAAATCCTGTTAAAAAACAGCCAAAGGCGATTACAAGAAAGTGAAACATTGCTCCTTTTAGGACGGGATAGCGATGTACCAAAAGCAATCGAACTCTATCGGAATGAATTAGAGCAAATGATGCAAGAGTTACCCCCGCAATCCAGGTTGATGAATAATACGCAGGCAATTTCACAACTAAGCAGCGTGGAAGCACGTCTTCAGCAAAACCAACAACAGCTGCAACGCATCTCACAGAAATTATCATCAGGGCAATACACCTTCACGCCAGATGCGGTATCCCTCACTTTGATGGCTACGACAAGCATAAGGCAGCTCATGGAAGATGTCGCTAATCCGAGCATTACTTTCACCGCAACCGCAACGGGATTACCGAACACCGCGACCAATCCTCATCCTAGCGAAATGGAAAGCGAAGTGAACCCGGCAATCGTGACCGAAATCCCGCCAGGCTTGTTGAAAAAGACGCAAACCAACAGAATACCAACGAACCAGGCGCCAATATCCACTGTAAAACCAAGCAAAACGCCGCGGCCGACAGCGACCGCTCGCCCGGCGAATACGCATAAACCACCTGTACCGCCCTCACCGGTAAAACCGACCAAAAAACCAAAACCATGAACGAAAAGCGT
>DAOTVW010000347.1:0-1736 GCA_034436035.1 Anaerolineales bacterium
ATGGTTCACTGAATAATTTTTACCTCACAAATAATACGCCCCATTTTTCAGGTGCCATAGGTAATGACGGCAATGTGATGATTCTTTTGATGAATCCAAATGGTTCAAGCACAAACGAAAGGCTCATAGGTGTCGCTGTAAAACGTAATAGCGTTCCACCAACAATCTCTGTTTCCGGTAAGCTTCAGGATCCAAACGGAAATTTCACATCAGGTATAAAGGTAGAGCTGGCAGAGGATCCTACTATCTTTACATATACGGATGCCCAAGGATACTATACATTAAGAGGCATACCATCGGGCCAGGATTTTACTTTGAGACTTACGATGAATGGGGCACTACCCACATATTCACCTGTATTCAATTTTACAACTGACACACAATTTTCACGATATTTCAGGCTCTACCCCGCCACCTGGATGACAGGCGTTGGTAATACGCCAGGCAAAGGCATAATCACAGGATATGTGAGAGAGGATAGTGCAAACTGGGAAAATGTGGTTTTAAGTGGCGTTAGCCTTTCCGCCACAGCACCTTACACGGTAGAGTATAAACCGGATGGTGGCTCGTTCACTACCACCTCCACATTCGCAAATGGCCGGTGGTTTGTGAGAAATGTTAACCCCGGCGATATCGTCACTATTAGTGCCGCAAAGGATGGAATAACAATACCTTCAAGAAAGTACAAGGCATTTTCCGATGGAGTAACTACAGGTTCACTCTTTGCTAAACCGAATGAGGGCACGATATGGGTTTCAATGGTCATCATCACGGTAAAAGACAGCCAAGCTATAGCAGGGGCTACTGTTGCGAAAGTTACTAATGACCTAACAGGTGAGACTGGCTCACCAGCTACAACAACAAATACCGATGGTAGCTTCACCTTGGGTGGTCTCCCATCGGGCTCACCTTTCTATTTAAAAGCCACGAAGGCCGGTTTTCTCCCGAACTACTCATTTTACAATAGAAGGTCAAACTACAATATGCTTCGGCTAAGGCCAATGACTTTATGGAACCAGACTGACATGACAGCAGCAGGTGTGCAAGCGGGTAAAGGTTTGATAAAAGGTATTGCAATAAACGACGATGACCCTAACGAACCGCCTGTTGAAGGGGTTGCCATCACATACACAAGCAGTAAAGGGAATACATACGACGTAAAATACTATGACCCCTCAACCTCAAGCTTTGTGACAGGCTCATCCACCTATTCAAACGGCTACTTTTTCATAACAAATGTGGAAGAGGGTGATACCGTTACGGTCAATGCAACAAAGGCAGGCTGGACATTCTCTCCAAGGACATATATCACACATGCTGACAGCACGGTATCGGCATTAATAAGAGGTACTCAAACTGCCACCGCGGCCTATACAATCACAGTGACTGTAAAAGATGTATCGGAAAACCCCATACAATATGCCACCATCAAGGTATGGGACGAGAATAACAATCTCATTAAAGAATCTCAAACAGATCAATCTGGCAGTTGCACAATAGGTCTAAGTAGTGCTGGTTCATACATAATTGGGGTATATAGGGAAGGCTATGAGACCATAACCTCCCCGCAGATTGTCTACCTATCTGATTCAGACCCAACTGCCTTCGCAGAATTTCTCATGGAGAGTACTGTGGAAGAGGCATTGCTTAACCTCTCATCAGGCTGGAACTTCATCTCCTTCCCAAGACTACCTGCTGACACATCCATATCTACTATCGTGAGTGGAAAGGATGTA
>DAOTVW010000348.1:0-2325 GCA_034436035.1 Anaerolineales bacterium
GCACAGTCATCAACTCCATCGTCGTCGTCCTTAAATCGCCGTCAATTGTTACCGGTTCTACGCAGTACCAGGTAACCCTGACCATCAACAACGTATCGGCGACTGTCGAGCGCGGCATCTCCGGCACCGGGCTTGTGACTGCCAAGCTGTCCGGCTCTCCTACTAGCGTGGGTGCGACTGAGCCTGTGACTGCGGCGATTGTCGACGCGACGGCAACGGCATATTGATGCATAGCATATAAGGAGGACTCTATGGTTATCGTTGGTAAAAATTGGATCGTAAGCAAAAAATTTGACCTCAGCAAGGAATTAGGCCAAGAGGCTTGGATAATTATGCGTGAGCCTAACAACCATACAAGGGCGATAATGTATGATGCTCAAAATGCAGAACAAAAAACGAAAATGGCTGAAATTTTGGATATTTATCAAGCCTTATTACCTGGCCTTGTTATTGACCATAATTTCTACAATGAAAATCAGGAAAAACTTGATGCGAAAGGTTTGATTGATGCAATTTTCGAAAAAGAAGACCTGACTGTCGCACTATTAAATCAATTTCGTGAATGGATTAGCCAGCCCTTTCAGCGCGACGGACAGGCTTCAGATAGCAAGCCTATGTGAGGAAATATTTGGCGGCAGGTACAACGAGGACTTATACCGTGAATATGGCCGCTGGCTGCCGTATATCACGGACATATACCTGCCGATTTGCGACAGCCAGTCGGGCGATTTTAGGATGCTGCCGTTTCCAGGCGGAATCCTCGACCAGCCGGCGATAACGATGGAGCTGCTGAAATTGATCCAGCTCAACTACCGGATTTCGGTGCGCAAGCAGATGGAGCGATGAGATGGCCGATGCGAAAGTAATCATAAGCGCTGAAAATAAACTCAAGCAAGGGCTCAACGATGCTCAAAAAGACCTGCAAAATTTTGAGAGCTCATCGCAAAATATTGCCAATTCCTTTGGCGAAATTGGCAATAAAATAAAATCCGCGCTTACGTTTACTGGCCTTGCGGTTGCTTTTGAGCAAATAGGCAAGGCTGCAATCGGCGCATATACCGAGTTTGGCGAGGCTGAGCGGCGCTTAAAAACATTAAAAATTGCGTTAAATGATAATGAGAGCTCATTTAATCAGGCAACCAAGCTCATCAATGATATGAGTAAAATGTCCCTCGCGAGCAAAGATGAAATCGAGGGGCTTGTTGCCGAATTGGCTGCACTTGGAAAGAGCGATGCGGATATAGATAAAATCACAAAAGCTGCGGTCAATTTGTCGAATGTAACAGGCAAAGATTTAAATAGCGCCTTCCAGCTCATCAATGGCACATATGCCGGAACTGCTGGGCGGCTCGACAGGTTAATTCCAGAAATTAAATCATTGTCGAAAGAACAGCTTGAGGCTGGAGGCGCTGTTGACCTTATAAATAGCAAGTTTGGCGATTTATCAAAGCAGCTTGCCGAAAATAATATTCCGCAGAAAATAAAGAATTTAAAAGATCAATTGAATGATTTAAAACAGGCTGTTGGTGAATCAATTGCGCCAATTTTAACGCCAATAATCTCGGAATTTACCACTTTTATCGAGCAAACAGTTATTCCAAAGGTTAAAGATGTTGGCAAGGTGCTTGGCAATGTGTTTCGTGATTTGCCGGCAATGGGGAAGCTGGCTTTCGATGCAGTCTTAGATATTATCAAAACTGCATTTTCTTGGGCGACCATTGGCGATATTTTGTCAAATTTAGGCTTATATATTGCGCAAACTGTAAGCGCAGCATTTGCTGTAATACCAAATGTTTTTGTTAATTTGCTTAAATTACTCGTCGAACCATTTGTTGCATTTGGAAAATTTGTTGGCGAGGTGGTATCAAAGGCAATCCAGGGTAAATGGAAAGAGATTCCTAGTCCAGGCGATTTGTTTGCAGACATTTTGAAACAGCAGGTTGGCACAATCGGAACTATTGCAACAACAGCTGGCAATTTATATATGGATCAACTTAAGAGGGTATTTTATCTTGATACTTCAATCGGTAAAAATATTCTAGAAGCTCCGCTTGAAAAATTTTTCAAAGATTTTGATGCAAGGTTTGGCGTCCATGGAGAGACATCATCAGCTGGAGGCTCAGCTCCAAGAGCTACAGGTGGCAATGCAATCGATGTTTTAACAGATGATGAGAAAAAGAATCAAAAGACCCTTGAGGAATTATTAAAGTCAATAATATCTTTTATAGACATCACAGAAAACCATCCAGAATATTATTCGTATGACAAAATAGTTTCAGCATTAAAGGATTTTCAAGGTAATATATACAAAGCAGAGACATTTAA
>DAOTVW010000349.1:0-5577 GCA_034436035.1 Anaerolineales bacterium
AAAGTCTCCCATACCCGCGTATGAAACCTGACAGGTCTTCGTAAAAGTCTTAAGTTTCGAGTTTCATATCCATGCGAGCGATTCGGTCAATGCATATGAAACCTGACAGGTCTTCGAAAAAGACTAACATACCTGGTTTCATATCCACGTTTGCTATTCGGATAACACAGATGTAAATGAGACCTGTCAGGTTTGGATGAGATGGTATACCGTAAAAATCTTGCGTTCCGAGTTCTTTATGTATTGAAACGATTCAATCAGCATCGGTACAGATAAGACCTGTCAGGTTTGAATTCGGTGACGTACCGCAAAAGTCTCCCGTACCCGCTTATGAAACCTGACAGGTCTTCGAAAAAGACTAACATACCTGGTTTCATATCCACGTTTGCTATTCGGATAACATAGATGTAAATGAGACCTGTCAGGTTTGGATGAGATTGACCAGCACGATACGGTAGCGTGCCTTGTTCTCTTTCACCTTCTGGAGCGCCGCGTTTACCTGAGACATAGGCATCAGCTCAACCACCGGTCTAATGCCATGCTCTTGCGCGAATGCGAGCATAGCGCGCATCGTCGGAGGATTACCAATGAGGGAGCCAGTGATCGATACTTCGTGTGCCACAAGATAGGTCGAGTTCATCTTCAGGTCTGGGAAACCGAGCAGGATTAACTTTCCTCTCTTCTTCAAAGCCATGAGTACCGCCTCCCAGTTGACCTCAGCGCTTGCCGTGCAAAGGATGAGATCGTATTTATAGTTAACTTCTCGCATGCCAATCTTATCGTTGACATCAATGAAATGGTCTGCTCCGAAACCAAGTGCCTGCTCCTTCTTGTCTGGCGAGGAGGATATCGCCGTGACCTCACAACCGAAAGCATGAGTGAATTGAATGGCTAGATGTCCCAACCCACCCACTCCGAGGATAGCAACCTTCAAGTCAGGCCGTGTTACATGAGACTGCAGCGCCGAATAGACAGTGACGCCGGCGCACATGAGTACTGCGGCAGCCTCAGAGGGCATGGCGGGAGGGAGCGGGTGCGCGAATCGGTAATCTGCGATGACGGAAGACGAGAACCCTCCGTAGGGAACCATCACTGTTGTATCTTCGATCGCCATGCAGAGTTGCGTCTCCCCTTTTAGACACCACTCGCATTCACCGCAAGAACGACCCTGCCACCCGATGCCGACTCGGTCCCCTTCCTTCAACCCCGAGACAGAGGTACCCACTTCTGAAACGTACCCAACGATCTCATGACCGGGCACAAAAGGATAACTTGTTATTCCATAATAGTCTTCGATAGCGTGAATATCCGTGTGGCAGACGCCACAATGCGTGACGGAGACTCGGACATCATGCTCCCCCAGTTTGGGTGGCTCATAAGCGAACGGCTCTAGCGGCTGTCCTACCGCTTTCGCTGCGTAACCGAGTATTTGAGTATTCATTGCAGAACCTTCCTCTCTTGATCGTAACGGCCCACGTTGACAAGTTGATTACCACCTGACGGTAGGTTTCAGGCGTGGGGCGAGTGCTAAATGCTTCCTGGCGTGCAAGACCCGCCACGATAACCAGAATCTTCGTTGGGGCATGGCGGTAGTCACGCTGCTTGCAACGGGTCATGATGACACGGCTATCATTTTTCCTGGGGAAACATGCAAGCCCGTTCCCAGGAAACCTGTGTTAGGCTGCTGATTGCACCATTGACCCTGATTTTCAAGTCGGTGGATAGATTGATGGAATTGCAATCGAGCCAGACCCAATATAATCCCTTCGGATATATTTTGCAGAATCATCAAGGTATTCATAAAAAGAATGAGCGCGGGATCGCTCTACTAAGCGGCTCTCTTTTGCGGTAACAGGAAGTAGCCGTATCCGATCGCGAAGAACAGGTAAATCGCCGCAGCGAACCATCCTAGCAAACCCAACACACCGGTGAACAGGGCAATCAATGTGACCACAAACCCAATCGCGTCGTAAACACACAAACCCAGGATGATTGCCCGTCTGGCTTCAGAATCAGCCGCCTTTCTGGCAAACCAGGTGACCATTAGATTACCGATAAGTGATGCACCATATTCTTGGGCTGCAAAGACACCTCCTGGATTTAGTGATGCCCCGAATAGAGAATAAAAGAAGACTGGTGCTAGCAGAATAGGTATCCCAAGGATCAAGCATACAAGGGCCTTAATAATCATTAGCGTTTGGAATTTCATCGCAAGCCTCCTTTCAGACTGGCGAACGTACTTTTGAGGAACAAACGATCAAGCGACTCCCGCGCCCATTTCTACAAAATACAGCCACTCCTTTCTACTGACGGATTCAGGATGAACTCTACCTGTATGGACTTGGATTCAAGCTGCCTAACGGCTCGTGCATGAGCCGTAAATAGCGAGTTAAGGGTTAGTGCACTCGGCATGTGAAGAATATGGAGTGTTCTCAATCGAAAAAGCTCCAACACCCCTGCACCAGCATAAATAGCCCCCTTTGAATCAGTGACAATGAGGTAATGACGGAAGGGGGTGTCGAATGGGGTGCTTGTACACCAAGACGCCAGGTTATCGGCGGTCTCGGGCTCATAGAAGCTAAAATCTCGATAGAAGAAGTTCAATTGATCTGCAACCAAACCATATTTGCCTTGCCCGATTGAATGAACCATAAATCTAGGAGTCGGTGTCGGGGTATTAACTCGTGTCTTCGTCGGCGCGATGACAATGCGGTCGCTGATAAATTGTGTCAGATACTCCCCGACCGTTCGTACAGAGCCAATGTTCCCCTGCTGTATCAATGCCCAGATGATGCCTTCATCACCCAGGCGATTGCATGAAGTATCGACAAGCGATCCAACCAATGCAGAGCCCACCCCTTTCCCACGAAAACCCGGATGTACTACCAGGCTGTTGAGCAGTGCGTATGGTCGCAAATGACCCTCAAATTGGCATTGCCCAAATCGGAGCAAACAACCGCCAACGAGTCCCTCATAAATGGGGCTCGCTGCTACTACACCAATGAAGTCGCCCTGCATGGCTCTGAGAGCCTCATAAGTATCAATCATGAAGTGGAAAGCGGTGCTGATTCGGCCAGTATCTAGGCTATCGTCCATTAATTTCCCCAAGGCTTGACCGTCCTGCGGATATAGCTGACGCAAAGAGAATTCCGGTCTCATATAGACTCATGCCCTCCATCAAAACAAGGCCAAGTCTTGGCTGAGTATTAGAAAACTCGAAGGGACAACCGGCTGGCTAAGTTGTAATGATCTTGAAGCTTTATTTTAGCTTGCGCGGCTCTCCATTTTATGTTATCTAAGGAGCCACACAGTGGATATCCGAATCTCACCTAAAACAATTATACACCCTTAAAAAACACTGTCAATATAAAGGAGAGGAAGTTACAGTATCAAAAGTACATAAAATGGTTATAGACAAAATGGGAGAGTTCCAATCATAATGAGATATTGCGAAACGTAATATGGAAATCTATAACAGTTTGCAATTGAGCCGTCGGGACTCTCTTGGTTCACCCCTATCCACGATATTGCCATTTTGATGAACATCCGAGTCACGATTTTTCGGCCGTGTTCCGGATCTCCTCCAGCGAGTTGTTAGGAAGCTGTCGTGCGCGCCACAACAAATAGAGTGGAACTAACGCCCATGGCAGTCCAGTGTGAAAATACAACGTCAATGGCACAAGAAGCCAAGAAAGTGCTACAGCGATCCAATCGACTTGGAAGACCAATAGGCACTGGCTGTATATGTTGGCGAGAGGGTTAATAGTTGCAACCCAACTCAAGTATTCGGAGCGCGTGTGGGGTCTGATTACGATGAAGCTTAGTATAGCGTAACATACGATAGCCAAGAAAGAAATAACAATCGGAATCGGCGGATCGAGTACAGCAGAGATCCCGAACAAGGATGAAGCATGTTTTGCGTACTGGAGGATAGAAGGTGTGGCGCTCAACCATGCTAGCCACCATCCTGGTTGTAGGATACTAGGCAGGATGTAGAGTAAAACCGCCGCTGAAGCCATCTTGATAATCGTGAGCACCTTTCCGGCTTTCCACCACTCCACTACGAAGATTGGCACTAGCCATATAGCGAGTTGAGGTTTTAAAGTGGTAAGCGCAACACCCCACCAAGTTCCCGAGAATGATAAGGCTACGATGATAAGGTCAACCTGGCCTACCCATAGAGCGAAGAAAACTGGCAGGAAAAGCAATGCCCTAAGCGCGTGGCGTTTTGCGAGTGTAACCAGTGCTAAAATGTTGAAAACCGTCCAGACGAAAAAGGCGACAGCATAGGGGAGAAGTCCCAGAGGCACCATTGTTAGGAGAAAAGGCAGGGGAGAGTAGAACCCTTGCACTATGTATGGCGATCTTCCCGAGATGAATACTCGCGCAGCATTCCAGAAGATCGCAAAGTCATACCCTAATGTGTTCAATAGACAATACCTTCAACATAACCCCATATTGGCATCAAGCTGAGCCACCGTGCGGAGCGTAGCAGAATATTGGGTATTAGATGCACGATTTCTAATAAGTCTTTGAGAAAAACGCCTGTTTTGCCCATAAATATAGCCCTCCCCAACTTTAGCAAATATAATTCTGCTTCTTCCAAAATGATTTGTAAGATCTTGTCTACCATATAGTAATAAGCTTATGTGAAAGCTGGCAAACTTATAATTATCTTTTCTCTCTATCTTGTATTATCTAAAGTTTTATACATTGAATAACGTATACTCACATAATAAAATTATATATCTATAAAAACTTCTCAACATACACTCAAGCAGTAAATTTCGCATCCTTATTAGTCCCATTTGCGGTTTTCCAGCTCGGCAATAACGTTCCAAGCGGTCAAGTCTAATTGTAAAGGTGTTATGGACACATATCCAGCATATACGGCGCCATAGTCGGTACCCTCTTCCGGTATCGCAGTGGGTGCTTCTCCCCCTATCCAGTAATATGGTCGACCGCGGGGGTCGATGCGTTTATCAAGTGAATCCCGATACACCCGTAAGCCTTGCCGGGTTATTTTGATCCCCTTAATTTTTTCCATTGGAAGATAAGGAACGTTTACATTCAATAGCACTCCCACAGGCAATCCATCTTGTAATACATGGCTGGTAATGGTACTTGCCATTTGCGCAGCTGGTTGATAGTCAAGATGGGCATGATGGTTTTCGGGACTATCGAGAGAAATTGCAATGCCCGGAACGCCATTGATCACCGCTTCCATTGCCGCAGTCACGGTACCAGAATAGGTGACATCATGTCCAATATTCGCATTGGGGTTTATTCCTGACACAACGATATCTATTTTTTCTTCAATCAAACCCAGCAAAGCTAACGCAACGCAATCCGAAGGAGCCCCGTCAGAAGCCAATGCCTGACTGCCATCAGCGAGTATTACCTCCTTGACCCGTAACGGGCGATGCATGGTTTTAACATGTCCGGAAGCCGACCAGTTTTGATCCGGTGCAAGAATGCTAACCTTTCCAATTTTCCGCAATGTTTGCGCTAAAGCGATTAATCCAGGCGCATAAACGCCATCATCATTGGTAACTAAAATGTGCATAAAATCCTCCG
>DAOTVW010000350.1:0-9631 GCA_034436035.1 Anaerolineales bacterium
GAAGCCTTGGCCGAGGCCCTGAAGAAGATCTATCGGGCCGAGAGCCGGGAGGAGGCGGAGGAAGCCTCGCGAAACCTGCGAGAACGGTGGGGCACGGTCTATCCCAAGATCGTGGAGCGTTGGGAAACCAAGGCTTATGCTCTTCTTGCGTTTTTACGCCACCCTAAGCCCATCCGAAGGTATCTCTATACCACCAACCTCCTGGAGCGGTTGGCTAAAGAAGTAAAGAGGCGAACCAAAGTGGTCGAGGTCTTCTGTGACGCAGGTGCTGTGGAGAACCTTCTATACTTGGTCTTGAGTCAACGCAGGCTCCGAGAATTTGCGGAAATCCAGATAGGGAACTACCATGTTGCCCTTACACACTAAATGGGGCACTATGGATTGTGGCCAATCATATTCAAATAACGTAGTCACTAAACGTGAGCAAATAAAAAACATTTTCTTCGGCCAGACACCTACTAGTATGTGTGCGTTTCCCTTTTATTGCAATCTTTACAATCGCACGCCCACGGTGCCCAATGCGAAGTTCGTTATTGCTTGGCTCACCTACTATCACGAATCGGGGGGCGAAAGATCCAAATATTGAAGCAAATACTGGCTCCCAAATCCGCCAACCTCTTCTCCTACAGTAAATGCAACAAGAATATTACCCTAACCTTTAATATTTTTTCAAACATGTTTTCTCAATAACTGGATAACTAGCGGCCCTTTTGCATCAGCGGCACCGCATCCGTAAATATAACCATCCTCAATTACCCCTTCAAATGGATCAAAGAGCCATTTTTCGCGCTCCCCAGGGGGAACGTGGTCCATGTGTGTAGTGAATAAAATAGATGGTTTATTACTTTCTCCTTTAATTATTCCAATTACATTTCCTATATCATCAATTATAACTTCGTTATATTGAAGTCGTTTCATTTCATGAGCTATTATATCAGCAACATCTTTTTCGTGCCCAGATGGGCTAGGTGTTTGAATTAAAAGTTTAGTCAAAGTTATCAGTTCTTTTTTTATTCGTTGAGCATTCATTGCTGTAAAAGGGCGTCTACTTCCCATTTGTAAGGCAAAGACGTTTGAGCCCCCCGCCTACTAACAGTCAGCGCTCCAGCAGCATTGGCGAAAGTAATAGTTTGCTCAAGGGGCCAACCATTGAGCAAGCCTACCGCGAGTGCAGCGTTAAATGCATCTCCAGCTGCAGTTGTATCCACAGCGACCACAGGAAAGGAAGGGAAATGTTTCGTTTCCTGCGGGGTAACAGATAAAGCGCCCTTCTCCCCCAGCTTGCAAATTACGTGTTTAACCCCCTGCCGAAGCAATGATTCAGCAGCTTTAACCGCGTCCGAACAACCGGTTATCAACTGCAATTCTTGTTGATTAGGCGTTAAAATATCAATGCGATGTAAAGGAAGCGAGGAAAGATTTTTTACTGGTGCCGGATCCAGAATAACTAGTGGTCTTTTAGGAGGCAGGACCGACAAAAGGTGTGCCACTGTAGTTAGTGGAATTTCTAATTGTAATAAAAGGACATCTGCGGTTAGAAGTACAGGAAGTACAGTCTCGACGTAGGCTGTATCAACATACTGGTTAGCCCCTGGTAAATAGACAATGCTATTTTCACCGGTATGTTTTAGCACGTAGATTATTGCCATACCACAAGGTACATTTTGTACGATTTTTATATATTGTGTATTAATATGCTCATTAATAAGTGAGCGTAATAGAAAATCTGTCCACGTATCCTGACCTAATTTCCCCAAAAAAGTAGTTCTCACACCTAACCGTGCAGCAGCAACAGCCTGATTAGCTCCTTTTCCGCCTGGATAACATTCGATTGCCTCTCCTTGAAGCGTCTCCCCTGGCAGAGGAAACCGTTCTAACAAGACTGTCATATCTATATTACAACTGCCCAAAACTACAATATTAGGTTCCATTTTAGCTCTCGGATGTTTGCGTTTCTGTCCACAACAACGAGATTGCAGCATATATAGCGATAGCTTTTAGGAACTCCTTGATTCCGAGCTTCTCGTTGACTTGATGCGCAAGATGCATTTGTCCAGGGCCTAAAATTATGACGGGAATCTTCCCTATTTCATGTAAGGCACCTGCATCCGTATGAGTTTCTACACCTCTCAAAACAGGACGTTCCCCAAGTCTTGTTAAAGCTTCTTTGGCTATTTCAACTATTGTATTATCTCCTGAAAGCTCAAAACTATCTGCGTCTACGATCCATTTAATGTAAGGAGGATTCTCCCTTAACCACGGATCTTTTGATGCAATTTCTTTTAGATAGGTTTCGATCTCTGTTTTAATTCTCCCACCACCGCCACACTCATCCCGCTCATCAGGAAGGTATTGAATGTTCAATGTCAATGTGCAAACATCAGCAAATGACGTTGGCGAATGCCCGCCCTGGATTCGCGCTATCTCTACACGACAGGGCCGAGGTAACAGTGGGTGCCTTTTTCTACTTTGTTTTGCCCATATATTATTTAATTTTTTCAAGGCTTTAACGACATAAAGAGCTTTTTGAATCGCATCTACTGCTCCTCCTTTTCGCCAGGAAGGTTGTTTCACCTCAATGTGGCCGGACCTCCCTTTTATAGTCACTTCAGCCCATAAGATGCCTCTAGATAGCGTAGCAATCGCTAAATTCGTTGGCTCACCGAGAATCGCGCCACCGTGTAATTGCTCGCAATGACGCAAATAATCTGCAAGCGCAAGCATCCCTGATCCCCCAGCTTCTTCATCGACCACTGAAGCGAAACTTACTAGTGGATAAACGCGCAATTCTGCAAGTAAATCCAAGGCGCACACCATCGCAGCTATTCCGCCTTTCATATCAACAGTACCACGACCCACTATAAAATTATCCTTAATGATCCCACTAAATGGGGGAGCTACCCAGTTTGCTTCGGATGCAGAAACTGTGTCAATATGTCCCGCTAATAATAAAGCCCTAAAACCGCGAGACTGCGGAGACAGCGCAATAAGGTTCGGTCGGCCTTCAAAATCGCGGTCAACAGCACCTGGGCGTCCCGCATATTTTTTGAGCTCGGCGAGGTTCGGCTCCCTTAAGTGTACAATATATCCAATTGACTCCAGATAATGCGCAAGCATCTGCTGACATTCTGCTTCTGTGCTTTCTTGTTCAAAAAAAGGATTAACTGATCTACATTGTATTAAACATTGAAAAAAGCTAATATATCTATCAGCGTTTTTTTTCACATTTTTTGTAATCAATTTATATGTATTATTGGTTAACATCGTTATTTTCCCTCCTTTTTTCCAACCCATTGTAAAATTTTAACCCACATTTGTTCATAGTTTTTAGACAACATAAATTCATGTGGACACCAATGTGGCCCAATGTCTGACATCCAAGCGGCTGTCCTACCTTTCCCAACTTCTCGCAACGCCAACAGCGGATCATCTGCAATGAGATAAATGCACGCGGAGTCGTTCCGAAGGATCACTTTGTTATATCCTAAAAGCGCGGGTAAAGATGAGGGAAAACCTTGAAATGCTGAAAAATGTGGGCCAATCGTTGGAAGCAATCCTTCCGGCGCTTCAACTCGATCATCGTAAGGCAACAAGCGCACCGGCAAAATTTCCTCTATCGGAGTGCTTCTATATCTTGCCATTGCGTGAATACCTTGAAAACTGTAATACCCCCCAACCATAACAAGTCCGCCACCGCGCTTAACATAGTCTCGAAGCAACTCCAATCTATTAAACGTCTGTTTACCTTTCAACCACGTTTCGGAGGGGAGCAAGAGGGAATTTGACCCAATATCACTCAAAATGATGACATCATATTGTGTTAGTTCCTCCAAATTCCTGGGGAAATAATCTGGAACAAGATGTGCATACAAATGATGGATTTGGATCCCATGTTTTTCCATCGCTTTTTTAAAAGCACTGGCACCGTCATGAAACGTTGCACTTGTAAAATGATCCCAGCCCTTGAAATGATGCTCTAT
Source organism: Anaerolineales bacterium (assembly GCA_034436035.1). Classification (GTDB taxonomy): domain Bacteria; phylum Chloroflexota; class Anaerolineae; order Anaerolineales; family UBA4823; genus UBA4823. The sequence continues at coordinate 3,981 of DAOTVW010000350.1, forward strand.
GGTTATCCAGCTTTCCCCAGCAAGAAGTATTTCCATACTCGCCCTCCTTTTTTAAATGCGGATAAGCGCACGCTACTCATAGCAACAACTATTAACAATACCCCTAGTCCTCCTAATTGCCAAACTGGGTTAATATTAATAAGCTGTAGCCCTGTCTGGAATAGCGTAATCAAAATGACAGCTAAGAAAACAGCGAAAAGACTTCCTGCCCCACCGAAAAGGTCGACCCCCCCTAATACAACAGCTGCTAGTGCTCTTAATTCATAGCCCGCCCCAGCGTCTGGGCGCGCTGTTAGCAGCCAAGACACCATGATTACACCGCTTAAAGCTGCAAGCACCCCGCTTACAATGTAAACCGCTAAGCGAACATGTTCCGGGCGCACCCCTAACAGCCTTGCCGAATGCTCGTTAGACCCTACCGCCATGACCCATATGCCGAATGGAGTTTTTAATTGCACACAATAAAGAATTGCAAATATTAAAAGAAAGACTATTGTTTGTATGGGAACTAAACCAATAACGCCATTACCCAAAACTCCAAATGATTGTGGGAAACCAGAATATGCAACTCCTTTTGTGATCCCCAAAGAGATACCGCTGTACAAAAACATGGTGCCTAGCGTGACAATGAACGGCGGTAACCGTAGTCGCGTGATCAAAACACCATTAACACTTCCCAACATGCCCCCGAAGGCTATGCAAAGTAACACTGCAAACCAAAGAGGCATAAGCTTGCCAAGAAAATATAACATGACCCCGCTTAAACTAAGAATTGACCCGATTGATAGATCAATTCCACCCCCACCGGCTAAAATTACGAAACTTTCGCCTAGTGCGCATAAACCTATAGTGCCGGTGTATTTTAACATATATAACGCATGTGTTATGTTGCGAAACGGCGGGATGAAAACATACAATAAAACGATACTTAATGCATTAATCAACAATAAGATAGTAGCCCGTGCCTTTATAATTTTGCTGAAATATTGCTGTTGTATTTTAGCTCTCAACATACCTTGCAATAAAGCGGTCCGCTCCAAAACTAACTAAAATTAGTCCGCCTAACACAGCGTAATCCCAGATTGAAGGAACGTGCAACAAGATTAGAGCGTTCCGCAAAAGCAAAACGAAAAAGACCCCCAAGATACATCCCAGAAAACTCCCACTTCCTCCTGAGACAGAGGTCCCACCAATCAACGCTGCTGCAAGGGCCTCCAGTGACATTCCTTGGGCTACGGTCATTTCTACATTACGATATTTCCCTACGTAAAACACTGCCGCTATTCCTAAGAGTATACCAAAAATACAATAAGTGAAAAATATTTTGTTTTTGACATTAAGACCACATAACTGACTAGCATATTGATTAGTTCCTATAGCTCGCAGATGACATCCAAAAGGAGTGCTTTTGTAAAAAAATTCTAGTAACATTACAACGAATAAAGCGACAATAAAAGGAAGTGGTACATAGCCAACCATCGTCTTTGCAATAGGATCAAGAACACGTGGAACGCCCGAGAGCCACTTCCCTGCAACAAGGAGAAAAATCACTGCTCTCCATAGGTATAAAGCCCCTAAAGTCACCACAATAGAAGGAAGTTGCAAGTAAGCAACAATGAATCCATTGAGCGATGATAAGATAAAGGCTGCCGCAACACCGGCTAATACTGCTAGTACCGCAGAATAATTTTCTAATAAAAGTTTACCAATAACAATAGAAGCAATTCCAAGGATCGATTCAGCGGAAATATCAATGCATCCTCCTATCAAAACCAAAGTCATGCCTGCGGTTACTAAAAGCAGTTCTGGCATGTTTCTAATAATTGATTGAAAATTTCGTATCGTTAGAAAATTGGGAGAAATTCTTGAAAATGCAAAAATGCAAATTATTATAACGATTAACAAAGAAAATTCACGATATCCAAAAAATATTAAGAGGCGTTTGAAGACTAGGGGGCGCTGCTCTGGCAGAGCAGCGCCCCTTCCTGTGCTCCTAGAAGTCATATTTGTCAACGTTCTCCTTAGTGATAATTAGCGGCGGTCCAAGGAGTAAGGTTTTAGTCTGCGGGATCCACTTAACATCTACTTCAGGAAGCTCCTCGATGCCAGGCACATAAAGGTCCAATTCATAGGGTATTTGATCAAACGGGATGCCCTGTGCAATGATCCAGGCCGCCCAAACGGTTAAATACCCTAGAGCCCACGGATTCCACAGCACTGAAAAGGTCATTGCGCCACTTTTAATATAAGGTTTGGCAGTCAACGGCGATCCGTAACCACAATAAATAATTTTGCCTGCAAGGCCAGCATCTTCTACGGCCTGCCCAACGCCAGGAATAGAAGTGGATGGGACTCCCACAATGGCTGCGAGATCCGGATAAGTCGTAAATATATCCATCGCCTGTCTATACGCCTCCGCTGCTGTACCACCTGCGTAACGGCGCGTAACAATCTGTAAGCCTGGGAATTTTTCCTTAACATACTGCTCCATAAGATCCATCCATGTGTTAAGGTTTACAGCAGTAGGATATCCAGATACGAAGGCGATTTTCCCAACTGCTTTATAAGGATCCCCAGGAGAAAGGCGAATCGCAATCCCATCAATTATGGCCTTAGCAAGGTCTTCGTTAAGCGCCTGACATACGAAAAAGCGCCTGGCAGGGCAATTAGGAGCATCACTGTCCGAAGTGTAGGTGATTATCCCCAACGCCGCAGCACGTTCCATGGCTGGGCAAATAGACGTTTCGTCTAGAACCGCAACAGAAATGGCATCAACCCCCTGTGCAACCAATGCGTCAAAAATTCTCAGTTGTTCCGGTGCGCTCACATCAGTTGGGCCCTGATAAATCCACGTTACCCCGAACCGCTCAGCAGCAGCTTTACCCCCTGCATCCATTGCGTTGAAGTAAGGTATACCAACAAGCTGTGGTATGAAAGCGACCTTGATTTCTTTTGCACCTAGAGAAAACGACAATGCCAAAACGACAAAAACTGCCAAAACTATCAACCTCCGCATAAACCACCTCCTTTAGGTTTTTGGATAAACACACTTTTCCTTTACACGTTATTAAACTTCACCCATACGTCCTCACCTCCTTTTCGTCTTTGGCCCAGGACATGGGCCATTTCTCCAATGTCCCAGTTATTAGTTTTACAACGATATCGCGATCCAACTCGTGTAGGGGGGCATCGCAAACAACATTACCATGTCTTAAAACAACGATCCTGTCAACAACTCTAAACACATGTTCTAGATTATGGCTAATAAATACTACTGCTTTACCTTGCTCTTTTAGCCTGTGTACGAAAGACAATACTTTTTCACTCTCCCCCACAGCCAAAGCCGCAGTAGGTTCGTCCATACATATTAATTTTGCGTCTAGATTTAATGCTCGACAAAGAGCCAGTGCCTGTCTCTCCCCTCCAGATAATCTAAGCACAGGTGTATACAAATCTTTGAGTTGGATGCCAAGTTGAGCTAATAATTCCTGAGCTTTATTATACATTTTCCTTTTATTCAGAATCCGAACACCAAGTATACGTCGAGTGAGTTCGTGCCCCAAAAACATGTTTTCGATACTATTTAATTTATCTGCCAGCGCTAACTCCTGATACACTGCTACGATTCCATATTTCCATGCCTCAAGAGGGTTAGAAAATCGTATTGGAGTGCCATTTAAGTAAATTTTCCCTTCATCAGGCTGGTAAACACCTACAATTATCTTAATAAGGGTCGATTTGCCGGCTCCGTTATCCCCCACAAGCCCAATAACCTCGTTGGAATGTATGCATAAATCAATTCCCTTTAAGGCTGTAACCCCCCCGAAACGCTTCACAATTTTCTCCAACTTAAGAAAAAGCTCACTCATTCAGCACACCCCTCGGATTGTTGCTCCTGGCCTAAACTCTACGGGCAGTGTAACGTCCATGGACCTCTGTGAGGCAAGCATTTCTGCTGCTTTGAATCCTATGTCAAAAGCAGGTACATACACGGTGCATAATGGAGGAGATACCAATCTAGCCCAAGATAATCCATCAAAACCTGTTATTCCTATCTCGTCGGGGACTGTATATCCAGCCTCCATAATTGCCCGCATCGCGCCAAAAGCCATCAAATCGTTTCCACACATAATAATTTCAATTTTGCGCCCATAGCTTTTTATTAGCTTCAATGTACAATTATAACCAGAATTAAAAGTGAAATTTCCATCAATAATCGCAAAAGGTTCTATATTGTTTAAACGCAAGCTAGTTAAAAAACCTTTTAACCTGTCTTGAGCTGTACTAATATGTTGCGGTCCTGCAATATATACTATCGACTTGTATCCAAGTGAGATAACATAATTTGTGATTAGGATACTCCCGGTGAAGTTATCTGCCTCCACAACCGGTAGCCCTCGCAACCGTCTATCAGCAGCTACTACTTTAATTTTGTATTGATTGATTTTTTGTATTACCTCATCATCAATACTACCGGTTGAAATCAATATTATTCCTTCAACGCGCGCTGCTACTAAATTAATAAGGTGTTGCTTTTCCACACTAGAGGAATTATTGGAGTCACAAATAAAACACAATAAACCATTGTTAGTAGAATACAACTCTACTCCGCGTACTAATGTAGCAAAAAATGGATTGGAAATATCTGGAACAACGACTCCTATTGTTTGCGTGCTCCTCTTCCGTAAGGACTGAGCAAGTTTTGAAGGTGTGTAACCCAATTTGGAAACCGCTTTTAAAACCAACTCCTGCTTCTCTTGAGAAACATGACCCGTCGCCTTGTGGTTAAGGACCCTTGAAATCGTTGCCGGAGAAACTCCCAAAAGTTCTGATAGCTCCTTAATAGTCATTTTAGGAAATCGGTTACCTCCAAAATTCAAGATACGCTAAGCTCTATCGCTTGTCAAGAGGGCAGAAGGACGTCCTCCTAGCCTTCTCGCCTTTCATGAGCTTTTAAAACGAGAAGAAAACACCGTTCTGATTTTGAGTGCGATATTTGTCGCGAGGCAGAGCAAGGTGTTGGGCCTGCCGGCCTAAAGGCCATTTCGGCCAGCTGCTCTGCCCTACAGTGAGCGGGCTCCGCCAGAGCAGTAGAGAGCAACAAAGGTGGTAACCTTACAAGTTCAAATCGCTATGCAAGAGGAGGCGATCGCCCCCTTGACCCCCTATCCCCGGGCCATCCAGCCCGAACCTTAGGTGGAACATTTCCGCACAAATGTTCCACTCCCCTACAGGTCCCTACGCCTTCCCTTGCCCCATGGACCCTGGGATCAAAATGCTTGGGGGTGTGAGACGGCCCAGATTACGGTGAACCGTGCGCCATTTCTGACCCGGTTGGCTACGGTAGTGGCCAGGCGCCTGGACTTTAGGGAAGAGGAGGCCCTTTCCTTGGCCAAGGCCTTTACTGGTCTCCCTATTCACTCCGGAGCTTAACGGCTCGGTCTTTCCCGGCTCAGAACTGAAATGGAACAGGAAAAAATGCAACCCGAACAGGCGCCTGGATGAGCTAAAACAACCGGGTTTCCAAAAACTCTAACCGCCCCAAAGCCAGCGAAAGATTCCACGTGCCCACCAGGGCCGCCTGTCTTCCTTTGGAGCTGGAAGAGCAAGACGCTGCAACGCCTCTACCTGACCCTGAAGTTTCAACGCCA
>DAOTVW010000351.1:0-1854 GCA_034436035.1 Anaerolineales bacterium
AAAAATGCTTCACACCATCGGATAAGGCATCCATCCATTTTCTGGTTCAAGGTGCGACGGATCGTGCGTTCCAAATGGATCACCTTAGTCGTGAATTTTTCACCGCAATAGACCAATTTTTTTATGACTTACGCGAAGGTCAAGAAATTGGGATGTATGCTCATCAGGAAAGAATCATTGCGGCGCATCGTTCTCAACCAAATTGGTACAACATAGAATCCAGTTGGGATGAATTGGAAAAAACGATGATTGCTATTTTGGAAACGTTGCAAAAAATACAACAAGCTATTGCGGAAAACATTGAATCAATTCTAGAATTCGATGAAGACCTTTACACGGATTTCTCTAACCTAATTCATCGAAACAATGAAATATTAGAAAACATTCACGCTTTGGTTTTTAAACCGAATCCCGAAATGATCTACTGGGTAGAAATCAAAAACAATAATGGGAATATCTCCCTCCATGCTGCACCTTTGCATGTAGGCCCCTTAATGAAAAAACATATCTGGAACGAAAAAACCTCGGTGGTATTAACCTCCGCTACACTCGCTACCGCCAATGATTTTCAATATATCAAACAAAGATTACAAGCAGAAGATGCAGAAGAGTTAGCCGTCGGTTCACCATTCGATTACGAAACATCCACTTTGCTCTATCTGGCAAATGATATTCCCGAGCCATCCGACCGCTATGCATACCAGCGTGAGGTCGAAAAATGCATCATTCAAACTTGTCGAGCTTCACAAGGCCGCGCCTTAATTTTGTTTACTTCTTATGACCAATTACGCCGCACTTCTCAAGCGATTGCACCTGCGCTCAGCAAGGAAGATATTGTGATTTACGAACAGGGTGAAGGCGCATCAGCACATGCGTTATTAGACCATTTTCGTACAGCAGAGAAAGCAGTTCTGTTGGGAACACGCGCTTTTTGGGAAGGCGTCGATGTTCCTGGTGAAGCCCTGTCAGTGCTGATTATCACGAAACTGCCTTTCGATGTTCCATCTGATCCAATTATTTCGGCACGCTCAGAGACATTTGATGATCCCTTTTATCAATATGCGTTGCCCGAAGCAATCTTGAAATTCCGTCAGGGATTCGGGCGCCTCATTCGTTCGAAACAAGACCGGGGTGTTGTCGTCATTTTAGATAAAAGAGTTCAGAGTAAACGCTACGGTAAACTTTTCCTTGAGTCATTACCTCCATGTACAACCCAAGTGGGCTCAGTTACGGCTATACCGCGTTTCGTTCAAAAATGGCTGAATCTATAGGTATCTAATTTAGGAATTAAATGATCGTTCATCCTCCAGAGTTATCTTATCAAAACAATGAAGTCGTTTTATCGGCAAAGATCGAATACGATCATCCAGTACCATCCATTCCTGATCGGCTCTGGTTCGCATTCCCAAAAGATTATGAGTCTTATCTGTCTCTCCGCAGCGATCCGTTCGCAGTCGCATTACTGCAAACTTCGCAATATCTTGGTGAGACTCTTCAAATACGTGGAGAATTATCAGAACGCCTTGCGTATGGATTAGAACAGTATGGTTTCGTTTTTCACCGCTGGAATCCAAAATGGTTCAATCGCCCTAGTCTAGAATTTGATCGCCTTATCCAACCAAAACCAACCGCTGATCGTTTGGTAGTCACGGCTTTTTCGGGGGGAGTTGATTCTTTTTACACATTATTTCGGCATTTGCCGAGTTTTCAGCCTCTTCCATCCTATCAAATACAAGCTGGTTTATTAATCCATGGGATGGATATCCGTTTTTATGAAGCAGATAAATATGAGCGAATATACGCAACTTACCAAACCATGTTCGCACAACTCGGGCTGCAATTACTTCAAGCCAG
>DAOTVW010000352.1:0-2622 GCA_034436035.1 Anaerolineales bacterium
CCAGAGCCTGTTGGCGATCGGTGACCTCGCCGCTCGCCTGGGCTTCGCGGATAGCTTCCAGGATACTCCCAACCTGCGGGCCTGGGGATAATCCAAGACTCTCCATTAAGTCATACCCGTTGATTAAAACAGGGGGCTTTACCACATCCGATTTCTTTTCCCACCAGGCCTCGAAAAGGCTGCGCACGACTTCGAGATGACGCTGCCAGATCTCGGCTGTTACCGTGGCACCATAAGCGCCTAAGACATCCGCCAGCGAATGGATACCAATCGCAATGCCTGCCTCTCCCACATCCCGATAATAACGATAAACTGCCTTTGCCGAGGGGAGGTTATTGGTCATGGCAAGGTTGATTGGGCGCATGTGATGCAACACCACCTGGGCGACCCAGTCCAGTTCATTATTGGCAAATGCCAATGCCCTCATTCGTTCACGCACTTGTTGAGCGCTCACCTCTTCATGTCTATAAAAATGAATGTGCCCCCTTTCATCACGTTGCTGAGTTTGGGCTTTCCCATAGTCATGATACAAAGCTGCAAGCTTCAATAAACCCCAGCGCGACCGTTCTGGGACAATTTCCTCTTTCAGATATTCACTGATGAATTTTCGATAACGCCCCAGTTTTTGAGAGGTCATCCCGCTGATCAGGTTTGCCTGCCATTGTGTATCCGGCGGTTGCGTTAAAACCAAGCGCAACTGCTCCAACTGTTGTAGCACGCTAAGGGTATGGTGATAGACGTCCAGATAATGAGGGGCGGATTGCTGGATCCCCATTAACTCCTTTAATTCCGGGAATGTTCCCTCCAATGCTCCGGCTCGTTCCAGCAAGTTGATCGCACTGGAAGTTCGATCTTGAACGAGCATGTGAAAAAGTTCATCGCGGATGCGTTCCGCTGAAATCCTCCCCAGCTTACTCGCAGACTCTTTCATTAACTTCCATGTTTGTGGAGATATTTGTAACCCCAGTAGCACCGCTAAGCGAATGCCGCGCAGGATTCGTAAAGGGTCTTCCTCCATTGAAAATTCCGAACACACGCGCAATATTCGTCCAAGCAAATCTCGCGCTCCACCTAACGGATCTTCGATGCGCTGCGGTTGGTGCACATCTAAAGCCATGGCGTTGATCGTGAAATCGCGCCCGCGCAAATCCTCTAGCAGCGAATCCCCCCGTAAAAGCGAAAAATCCATTTTATAGCGCACCCCCTGCTCATCCGTCCAGATCACCCGTCCCGTTTGCCTTTCTTCATCTAATGGGAAAAAAGCCCCTCCTAAACGGTTGGCGGTTTTACGAGCATAGTAAAGCGCCGATTCTGAGAGGGTGAAATCAAAATCCGCCAGCGGCCGCTGCAACAAATCATCCCGCAAAGCCCCGCCAATCAAATAAACCTGTATAGTGTCCGGGACTACGTCGCGCACCAATGCCACTAAAGGATGTTCGGCTATGCGAAGATTCATCGATGAACAGATTATTCTGTGGGATGATAACGGCTGGCGTCTACCGTACCAATAAAAGGCAAGTTGCGATAATACTCATCAAGGTCCAACCCATAACCAAAGACAAATTTATTGGGAATGCGAAAGCCGCAATAATGAATTGGCACCTCAATCTCACGCCGTTCGTATTTATCCAGTAGAGTACAAACCCGCAGGCTCTTTGGATGACGGGTTTCGAGCATTTTCAACACCGAAGCAATCGTGTAACCACTGTCCACAATGTCTTCTACCAACAAGACATCCCGTCCCTGAATCCCCTCCTGCAAATCATACGTGATGCGCACCTGTCCGGTCGTTTGGCGGGCGCCTGCCCCATACGAAGATACTGCCATGAAATCCACCGTGACCGGCACCGAAATTTGGCGCATCAAATCGGCTAAAAACAGGACCCCACCGCGCAGGATACAAATCAGATGGATGTCCTTGCCTTGATAATCTTGACTAATTTCGCTTCCTAATTCCGCAATTCGGTTTTGTAATTTGTCGGGGGGAATTAAAATCTCATCCAGAAATTCATGATAATCCTGCATTGTATTTTATCCTCTCCGCACCACATGATGCTTACGGCAGCGCGCTTCATACATCTCGGCTGCTCCCACAATCACCACCGGATCGTTATAATGGGCAGGCTGCCCGTTAACCAGTCGTTGGGTGCGCGTGGCAGGCTCTCCACACACCATACAAATTGCTTGCAACTTATCGACCCGCTCTGCGATCGCCATCAACACCGGCATGGGACCAAAGGGCTCACCGCGGAAATCAGTATCCAACCCTGCGATAATCACCCGCAACCCCTTATCGGCTAACTGCTGCACAATCGGGATGATTTCATTGTCAAAAAATTGCGCCTCATCAATTGCCACCACCGTCGCATCCTTGTCTAAATTTTCTAAAATTTGGCGAGCGTTTTCGATCGGCTTTGCCTCGAACTCCGTCCCCGCATGTGAAGTGACCTTTTCGACCGCATAACGGTTATCAATAGACGGTTTGAAGACTTGCACCTTCTGACGCGCAATGGTCGCCCTCCGCAAACGGCGGATCAGCTCGTCCGTCTTGCCACAGAACATCGAACCGGTGATGACCTCCACAGAACCCGTATGATGACGCATACTGCCTTCCCTTTCTAG
>DAOTVW010000353.1:0-5361 GCA_034436035.1 Anaerolineales bacterium
ATTGGATCGTGTTCAACCCAGCCGGGCTGAGGATAGATCTGTTCATGCTCTTTTTGCTCGACGGCGACGACCTTTCCGCTATGGTCGAAGACCATGAAGCGGGTGCTGGTCGTACCTTGATCAATTGCAGCTGAGTACTTGGCCATAGCTAGCCTCCATTGACTTGAAAATATGTTGGGCCTACGTGTCCTTCCACACTTCAGCGGCAGCGTTGATGATTAAGTAAGATGAAGTTGCACCTGGATCCTGGTGGCCGATACTACGCTCGCCAAGGTAGCTTGCACGACCTTTACGCGCCAGCATGGGGATAGTGGCTTGCATGCCATCCTTGGCTGCTTGGGCGGATATCGCTAGCGCTGCACCTATTGCTGAGTGATTTTCTGCGGCCTTTTTGAGAGCTTCAAAGGCGGGGAGCAAGGCATCAACCATAGTCTTATCGCCAGGCTCGGCTTTACCACGCATGATTACCCCATTCACTGCAGCGTCAAGTGCTGCCACCAAATCTTCCAAGGTAAGTTCCATCTTACCGGTAGTCTTCATTCCAATTTGAAGGAAAAAGGTTCCATACAGTGGTCCACCTGCGCCGCCAACTGTGGAAAGGAGCGTCATACCCACCGTCTTGAAAATCGTCCCGATGTCCTTATCAGCCAAATCGGACATTTTATTCATCACAGCTCGGAAACCGCGGTCCATGTTTGCTCCGTGATCCGCATCGCCAATGGCGGCATCAAGCTGAGTAAGAAAATCTTTATTCTCAGACAGCACAGAAGCGCAGGCTTTTATCCACTCCAATGTTTGGTCACGGGAAATAGGCATGATTTGCTCCCTCAACCGTCGGTATCCGATAAATCGATTTTCAAGGGAAAAAGGGTTATGCACCCCATCGCAAGCCGGCGGTTTTAACCGGCGCGTCCCATAACTTGAGCATATCTTCGTCCATTTTTAGCAAGGTGATCGAGATTCCCGCCATCTCGAGGCTGGTAATGTAAGGTCCAATTAGATTGCGCACTACCTTCAAACCATGCTGCTCCGCGATTTGGTGGGCTTTGCGGTAAGCAATGTAGAGTTCGATGAGAGGAGTGCCACCCATACTATTAACGAATAGCAACACCTCATCACCTTGTTTGAATGGCAAATCATTGATCACTGGCTCGATGAGCATTTCGACGATTTCATCGGCCGGTTTTAGCTTCATGCGCGTGCGCCCTGGTTCACCATGAATACCGATGCCAATCTCGATCTCATCCTCCGGCAAGTCAAATGTCGGTTTACCGACATGGGGGACAGTGCAAGAGGTGAGTGCCATGCCCATACTTCGTCCGCGATCCTTCACTTTGCGACACACGTCAGCTACTTGCTGAAGGGAGCGGCGTTCCTCGGCGGCAGCCCCACACAATTTCTCGGCCAACACAGTACTACCGACCCCGCGCCGTCCGGCGGTATAGAGGCTATTTTGAACCGCTACGTCATCATCAATGATGACGCTTTCGACTTGGATGCCCTCTGCACGGGCTAAGTCTGCGGCCATTTCGAAGTTCATGATATCTCCGGTGTAGTTCTTGACGATGTGTAGCACACCGGCGCCGCCATTGATCGATTTGGTAGCTTCCAGCATTTGGTCGGGGGTGGGTGAGGTGAAGACGGCGCCGGGACAGGCGGCATCCAACATGCCCATGCCAACATACCCGCCGTGCATTGGCTCGTGTCCGGATCCGCCGCCAGATAGTACCGCAACTTTTCCTTGAACAGGGGCATCAGCGCGGACGATGTAATTAGGGTTGAAATGCACCTTAACAAGTTGCGGATGGGCTAAGGCAATCCCCTCTAGCTCTTCCTTGACCACATTCTCCGGATCATTGATCAATTTCTTCATAATACCACCTCCTTGGTATGAGGCGGGTCACTTTTGGGAAACATTAGATACGGTGGCAGGTGTAGCAGCTTGTGAAGGTGCTTCTTTCGCCGGCAGGAATGGCGAAATGAACCAATCATAAAGAATCGCACCAATCGTACCACCAATGATGGTCACAATTACAGGTGGCACTAGCCAGTAGATGCCATTGAAGAGGTTTGGCGTACCTGCCAGGGTACCGAAAAGACGCGGACCCAGATCGCGTGCGGGGTTGATAGCATATCCACTCGGCCCGCCCAAGGACAAACCGACCGCTAGTACAGTACCACCAACCAGGAAGGGACCAAGATTGAAGGAGAGGCCCATGTTCTTTTGGTCTCCGCTCGCCAAAACACCCCAAAGCAGAACCATGGTGCCGAAGAACTCTGCTAGTGAGGCGTTGAGCAGGGAATATTGACCTACCGCACCTCCGCTGGCGGTACCGCCCCAGAATGCCTGGCCAAAGACGGATCCTGGACCGGTGCACCAAACATTTGGCATGCCTGCATTGACAAGACCATCATGGTAGACCAAGTAGACGCCCAGAGCACCTACGAAGGCACCTGCTATTTGAGCGATTATATAAGGGACTACCTTGGCCCAAGGGAAACCCCTTTTGACGGCTAACGCGATGGTCACAGCCGGGTTGATATGAGCGCCTGAAACCCCGCCTGCGACATAGACGGCCACGACCACCGCGAAGGCCCATCCGATGGTTATCGTGTTCCAGTTGTAGGCCTGAGAGGCTAGACGAGGAGCCAGCCCCACCTCGGCCACAACGCCGTCACCCAGCAAGATTAGGATGAACGTGCCAAAAAATTCGGCGACTAATTCGCCAAACAAACCTCTGCTTTTCATTGTATGATCCTCCTTTTGGAAAAAGAAAAAATAGTATGGAATTGAACATAATGATTGAAAAGAATCATTATTCTTTCCATCTACCTCCTTTCCCGGAGAACCAAACCGTTTTCAAATTAAAAAGTTGATCTTTATTTATGATAGAGGTTATTAGAACAGTGTCAATTAAATGGTGATATTATTTATCAATTTGGAACATATACTGAAATTATCTGTTTTATTTTGAAACAATATATGAAAAATTTATTGATATTAATCCAAACGATATTGATCAACGGGGATCCGAAATCGTTTGAGCTTCCGCCATACTGTTGAGCGACTTATGCCCAATATCTTTGCCATTTTGGACATATTTCCTTTACATAAACGAGCAGTTTGCAAGAGTGCTTCTCGCTCCAAATCTAAGAGTGAGGAGGGAACCCCCTGGCCGGCGTCGGCCATATTGATTAGAAACGGTTGTCGAATCGCTTCGGGGAGGTGTACGCTTTCGATCTCACCGCTTGGTCCTGTTTGAATGGCAGCCAATTCCAGGATGGCCTCCAACTCGGGTATATTCCCAGGCCAAGGATATTTTTTGAGCAACTCAATGACCCCTGGTGCAAGGTGAAGAGTTCGATCTAAATTACGAGAATAACGATCCAGTATCCGCTCAACTAAGATAGGGAGATCCCTTTTACGCTCACGCAGAGGAGGGACATTGATATCAAAACCACGTAAACGATAATAGAGATCAGCACGAAATCTTCCCTTAGATACCAGATGTTCAAGGTTCTCGGAAGTGGCGGCTATGATACGGACATCTAAATGTATGGGATGATCACCTCCCAATCGTTGCACAAAACCAAGATCTATCACATTCAGCAGTACCGATTGAGCCTCCAGTGGTAAGGCATGTACATCCTGGAAAAATATTGTACCGCCATTCGCCAGTTCGAATTTTCCTGGTCGTCCGTTTGGATGTTTATGCGGATTGTTCTCCTCGTACCCTAAGAGTTCGCTCACAATTAATTCGTTGGGGATCGTAGAACAGGCAAAGACGACAAAAGGACCATCCTTTCGTGGCCCAGCGTTATGTATGGAACTAGCTAGCACTTTTTTCCCGGTGCCGCTTTCACCACGAATTAAAACACATGCACGAGCAGAAGCAGCAATATGTGCTGTGCGGATAATGTGATGCATCTCCATCGAATCAGAGACGATGTCTGCGAAACTGGAAGTAGCCAGGAACCCAGATTGCTGCTGGACTAACTGACGAACTTCTTTATCCTGGCGTATCGTTATTAGAGTGGAAGGTTGTTCATCCCTCTTCGTTTTAATGAAACGCAAAGTTAGAATACAGCTAATCAGATTATCTCCCAATTTGATACTGGCCTCTACATTAGTCAGAGGTAGTTTCTCAAGGATAGCTTCCTCGACAAATGCGGGGAATTCAATAATTCCTTTGATTTGTCTCCCTAAGAGAACTCTAGCGGGTTGTCCCAGGATTTTGGCGGCGGCTGCGTTGATATGCATGAGTACATTACTTTCATTCCACAATAAGATGCCATCGTTTATCGCTCCGAGAATAGCGTTCAATTCACCCAATTGTTTGTTTTGTTCTTCGAGTAGCAAGTTCGATTTCAGCTGGCCTTCTATTGCGCGTGCACCTGCTACTACCAGACCCAAGCTGTGTGGTCCTTGATGGAAAGCCCGATTTATAACCGAAATGCTTCCCAGAGGTTTGCCAGTGATATCGAAGATGGGAGCCGAGGCTTCTGATAAAGTATGAAAGGCTTTAAGGAAATGCTCTGCACCTTTCACTCTCATTGGAATTCTTTCTAACATAGAAAGATGGATTGCATTTGTGCCCACATGCTCTTCAGACAGGAGCGTACCGGTTGTAATTCCTATCGTTTCCAATCGGTGTAGCATGTCCTGGTCACCAATTAAATTGATTAAATATCCTGTGCTATTCGCAAGACCAATCGCGCTGGAAGATCCTTCTATATATTGATAGATATCTTCCATAATAGGTTGAGCTATAGAGACTAAGTCCAAATTTGATATCTGCGTTGCAAGTAGATTATCAGAAGTAAGGCGGTTAAAACGTGGTCGTTGATATGGATTTAAACGCGACCAACAGCGTTCCCAGGAGGCAACTATCCTCAGGTCGAGAGTCTCAGGTATTTTATGCGTTTCGATGAAACTCTTCCAGACCTCAACCAGGGGATCTCGAGTCTCCGTGAGCATAATCCTCCTGTAGATATTTAATATGGATAATACGTATTAAAAATTTCAAACAATAACATTATTTTACCTTGAAATCATGAGAGAAGAGTGTTCATACATATCAGTTATTATAATAATATACTTTACCTGTCGTTTTAAATCATTAATGCCTTAAAGTAATTACTTGACAAAATTGATCATTATGGTTATTATACAAGTATCCCCTCCCCCATGGGGGGGGCCATAGAGCGGAAAGGTATGTTCTGAATCATGAAATACCCAGAGGCGGTGAAAAGGTTGCAAAGCGTGGAAGGGCATGTCCGCGGGGTGAGGCGTATGCTCGAGGAGGATGCTTACTGCATCGATGTCATCCGCCAGATCCAGGCGGTGCAGGCTGCGCTCAA
>DAOTVW010000354.1:0-5987 GCA_034436035.1 Anaerolineales bacterium
AAATATCCCAATAGTCCAATATATGATGCCTCGCAAGGAGATGGAGGTGCCAGCTTACCGGGTGTTTTACCAGAGATACTCGAACAAGCTGCGAGCATGCAAATTGAGCATGGTACAGCCTACGACATGCCATATGGAACAGATGCATACCGAAAATCGGTAATCGAAGATTATTGGCATTTAGACTCATCTTTGGGTATTACGCCTGCTAATGTAATAGGCACAGCCGGTGGTCGCGACGCACTGGTAAAAGCATATCAAGCAATGCTTGGTTTAGGGTATGGGCGTGAAGGGGATGTAATTATTGTATCCAGGGTACCATGGATCTCGTATAACTGGGGTCCCTATGGTATTGGGGCAAATGTACTTTATGCGCCAGGAAAAGCTGAGGAGGGCTGGGCTTATACCGAAGAAAGCATCGCGGAATGTGTCCGCTTTGCAGAAAAGCATTACCGAAAAATTGCCGGGCTCATCATCACTAATCCAGATAACCCTACTGGTTTAACCTTGTCGGTCGATCGCCAAGTTGCATTAGCTAAAAAGGCTTTAGAACGCGGGGTGGCATTTGTCTTATTTGACTGGATGTATCATTACGTCACCGATGAAAAACCCATGGATCTCAATACCTTTTTACCGAATTTTACAAAAGAAGAACAAAAAAGATTGATTTTTCTGGATGGGATTACCAAAAGCTTGGGTGCTTCGAATATTCGCAATTGCCACCTGATAGCGCCGGATGAAGTGGCAAAATTTATCATTTCCCGGGCTTCGCATAGTGTGATGCCGTCATTCTTTTCCTTGGCAGTTGCCATGGCTGCATATAAGATGGGATATGATAAAGCCACTCGTCCAATTGTAGAACCAACAAATAAAAGCCGTATTGCTCTGAAAAAATTCCTTGACGAACATCATTTCACTTATATTCTTGGTAAAGGATATTACGCGTTTATTCACGTTGGAAAATGGCTCAAAAGCAAAGGGTGGAGCGATACCGAACCAATGGGACAATATTTTGCCGAGGAATTTGGACTAGCAATTGTGCCAGGAGCTTTCTTCTCCGCTTATGGTGGTGAATGGATTCGGTTCTCGTATGCAACACCGGTGGATAGAACATTAGGGGCATTAGAAAGACTTGTGGAAGGTTTAGCAAGCCTGGAGGAAGCATGAGCGAATTTCAACCTTCCCAATTCATCGATCGGTTCAACCATGCTGTGGAAGTAGCATTACAATCCAACCCACAAGGGGGATTGAGTGGTTTTGAGTTGGAATGGAATATGCTTGATTCGAACTTTTGGCCCTTATTAACCGTTGGATCGGGTCCAAATCGAGTTTCCTTTGTAGATTTTATACGCGATGAAGTACTCTCTCCCGCTTTTCGTCAGTATAGTCAGTTAGAAGTTTACCATTGGATGATTGAATGGGCAACTCGGCCTTACTACAATCTGGTTGGCGCGGTGTATGAATCACGTGTTTTAGAAGCAATCTTGATCAATACACTACATCGCGCCAGCGAAAAGTTTGGTGAACGATTTTATTACCTGCATGGAAATTTGCTCTTCCAACCCCAATTTGGGAAGGAATTGATACCCGGCTCATGGAATCTGGCAAAACGGCGTTATCTCGAACGATGTGTAGATATGTATGGAGCCGCCTTAGCCACGGCTGGTATTCATACTAATCTATCATTACCAGAGCCATTGCTCTCATGGGATTTTGTTCATCAAGATCAAGATTTACAACGCCACATCAGTCAACCATTCCAATATTTAGATGAATATAAAAATTATGTTTATATTCGGGCAACCCGATTGATGCGCGCATTTGCGGCGCTATTCATCGCAACCACAGCATCGACTCCTTTTATCAGTCAATATCGCAATGGGAAACAGGTGATTGTGTTATCCAAAGCGAATTCCGTTCGTAACTTGACATTTCCCAACCCGATTTTATTGGATGTGCCAGGGTTATATCGATCTCATCAAGATTATTTACGGATCTCCTATGAATTAGTGCAAAAAGGGATTCGGTTTGGCAATAATAACTGGACGCCGGTGCGGGCGCGTTCATTTGCGGAGCCGGTTGAGAGATTGATCAGTATCACCAGCGATCAACTTCACCAACTCTATGCGCGCGGTTTGTATACTGCAAGTAAAGAAAATCAAGCCGAAGAGATGGCACGCCAAATTGAAATGCAAAATTTATTTGCGCGCATTAATTTACCCATGGCGCGTGTCGAGATCCGTACGGATGAAGGTGGGCATGATTTAGATACCGATATCGCTAATTTAACTTTCAAGTATTTGCTGTTATTAAGATTTTATGCGGATCCAGATTTTGCGGTAAGTTTCCGTTATGACAATGAGGATATCGAACGGGCGAGAAAGAACGAAGAAAAAGCAGCCTGGAAAGGGTTGGACGCTGAAATCGAAAACCCATTAACGGCTAAACCAATTTTATTGCGAGAATTCTTAAAATGGTGTCTGGATCAAGTCCAACCATTGGCTCAGGGTTTGGGTTTAGATAAACAATTAGAACCATTAATTGAAATGGCAAAAGGTGCGCCTAATACATCGGAAAAAATTCGTCAACGGGTATACCAGGATTTAGGTGAAGTGGATGAAATACCGCTCTCCTATTTACAACAACTGGCACAAGAACGAGAAGATATGGTTAAAAGTGATATCCAACGGATTCAGAGCGAGTTGAATCAATTAGGTCTTGAAACACAAAAATTACAAAGCATCCTGCAACGGGCGCGCGATGAATTTCGTCAATATAGTGATGCACCAATTTCATTCAAACCAACTCGGACTGCTATCCCGCTTAAAGTCTACACAGATAAAACGAGTGAAATCGTTGACCTTGCTATACAACTTATTCGTATACCATCCGTTACCGCTTGCCCGAACGAACGGCTCGATGAGGTTGCTTCAGCTGCTTCCTTTATTAGTGATTATGCAGAGAGGAGCGGTTTAGAAATTCGATATTTCAATAAACAGAAATATCCTGCATTATTGATTGGATTCCCGGGGCAGCTATATTCATCAGTTATGCTCAATGGCCATTTTGACGTTGTAGAACCAATACCAGATGACTCTCAATTTCAGCCTCGTCTGGATGGGGATTACCTGGTTGGACGCGGATCAGCAGATATGAAAACGGTGGTTGCCACCTATCTTGTGTGGTTCAAAGATCGACTCATGAAAGGTGAACCTTATCCACCATTGAATTTATTGTTGATTGGTAATGAGGAAAACGGTGAATTTGAACCAGTTGGCACCCGGCATGTGTTTGAGCAAATGGAAATAGAAGGTCGAGTTCTACCGAAACTGTTCATTGCGGGAGAAAGAACCGGCGAATCAGGTAAAGATTATTTTGGTGAAATTTGCACTGAAAACCGCGGGATCATTCGTTTTGATATTATTGCCAGGGGAACACGCGCCCATTCCAGCCAGACATCGGTAGGAGCGGTAAAAAAGGTGGACGTAACCAATAAGCTACTGTCGTTTCGGGAACTATTAATCACCTTATTTGAAAATAGATTGAAACTATCTAGCCCTGATCGTTGGAATTCCCAATATACTTTTCCGTTTGTCAAAATTGGTGAGGAAAGTGTCTACAACATCACTCCTGAATACGGCATATTAGGCGTTGAAGTTCGGCCTATCCCGGATGAGGATGTTGATAGCTTATTTCAAGAGCTACATGAACTCTGTAATCAAAATGAATTAGAGTTGAATATCAAAGTTAATGAGAAGGGAATTCGGTGTGATCCGGACAATCCATACTTGCAAATTTTATTGGATTCTTACGCAGAAGTAGCCAAAGAGCCAGCGCGAATTGGGAAAAAGCTACCAGGCACGAGCGCTCGCTTTGCGCCGCAAGGACAGGGTGTAGTCTGGGGTCAGAGCGGTCTCGACCCGCATGGCGCCAATGAAAGACATTATATTCCCAGTATCAAGCCCTATTACGATATTTTAGAAGCTTTTTCGAACAAGCTGCTGGAAAATATCAATGGGCTCGTTGGAGAATGAGATATGGAACCGAAACCGATCCTCGTCATGAAATTTGGAGGGACGTCCGTAGGTAGCGCGGATGCAATGTTAAAAGTTAAGGACATCGTTGAAGAGTCTATTGCTGATGGTTGGAAACCAGTTGTTGTCCTTTCGGCAATGGCTGGCGTAACAGACCAGTTGCTGCAATCAACAGAAATGGCAAAAAATCACCGTTTTGATCTCGTGTTACAAACAGCAGCATCCTTGACAACCCGACATTATGACACACTTCACCAACTTATCAGTAACCCTGAACGCCAATTTGTTGTAAAACAGCAAATCGATCAACTGATTAGTACCTTTACAGAGTATTGTAGAGCAATTGATATCATTGGCGAAGCTACTCCCCGCGTCTTGGACGCAATCGGGGGAATTGGTGAAATGTTATGCGTACGTATCTTTGCTGAGGTACTCAATACCCATCAGATACAGGCGCAATCTGTTGATGCAACAAAAATCATTGTGACGGATGCAGTATTCCAGAGCGCTCATCCAGATTTCGAAAAGACAGCGCAAAGACTTCAACAAACGTTAATTCCTTTGCTTAATTCTGGAGTAGTCCCGGTTGTGACCGGTTTCATTGCTGCAACCGAAGATGGGGTAACCACAACTTTAGGACGAGGTGGTAGTGATTATACTGCTGCAATATTAGGTGCAGGATTGAACGCACAAGAAGTTTGGATTTGGACAGATGTGGATGGCGTAATGACTGCCGATCCAAGGGTGGTACCAAATGCAAAAACTATCGAGAGTTTAACCTTTCGCGAAATCGGTGAGCTGGCTTATTATGGCGCAAAAGTTGTCCATCCCAAGACGATGCAGCCACTCATTGATGCGGATATTGCCATAAAAGTAAAGAATACCTTTAATCCAAAACATCCTGGCACGGTATTAATTAGCGATCAATCACGGATAACGAACGGAGATATCAAAGCGGTCACATCGATACGCGGACAATCCTTAATCACAATTGAGGGGCGCGGAATGCTTGGGGTGCCTGGTGTAGCTGCCCGTGCATTTGGCGCTGTGGCTTCTACTGGGACAAGCGTTCCCTTAATTACACAAGCTTCTTCCGAGCAATCAATTTGTTTTGCTGTGCCATTAAAATCAATCTCTCTCGTATTAAAAGGTTTGAACGATGTGTTTAACCGTGAATTACAGACAAAAGACATTGATCGCATTTGGGCAACGGAAGAGGTGGTGATTCTCACCATCGTTGGGTCAGGGATGCGCAATACTCCTGGTGTTGCAGGGAGAATATTCAGCAAACTCGGATCGAATGGAATCAATGTCATTGCCATTGCCCAAGGGTCCTCAGAGGTCTCGATCAGCTTAGTAATCGACCGGCAGGATGAGGAAAAAGCTGTTCGAGCGATTCATGAATTAATTGTGTAAAAGGGAAAAAGTGGGAAGTCGGTTGACAAAATGGGACGCTCGTAGTAATATTTTGCCGCTGAATGATTGGCGAGGTAGCTCAACGGTGGAGCAGGGGACTCATAAGCCCTTGGTTGTGAGTTCAAGTCTCACCCTCGCCACATCTGGCGTATCACCTCATGATATCCCGTATATATCGGGTAAATTGGAGGAGATACACCATGAAACAAACTGTTTTGCCAAAAGAGGGGCAAGGGATTCTCGAATTTTACATCGAGCAATGGGGGCAAACTTTTCTTACCGATTGTAAAATCAGGGGGCTTTCGGAGGGTACACAAACCTTCTATCGCAAAAAACTTTCCCTCTTCTTTTCCTTTTGCGAAGCCCAGCAAGTCAGGTACATTTCCCAAATTGATACCGAACATTTAAGGCGATTCTTTGTTTGGCTGGAAGAAACAGGTCATAACAAAGGCGGTCGCCACGCCTACTTTAGAACCCTGCGAACATTCTTTCGCTGGTTAGAGCAAGAAATAGATGATTTTAAGTCTCCCTTGATTA
>DAOTVW010000355.1:0-2009 GCA_034436035.1 Anaerolineales bacterium
GTTGTCCGTAGAATGGACTGCATAGATAACCCCACCCGATTCATAACAGACCCATAACTCATCCGTGCCCTGAATATGCAATAGTTTTCTACCATTATTAGCAAATGTCGCCACAGGGGAACTGCTGGTGAGGTGTTTGTTTATGAACTCGGGTTTGAAGATGTATACACCATTGGGTGTTCCTGCATAGACTCTATCAGGCTGCGAATTGTCAATGGTGATATCATTTATATAACTCGGTGGATTCTGCCCAGGTGGTAAAGTAAACTGAAACCATTTTGCGGCACCATCAACTGTGCAATAAAGTTTATTCGTTGTTGATGCACCATCTACTTGTGCTAATGTATAAACAATCGCGGGTTCTTCTGGGTCTACCTCAATATCTGTTGCGCAGTATTCAGATAATCCTAAACTTTTTTTCACCCATAATTCAGCACCATTAGCACTTTTATAAACACCAGAATCGCCACCAGCATATATTATTTCAATATTAATAGGGTCTACAGAAAGAACGCGAATTCTCCCCTTTAGACCACCATCTTGAGCAAACCAATTCACACCACCGTCTGTGCTTTTTTCCAATACAGGCCCTTGATTACTTTCATCGAGACTACGCCACCAACCACCAGTGTAGACAACTGCATCATTATCAGCCTGCGCTGCTACTGCATTTAGGTCTCCCTTTTCATATGAAAATTGATAATAATCCCAACTGTTTCCACCATTAGTCGTACGATAGACTCTTAGCGGTGAAAGACCACCCCACACATAGCTGGAGGCATAAACAATATCCGCATTTGTTTCACTCGCATCTAAATCAGATATGCCGTAATTACCCGCTGCCAATACGAGATCCCAAGACATCCCTCCGTTAGTGCTTTTAACAACATACCCATAGTCGCCAAAATCACTAAATATCGCTTCATAAATGATATTATTATTCGTTGTGGCGATCTCAATATCTGTACCATACCAACCGGGGTTATGATAAATAAATTTCCAGATGTCAATTCCACAGTTATAACTAACCACGCCATCATCTCCAGAACGGTGAAAAATTATTCCGTAGAAGTTATTTTCTTTGACAGAAATTTTCCTCATATCAGCTAAAGCCATTCCTTTTGTTTTCTCAGTCCATGCCTCTCCATAGTTATTGCTTCTATAAACTGCAAACTCACCACCTGTATATATAATCCCATTCCCAGACGGATGGCACATTAAACACTTCAATGTTTTATCAACAAGACCATTCTCCGCGGGAAACCAATCAACCCCACCATTTGTGCTTTTATAAAAACCGATGGGGGAGAAGGTAGCATACATTATCTGGCCTGAGGAATTTTCCTCTACTGCAATCCCAGATGGTTCTATATCTTCTCCATACAGTGTAAGCGCTAAATACCAATGCGCACCATCATCTTTAGTATAATAAATCCATGCACCTGATTGTAGGTTAGTATTAGCTACAAACAGAGTGGGCGGTTGCAAATCGACATTAAGAGTTATCGCCTGTATAAAGGAACTATTTGGGGGTGAATTTAACTGAATCCAATTTGAGCCGTAGTTGGTACTCTTATATGTCCCAATATTGGTAGCCACATAAAGAATATTGGGTTCATCCGATTTAATACATATATCAAAGACCGGTATGTTTGTAGGAAAATTACCACACCCACTCCAATTCACACCTCCATTAGTAGTTTTGAAGAGTGACGGTTGATTCCCAGCTCCTTCACACCCTAGATACACCACATTCGGATTACTCGGATCCATTGCAAAACATAAGGGATGGGTATTGGTAATTCCATAACTCTTTGGCTCCCAGGTCTCGCCACCATTGGTTGACTTCCAGACGGGCACATCACTATTCTTGCCAATATAGACAACCTGGGCATTGTTGACATCCGTGATAACACAGGTGGGATTATCTACCTGTTCCTCTTGAGTGGGCACTTGCCATAATTCCCCTTCATTCACTGACTTATACAACTTATGCGTCTTGTCAGCAG
>DAOTVW010000356.1:0-1910 GCA_034436035.1 Anaerolineales bacterium
TGAATGAAGGAGAGTATTGGGATTCGATAGTAAATCAGTATGTTACTAATCCCACCTGTGTGATTACGGATCCAAATGAAGCATGGACGGTTTATATCGGCAAATGCGGTGATGTGCCAGTCTGGAAGTCTGAAGATGGTGGTCAGACCTGGGAGCCAAAGAGTTATGGAATTACTAACACCAGTCCCTTATGCTTTGCAATGGACCCGAATAATCCGAATGTGGTGTATCTGGGGTGTGCAGGTGCTGAGAATCAACCATCACTCTTCAAAACTACTAATGGAGGTGTGAATTGGTTTTCTTTATCTTCCCCGGTGCAAGGCGGTTCAATATATGATATTGCTGTATTTCCTAATTCTTCACGGATTTTGGCATCGGTTGGTGACCCCGGAAATGGCACTGGTGGAGTATATCTCTCTACTAATGGGGGAAATTCCTGGTTATGGAAACTCGCCCATGATTCAAGGGCAGTGGCGATTTCAAAATCTGACCCCAAGTATGTTTATGCATGTGCCGCAGATTTTGACAAAATTTATCGCAGTGAAGACTATGGCGATAACTGGACCTGGTTAGGCAATGCATATATTATGTTGATTTTTGATATTGCAATAGACCCATTCAGCCCCGCTATTGTTTACATGGCTGGTGAACACGGTGTAGCCCGGTCAACGAATTATGGCAACAATTGGTTGATGATGAGCAACGGTATAATTGCTGATACTATTCTTACAATGATAATTAATCCGCAAGATGGGACAAAGATGTGGGCGGGCAGTGATTTGGCAATATATAAATATTACCGTGAGTATAATTATTGGGAGGAACGAACAAAAGGTATGCGGATTACCGGAGGTCAGGCATTAACTTCAAAGTTTCCTGAAGTGATTTATACTTTGAGCAGTGGTTCAGTGCATCGGAGTTTTGATTATGGCAATAATTGGACAACATTACTGAAATCAGAATTGTGGGCTGCCTATGATATTGTAGTAAATCCGCAACATCCTAATTATGTTTTCTTGGCTATTGAAACGGCAGCACAGCAAAATTATATATATAAAAGTGAAAACTATGGCAATTCTTGGTATACTACTTACACGCCTCCATTCAATCCAACGCGTATAAAACTTTCAATTGACCCGGTGAGGCCCGATACCATCTATGCTGTTTTTGGTTTAGGGGATCCAAGACCGGTAGCGCGAAGCACTAACAATGGAGGAAACTGGGAATTATTTTCGGTTGCTACACCTGAGCCGAGATTGTTTTCAGTAGTAAATGATCCCGTATATCCAGAGACTCTTTATGTTGGCAGTGATAATGGAAAGGTTTATTGGAGCACAAATGCGGGTGCAAATTGGGAAGAGAGAAGTAATGGGCTACTGAACACAGTCATTGAAGTGATGGGAGTAGATCCTGTAAACACATCAATCATCTATGCGGGGACTCATAGTGGGGTTTACAAAAGTATTAATAGGGGTGACAAATGGGTGCCTAAGAATAAAGGGCTTGGTGCTGAACCACCAGAGGTGCTGCCAGAAATTCGTTCATTGGTAATTGACCCTGAGGAACCTACGATACTTTACATAGGAGTTTGGTATCCAACTTCATTAGAGGGACGTGCTTATCTGTCTGTAGATGGTGCGGCTAAATGGTTTGAAGTTAGTAATAATCTTGAGCATATGGTTCCTTATGACCTCATAATTGACCCGGGGTATGCTGATACAACTTTTGCTGCTACTGAAAAAGGAATATACATCTATAGACCAGATTTCA
This sequence comes from Anaerolineales bacterium, assembly GCA_034436035.1. Classification (GTDB taxonomy): domain Bacteria; phylum Chloroflexota; class Anaerolineae; order Anaerolineales; family UBA4823; genus UBA4823. The sequence goes on from DAOTVW010000356.1 coordinate 1,771, forward strand.
ACAAATCTTTGGTCAGCAGTTCCCCTGTGGCGACATTTGCTAATAATGGTAGAAAACTATTGCATATTCAGGGCACGGATGAGTTATGGGTCTGTTATGAATCGGGTGGGGTTATCTATGCAGTCCATTCTACGGACAAC
>DAOTVW010000357.1:0-7517 GCA_034436035.1 Anaerolineales bacterium
GTCCCATACGCCTGTTGGGTTCTGTTGGTTTCCACAGTTTAGATTTCCATAGTACATGTATAAGACTGTGTCCATTGTTGGTGATAGGTAGGGTACTTTAACCCAGGCGATTAGGTGTCCTGTTGCGCTGTTGTAATACTCTATTTGGTGGTCTAGTTTCATGTTGTTTGCATCTATGAACACGAAGTCGTCGCCGTCTGGCTGTGCTTTCCCAGCGAGGCTGCTGTCAGTTATTTCGATTAGTACTGGAAAGTCTGTTAGTTCTCCGCCTACTTTTGTGTGATCTATTGTTATTATTCGGCGGTATTTCCATTCTGGGTTCCACCAGTTTGTTTGGGTCCATACAAAGACTGCGGTGACAACTTTGTTTCCTGTCATATTGATATATTCAGGGTTCTGGTTGCTGTAAATATCGCCTGTCCAGTGAGAAAACGCGTAGCCAGGTTCCGGAATTGCCTCCAACCGGACTACTGTGCCATAAGTGTATGTCGGATTATCAGGCGTCTTCGTTACTGAGCCGGCGCCTTCAGGGCTTACATTTACTGTTAGGGTGTACTGGTCTTGAGTGAATGTTGCAGTCACAATTTTGTTGCCGGTCATCGTTATTGTAGTTGGGTTTGCATTTCCATTTACATCGCCGCTCCAGCCGCTGAAACTCCAGCCGAGCGTGGGAATAGCTGTTAAAGTTACAACTGTGCCTTCGGAGTAAGTTGGCTGATCAGGATACTTTGCGACCAAGCCGCTGCCGACGACATTAACTGTTAAGGTGTACTGCGCCTGTATGAAGGTTGCAGTAATAACTTTGCTGCTGTTCATGGTTATTGTGGCTGGGTTTTCGTTGCCTGTCAGGTCTCCGCTCCATCCGCTGAAAGACCAGCCTTGAGCCGGTGTGGCGGTTAATGTTACGACGGTGCCGGGTATGTAGCTTGTTTGGTCTGGGTTCTTTGTTACTGTTCCGCTGCCGACAATGTTAACGGTTAATGTGTAGCTTTGAGTGAATTTGGCAGTAACTGTTTTGTCGCTGTCCATTTTGATTGTTGTTGGGTTTGCGTTGCCAGAAGCGTCGCCGCTCCATGAGTCAAAATACCATCCGGAAGCTGGATTAGCCTGTAAAGTTACTAAAGTGCCGGGGGCGTATGTTGATTCGCCTGGAGTCTTTGTTACTGTTCCGCTGCCAATTGTGTTTACTGTTAGCCTGTACCTTTCAATCGCTGGCGAGAATACGTTGTCAACGTAGAATGCTCCTCGGGCATCGCTGTCTGCTGCGAAGCTTATGTAGCTGACTGAGGTTGGTGTGTAGCCATCGTATTTATTGAATGTGCCCTTGTAGACACCGTTGACGTAAACGTCATAGTTGCCTGACGCGGGTCTAATAACGAGTTTTATAGTGTACCATGTTTTGTAGCTTAGGCCTTCAGCCACCGTCAGCCATGAGGATGTGGTGCTCCAAGATTGGCTATATAGAGTTCGGGCTTTGAGAATTATGTCGTTGCCCGTTGTTCCTGGTGTTGGGTCGTAGAAGGCTAGGCATACGAAGCGTTCGTTGCTTGTGCCTGTTGGACAGTTGTTACTATCACGATCGTCTCCAATGTATATGTTTCCAGTGCGGTCGTAGCTTCCAACGTCATCAATTCTGTCAATGTATATGTCGAAGGATATGTCGAATGTGTTTGTCATTGGGGATGGAAATTCTTGTGTGAGATAGGCGTTTGTGGCGGTGCCTACCTTGTTTTTGAGGGCTGCCTTTTTGCCCGTGTTTCCTCCCACATCGCTTGTGTCAAGGGTGAGTAGAGTTGGGTCTGCGCCGCTTGGAAAAGCTCCTCTGCTTTCGTACCAGTCTTGCACACCAAGGGTGTTAGCCCTTAAATCTGTGTCGTTGGCACTATCGCTGAACTCTGGATCTGCAAGATATCTTGGTATTGTTGTGAAGGTGTACGATACGTCTGTTTCATGTGTTCCGTCTGTTACGTGGATATGCCATATATAGGTTGTTAGGGGTTGAAGATTGCTTACTGGCACTGAGTATCTTCCGTTTCCTACGCCGGTGGCGCTTCCTCCGCCAATATATGGCGTTGTTGTGACTTCATAACTCATCAAATCGTTCTGGTAGTCCTTTAGTGTGAAGCTTAGTTCGCTAAGCGTTAAGGGAACATTTGTTGCTCCTGCAGCTGGGTTTGGATCCGACACTAATGGTGCAGACGGCAAGGCTTCTTCTGGTCCTACGGAGTAGAATGCTGACGGATTGAACTGGTTGTTGTAGCATGTTAATATGTAGCCTGCTGAGCGGGCAATGTTGGAGATGCGTATTTCATCCAGTGAGCCCTTAAAGTACCTGGCGTTATTGTAGACGCATCTTGCAATATGAAGCGGGATGCCTACATTGTTATAAATTGAAGAAATGGTGTTTGTTCCAACGGTTGGAACTTGTACGCCATTAATGTAGAATTTCGGAATCGTGTTTGGTTCCCAAACCACTGTTACATAATACCATACTCCGGCTGCTGGAACAAAGTTGGCATACCACTCCCGATAATTGTTTCCATCATAGGAAGCGTGAAAAGTGATTGGACGGGTTGGATATTCAACGGGATTATAGTCTATGAACCAGCCTCGTTGGTTTGTGCCTGTGTTATATTTGCCTACTATTCTTTGTCTCCTACTGGTGTCTTCAAGTTTCATCCAGAAGCTAACGGTTAGGCCTTGAGTAAAGCCTGAAAGTGTGTCGCTGTGAGGAATCTCTATGTAGCCTGTTGATCCGTCGAAGCTGACAGCGCCGTCTATCTGTCCATCAACTCCTTGGACCACCCCTCCATAAAGTACGCCGTTGTTACCGTATGTTGATGAGTCGAAGCATATTGTGCCTTGGACGAAGTTGGCTATTACAACTTTGTTGCCGTCAACAATGATTGTGGCTGGATTTGCTGTTCCAGTTAGGTCGCCACTCCAACGGAAGAAGGACCAGCCTGTAGCTGGAATAGCTGCTAATGTGACGGTTTCACCATAATTGTATGTTGATTTGTCTGGGTTCTTCGATACTGAGCCACTACCAATTACGTTCACTGTTAATGTGTACTGAATTGGCGTGAATTTTGCAGTAACAATTTTGTCACTATCCATTACGATAGTAACTGGGTTTTCTGAGCTTGAAATGCTGCCGCTCCAGCCATAGAAGGCCCAGCCAGTTGCGGGAGTGGCTGTTAAAGTGACTACAGAACCTTCTACATAAGTTGCTTGATCAGGATTCCTTGAAACTGAGCCGCTTCCAATAATGTTTACCGCTAATACATATAGTCGAATAAATGTTGCGTTGACTATTTTGTCGCCGTCTATGGTTATGTTTTTTGGATTTTCCGAGCCTGAAAGATCGCCACCCCAGCCTTGGAATATCCAGCCAGGGTTGGCGGTTGCAGTTAATGTTACAATCTCGCCATATGTATAAGTTGGTTTATCAGGGTTCTTACTTACAGAACCTCCACCAACGATGTTTATAGTCAACGTGTACTGGTCTGGCGTGAATGTGGCGTTAATGATTTTGTTGCCGTCCATTATTACTGTTGCCGGGTTATTTTCGCTTGTTAAGTCGCCGCTCCAACCGCTAAAACTCCATCCTTGAGCAGGTGTAGCCAATAGCGTGACAACCGTGCGTGGCGCGTAGCCTGCTCGGTCAGGGTCCTTAGAAACGGAACCGCTGCCGATGATGTTAACTGTTAATGTGTAACCTTGAATGAATGTTGCGTTGACTATTTTGTCGCTTGTCATGTTAATTGTTTTCGGATTTTCTGAGCCTGAAAGGTCACCGCTCCAGAGGGAGAAGATCCAGCCGGGGTCAGCTTCAGCAGTTAACGTTACAATTTCTCCGTAGGTATAGGTGGGTTTATTGGGGCTTTTAGTTACATGGCCGCTGCCAATGATATTTATGGAAAGTGTATATTGGTCTTGCGTGAATATAGCGATTACAGTTTTATTGTTGTCCATAGTGATGTTTATTGGGTTATTGTTGCCAGAGGCATCGCCGCTCCATTCGCTGAAACTCCAGCCAGCAGATGGAACAGCAGTCAATGTTACTACGAAGCCTTCTGGATAAGCCGTGAGATCCGGATCCTTGATTACTCTGCCGCTACCGACAGTGTCGACTGTTAGTGTGTATCCTAGTTTGGTAAATGTTGCTGTTAAGGCTTTGTTGGAATCCATTGTAATTGTAGTTTGATTTACTGTTCCAGACAGGTCGCCGCTCCAGCCGGAGAACATCCAGCCTGGAGCAGGTACAGCTGTTAGAGTAACAACAGTTGCTGGGAGATAGGAGGATTCGCCAGGATTTAGTTGTACTTCTCCGTTGCCCACTTTATTAACTGTGAGCTTGTATCGGTTTCGACTCGGAGCATAAACGTTGTCTACGTAGAAGCTTCCCATGCCGTCGTTCCAGTTGGCGAAGCTTATGTGGGTTACGCTGGTTTTTGCATATCGCGAAGTTACAGTAGCCTTGTACACTCCGTCTACATATACATCATATGTATCCGTGTTGAGATTGCATACTACCCTTATAGTGTACCATCGCTTAAGATATAAACCAGTAGCGATTGTTGTGAACGCGGTCCATGTATCGTCTCGGTCACGGGCCACCAAATCCATCGTGCCTGAAGTACCGCCCCCATCTTTGAAGAAGCCCATATAAACGAAACGTTCATTATCATCTGAGTTGGGTCCTGTTCTAGTTGGATTGGTATTGTCGCCGATGAGCATCCAGCCGGTTCTATCAGGATTTCCAGAAATATCAGTTATGCTGTCTACGTAGATGTCCCATTGAACAGTGAAGATACCTGTCTGTGGAGTACTGAACTCCTGAGTTAAGTATGCGTTATCATTCGTGGTCGGGTTGGCTACAGCAGCGAAGCCAACTTTCTTACCAGTGTTGCCTCCAACATTTGATTCGTCAAGGAAAACCAAGGCTTGGTTCATCTGACGGCTTTCATACCAGTCTTGAGCGGTACTGTTCGCCCTTAGATCTGTGCTAGAGGTGCTGAGGCTAAATTCTGAGTCAACGAGTAATGGGTAAGGATATTTTGTGCGTATGTCTGCTATTACCGTTACAGAGTCCTTCGTTAATATTGCAAGATTGTAGTTGGCAAGTTCAGTCCAGCCTGTCTGGCTTGTATCTGGGCGTACAGAAGCTATGGCTGAATATTGTAATGATGCGTCACGATAGTACCATAATGTGTGGGTCGAGTCGCCTTTTCGGAAAGCCCATAAAGTGACACCGTCCGTAAGCAGGAAGTTCCAGTTGCCTGTGGCGCCTGCGTCCTCCATCTCTTTTATTGCCTGAGCTATTCCGAGCGTTACATCCCAGTTGTTTGCTTCAATGCATTTCAGCACCCAGAGGGCATATAGGTCGGAGTCAATTATGTTTGGGTCGTCCCAACTTGATCCGTAGGTTGGCGGGTTTGCCGCCAGGTAGGCCGGCCCGATTAAATTCTTCATGATAGATATTGAAACGCCGCCGTGGTGAGCGAAAGCCCACCATTTCCCGCCTTTATAACGCATGAATGGATGGGGATCGCCCCATGGTGGAAGTCCCCCTGAGGATCGCAGCCTAACATGGCCGACGCCTATTTGTGCGCCGCTGTTTGCCATGGCAATTGCAGCAGCATCAAAATTTGGATCAGTATAAGCAGGATCTGGTCCTCTTGTTACTGTTGGCACTTGATTTAAGTAATAGACGAGTCCCCAACCATCTCTGTTTGTTTGTCCTAGATTCTTCAGCGAGTTTGTAGCATTTATCAGATGGTATAAAACAACATTGCGAGGCAATGCGTTTGCTATCATTCCCCACATGCTGCATTCATGAGTTTCATCCAAATGTAGAACAAGCACGTTGTTGGTGTCCCATACTGCCGTTGGGTCTTGTTGGTTTCCACATTTTGAATTTCCATAATACAGGTAAATTTTCGTGTCTACGGTTGAGGATAAGTAGGGTACTTTAACCCATACAACTAAGTGTCCCGTTGTGCTATCATAAAGTTCTATTTCATGGCTTAGTTTAACACCTTTTGCGTCCGTGAATAGGAAGTCGTCACCGTCAGGTTGCGCTTTAGTTGTGAGGCTTGGGTCTGTTAGGTCTATTACTACTGGGAAGTTTGTTTGGTCGCCAGCTACTTTCGTGTGGTCTATTATGATTTCTTTGCGATATAGCCATTCTTCGTTGTACCATGGCGCTTGCTCCGTTGTTGAGAACTTGAAAGTCTTTATGGTTGTGTGGGTTCCGTCTGTAGCTGTAACAGTCCAGGTGTAGGTTTTTGAGCGGGCTAACCCACTGATCGGTACAGTTATTCTTCCGTTAGGCACGTTTATGCCGCTGGCTGAACCTATGTTTGGATTAGTTGTAACAGTATAGTTTATTGGGTCGCACTGGTAATCTGTCAATTTGAAGCTTAGCTGCGAAAGTGTAATCGGAACGTTGGTTGCACCGTCATTGGGTGAAACTTCAGTGATTTTTGGCGTTTGCGGTCCTGGCGGAGGCACGTACTCGGGTACTCTTGTTCTACGTTGACTATAGAAGCTTTCTCCAGATCGAGGTAATGGCTTTGGTGCAGGTGCCTCCACGTCCCAGACGCTGACCCAGCTATTATGCTCATTAAAAACTAGTTCAAGCTTGCCATCAGCGTCAATGTCTTGGGCTATGAAAAATGAGTGAGCGTTAGTTACAGGTATAGTTCCTATAATATCATATTTTTTGGTATTAGAGTTATACTTGAAAATAGTTACGTTTCGCGGATTGCAGTCCAATATCTCCCATTTTCCATCTCCGTCAACGTCTGCCAATCCAGGGGGATGCATGCACGGGAAAGGAAGCGTTGCATCCAGCTTCCAGTCAACCAAATCCCATATTTTAGGCTCAGTTGGACCTTCGTCGGTCCTTCTGCAGGTTATCAGTTCAAGTTTGCCATCTCCGTCCACGTCGGCTATCGGCGGATTATCATGTGCATAAAGACCAAGGTTTAGCGTCTTGCGGTATATCCCCTTATAAGTGTTAACACTTCCATCAGTATTAATGACGGCAATACCAGCATTTCCGCTTCCCTGATTAAGTATAATTATTTCAAGATCTCCGTCACCATCTACGTCAGCCATAGCTGGAGCTTGACTACTGCAAAGGATATCGGGGTGAGCCCATATCTCAGTTAAGTTTTCAGCCCAAAAAGCCCTAAGACCCCTACCACCTGACGGATACGAGGGATACGACTCGCTTCTTTCACCCAAATAAACTTCAAAAACACCATCAAAATCCGTGTCCCCTACACTCATACCACCATAACATGAATAGTAAGTGTAAGTAGAAGCAAATATACGGCCGTCATAAGTTAAAGCTGTGATCAAACCTGGACGCACAGAATATATCTCGGGATATCCGTCAGCGTTAATGTCGGCCACACCTATATATGTATCGTCTCCAGCAGCGTTTCTATTATACCAGTAAACAGATCCGTCGTTTCCATGTAAGGCTAATACTCCTCCCCCACTGG
>DAOTVW010000358.1:0-11445 GCA_034436035.1 Anaerolineales bacterium
ACCTTGTCGCACTTCCCGTCCCTTATCAGCCTCTCCCTGAATAACCAGACCGTTGTGTAGTCCGGGATCACTCCGGGGAAGCCGAGGAAGTGCTGGAAGATCACGTCCCTAGCTACCTGGCGCTCCAGCTCCGGATCAGACAAACCGTACCACTGCTGTAATACCAGGAGCTTCAGCATGACGATTGGATCGATGTTTGGCCTCCCTCCGTTCTCGTTCAGGTTGTTGTAGGATGAGGCTATTATGGAGCGGAACCCCTCCCAGTCTATCAGGGAGGTTGCTTTCGCCAATCTGTCGTTGTCCTTCAGGTACCTCGTAGTACTCGTTGAAGACGTAACACTCGAAAGAGGGCATGAGGATAACTGTTGTGCCCATGATCTTTAAGTGCTGCGCTCCTTTTGGGAAAGGTTATAGGCAGGTTTTTCGAAAATCTCACTAATATTCTAAATAATGCTATTAATAACATATTATAACAAATATTATTATATAATAATAATAAGCTATATATTAAACAATAGAATTCTTTTTAGCAAAAATCAAAAAGTGGGCCAAAAATGTCAGACCCAGAAATACTCTCTCAATTGATTAGGAAATACCAGGCATTTCTTAACGATGACCCTGAACTTAAGAGGAGGCTGACCCCCTACAGCACTTTTTGTGGAGGTCCGGCTCCATACCCAGGCGCTGGGCCGTACCCGCCACCCAATGTGGCAATGGACCCAACCGGCTGGACCAAGGCAAAAGGCTATCCTAAGAGTATTTTGCTAGGGAAGGACCTCATCACCTTTAAAATTAAGGGCTCCTTCACTTTCACTATAAGCCTTGATGGAAACGGCATGTTCAATATTGAATCTAGAAATGGAATGGATCCTGTTTTATCAGTGGAGATGCCCCCCAAACTCTTCAAGGACATGGTTTTGGGCAAAGAGAGAGTGGTATATTCATTGGCAAACCCGCAAAATTCTGTCTCCTATAAAGATGGAATCGCCTTCAGTGACTGGATTACCATATTTGAGGTAATTAGCGTCCTTCAGGAACTAATTGAATCAGACCCTGAACTCTGGCAATTAATCGAAGGAGGTCTATAACAATGTTGGGCACTCAGGTAACGAAAGACCTTTTAATTGAATCGCTTTCCAAAATTGTAGGAAGTAAAAATGTAATCTTAGACGCAGAAATGCTGAAAATTTACTCAAGTGATGATAGTTTTGTAACTCCTGCCACTCCTTTCTGCGCCGTTAGACCTAACACAATTGAAGAAGTTCAAGAAATTATAAAACTAGCTGATCAGTATAAAATCTCCGTCACTCCCATCTCAGGTGAGCCAAACAACTTGGGGGGGACAATTCCTTCTCCAAACGGTCTTATTATAGATTTAAGAAAGATGGACCGTGTTTTGGATGTTGACCTCAAATCATGGATGGCCTTAATCGAACCTGGAGTGACATTCTCTCAACTTCAGAGAATCTCCAATAAACATGACTTAAGGGTGTTGACTCCTTCTGAGAACCCTGCATCAACTTCTGTGCTTTCTACGTACTTAGACCTAGCGCCGCTCTATGGATGGGTCTACTACGGAGAAGAGAACCTCACAACTATGACTGTGGTTCTACCAAGCGGGGATTTGTTAAAGACGGGTCAAGCCGCATTTCCAGAAATACGTTATCCTTACATGCATTCGCACGCATCGCCCTATGCCGGTCTAATGAATTACCTTTGGTATCAATCTCAGGGATCGTTAGGCATAGTTGTACAAGGGTGGGTCAAGCTAAAACCAAAGGGCGATGTAGAAAAAGCCTTTTTCATACCTGTGAACAGTGCCGAGGATCTTCCCAAGATACTGCGCAAGGTTATGTGGTTGCGATATCCTCGCGATATGGCCATCCTAAATAAACAAGATCTTGCCTTAATGTTCGCAGAAGAATCTCCCAATTATTCAGAACGCGTTGGTGACATGAAAGAATCACTGCCTGAATGGGTCATAATGTTTACTTTGCGAGGGAAAGCAGACGCCGTTGAAGTAATGGAAAAAGATCTGGGGGACGTTGCAGGTGCAAACTCTTTAAAATTGATGGACGAGCTTTGCGGAATTTCATCCAAGAAAGTGTTAGAAGAAATTACTAACCCCGCAGGGTTTTTAAAATGGCGCAAATATAAAGGTGCAAGAAACATAATCCCATTCATCTCCTCGATCAAAAACATCCCTGAAATGTACAGCGAAGTCTTAAAGATCTCTGAAAAATTTGGATATCCCAAGGAGGATCTTGGTGTTACCATAATCCCTACAGATAGGATAGGTGTGGTTGGGTGTTCCTTTAGCTTTGCCCGGGATCCAAAATCTTCTCTAAACACAGATTTAGTCAAGAAGGTTTATGCAGAGTCTGCGAAAGCTTTGTTGAATTTGGGCGCGTTTTATAGCAGGCCGTATGGTATCTTGTCCGACCTAATCTACAGAGAGTCCCAAACATATTACGAGATTTTGTTGGGGGTAAAACGTACGATTGATCCAAACAACATAATGAATCCAAGAAGACTGCGTTTAGGAGGCGATGCATAATGGCTGAGAAAATAGGTCAAGGTACTAAGGCACAAGACGTCGAAAAATTATGGATCTTTCCTGCTGTACGGAGGAGAGTTTTGGACGACTTTTACGACTTGACGATATTATGCAACAAATGTGGCTACTGTAAATTCATATTCGCACCAGATGCTAAGGACGCTCGATTTGTTTCACAATGCCCAAGGGGCAATGTCTTCAAGCATCTCTCATACTATGCGAGCGGTACACTGGAAATTGCTAGGGGCATAATCGAGAAGAAATTGGCGTGGAGCAGTACTGTGGAGCATATACTTTACACATGTACTGATTGTGGTCACTGCCAATTCTGGTGCAATGTGGCTATGCGCACTCATCCACTAACAATTATGGAGATCATGAAAGAAACCTACGTCAAGGAAGTAACTGCTCCACAACATTATAAAACAATAATGACCAATATCGATGCAACTCACAACCCGTATGGCGCCCCTCATGAAATGCGGTTTGCTTGGCTAGACAACCAAAAACCTCCCAAAAGTGCCGACGTGATGCTTTTCGTAGGCGATGATGTTGCATATAAGAACAGTAAGCTGGCAACGGCCACAGTCAACATATTGCAAAAACTTGGGATCAACTTTGGGTTATTATATGAGGATGAATGGCACAGTGGATATCTGCCTTTCCGAGGTGGATTCCGTGAAAAAGGTAAGGCATTGCTTAACCATAACTTTGAGGCGTTAAAGAAAGCTGGCGCCAAAAAAGTAATTGTGTTAAGCCCTCATGACTACCGAACATTCAAAGTTGATGGACCTGAATGTGATCTTAGCCCAGATTTCGAAATTTATCATATACTTGAGTTTCTGGCTCCTCTGATCAAGGAAAACAAAAACAAGATCAAACCCCTAAACAAAAAAGTAACATACCATGATCCATGCCAACTCGTTAGACACATAATGCCATTCTCGATTTCAGAGCAACCACGAGAAATACTGAAATTATTGGGGATAGAGGTGGTCGAAATGCCTAGAAACCGACTCAATACATATTGCTGTGGCGCTGGCGGCGCTGTTACCTTTGGGTATCCCAACGTTACTAAAGTGACTGCTAAAGCCAGGTTGGCAGAAGCTGCAAGTACTGGCGTAAAAGAACTGGTGGTTTCTTGTCCTTCTTGCGAAGGCAGTTTAGGTCCAATGAGTAATGAGTTCGGATTATCAGTTGAAAATATTCTCATATTGATTCAAAGTGCAATAGGAGCGTGACCAAGATGGCAGAGAATGAAAAAAATAGGACAATAAAACAAACTTTAAGTGATATAGTTGGTGCTGAGTGGGTTTCTGACGATCCTGCTATATTAATTGCATATTCGCGTGACTACGCCTCATACCTAAAGTTCAATTGGAAGAGTATGTGTCCACAAATTGTTGTTTTACCCAAAACTCTAGAAGAAGTTAAAGCCATAGTAAAGGTTGCTAGACAGTATCGTATACCTGTAGTTCCTGTGGGGTCTTTTGGTAGCCAATTCAGCTGGGGCATCCCACGGGTTGGCGGAATACTGGTGGACCTATCCAGGATGGATGAAATTTTACAGATCGATGAGGACAACATGGTCGCGATAGTAGAGGCTGGATGCCCCATTTTCAAACTGCAAGTTGAACTCCTAAAGAAGCGGATGTTCATACATCAGCCTGGGGCCTGCTCCACATTTCTTATTGGGTCGCACTTCACGCATGGTATTACAAATAAAGCGAATGCAAGACTGGGCTATGTGAACCGTCAGATAGTTGGATATGAAATGGTTTTAGGAGACGGAAGAGTGCTGAGAACGGGCAGCATGGCCAACTACGCAAATCCAAGAGCGATCTGGCCGCACGGCCCAGGACCGAATCTCGGCCATCTCCCGAGAATGGCACAGGGTACTTTGGGGATTGTCACAAAGGTTGCCGTGAGAACCCACCCACTTGACGAGGAAGTGAAGGTCTTCCAGCCTGCTTTCAATGATGTCGATAAGGCGACAGCCGCTCTGGACGAAGTTGCAAAGTCGGAGATCTGCACAGGAACCGCCATGTACACCGGATTTAAGTACGCTCAGTACTTTGCCGACACTCCTGAATCTGCGGACAGGCTTGATAGGGTAAACCCTGACTGGATGCTGATGCTCTCCTTGCAAGGGACTAAGAGATGGATCGAATATGAGGAGAAAAAAGTAAGGGAAATCACACAAAAGCACGGCGGAATAATAATCACTGATAAGCTTCCATTTTACCAAATGTTCGAGGATGCGCAGCTCAATCAATCTGCCTCCCTCTTCTCTGAGCACACTATAAAATACTGGGCTTATCCTGGGACAATCGGTGCCCCAGCTGGCATGGTAATCGCTCCATTGCATATGTATCCAAAATACTTCAAACTTCTATCGATGCTTTATCTGGATGATCCCTTGCTTGGAGATCCCGATGAGCTGGACGTAAAGTGGAAGAGAGGTGCCATCGTTTATCCAGAACAAAATAGCCATTATGCAATGTTTGAATTAATGATGGCAGGTCATCCAACAGACCCTCGGCTGGTCAGAGAAGTTGCCCCTCGTTTCGGTCCAAAATACTTCAAAGCTCTAGTTAAGCTCGGTTTAAGATTAGACGCTAAATACGGCATTGCTCGCCCATGTGAGGTAGGACTTATACCAACCTACATGGATCTTGCGAGAAAAATGAAGAGCTTGCTCGACCCTGATGGAATAATGTCTCCAAGCGTGTGGGAAGGTGTGTAACATGGAGGGAAAGAAAATGACTGATGACCTAGATCCATTTAAGCTTAGCGAAGCTGAATTAGAAAATCTCGATATAAATAATTACATATGGCAAAAATACCGTGAGAAACTCCTCAGCAAACCAAGGAAAAAGAGGTACTGGGAAAGAGAGAATGATTATTATTGCAGAGTAATTAAAACCTTAGAGGAGACAAACACACTCAAAGGAGTATTGCCTCAGAAATGAGAATGGGGATGCGCTTGGGAACTCAAAGCCCCACGGACCACATAATTGATTATGCATTAGGACTCGAGTACTGCCGCCTACCACAAAAAACAATAAATTTTTTGAAAATTCACGTTCTGGACACTTTGGGTGCCATCGTGGCAGGATGTAAAGCCGATGTCTCTGCCCGATTACTACAACTTCTCATCGAATGGGGAGGTAACCCTGAAGGGACTATCTTAGTTTATAATAAAAAAGTACCCCTGATAAACGCTGCTTGGATAAACTCAACAATGGCTCGTGGATACGACCTTGAGAGCATCATGCCAAAAGGTGCGACCCATGCCCCTGCTAGCATTATACCTGCGGCTCTTGCATTCTCAGAGTACAGTAAACATAAAAAAGGGAATCCTATCAATGGTGAGAACTTTCTCACATCTATTGCATTGGGTTTGGATCTAAACTTTAGATTGCGCGTAGCTGGAGGCTCGGCCACCGCCATGGGAGGAGGTTGGTTAGCTGAAACTTTTGCTCCTCTGGCGATAGCCGCTTTGGGGGGAAAACTCCTTGGGTTTAATAGGGATAAGATTCGCAACGCGATGGGCATTGCCTACAACCAATGCTTCGGAAATTACGGAGCGGTTGTGGGGGAGGGGGGTTCGTACCTGGCGCAAGTTAGTCAAGGTTTGGGAACTAAGGCCGGGGTTCTAAGCGTAATGCTGGCTGATAGGGGCTTCACGGCCTCAAAAGAGGACATAATTGAGGGCAAATGGGGTCTTTATAATATGTACGGAAACGGAGAATACGACCCTTCACTCCTGTTAGATGGATTGGGCAAGGACTATGATCATCTAATGCCAATAATCAAAAGATACCCTGGATGTGGCGGATTACAAAATGCCGTAACCACAGCACTGGAAATTGTGAGCGAAGGCATAAGACCGGAGGAGATTTCAAAAGTGAGAATAAAAGTAAGCGAGTTGAATTATCATCAGCTGGTCCATGGGCGAGGCAAACCTTCCTTTCCCTCAGAAATTTTGTGGAACGAGCGGTTTGCGGTTGCATTAGCTTTTGCGAAAAAGCGTTTTTCGGTCTACGAAATAGATGAAAACGTCCTCAAGGACCAACAAGTTATTGGGCTTTTCGAAAAAATCGAAGTCACACCTGATGAATCTTTGAAGGGCGAAGAGCTAGAAATGGAAGTGGCTACCATGGACGGTATGGTTTGCAGAAAGGAGAAGAAGGCTCTGTCACCAATGACAGATTTGGAAGTCGTCCAGAAATTTAAAAGCTGTTTAAAATTTTCCTTACCATCAATACCAGAAGAACGCATTGATGAAATAATTTCGATTTTAGATAATTTGAATACAATTGAAGATGTGTCAGATGTCTTTAGATTTTTTAGGAGTGAGTGAGCTTTGACCTTTATGACTGCTGAAAAAAACTTCCAACAAAAGAAGCCGTTTTTGAAGTTAGCGGAGATGTTTGTTCTTGTTGTAGCAGTATTCTTTTCTATCTTTCACATTTACACCTCTGGTTTTGGCACTTTGGCATCTTGGATACAGCGTCCATTATGCCTTCTGTTAGTGATGGTTCTTGCCTTTATAAGGTATCCAGTTGCCAAGAAGATCCATCGAAACTATTTCACTACAATCTTAGATCTTGCCCTTATATTATTGGCGGTATATGCTTGTGTTTACGTGATGTTGGAATATTTGCCCTTCTGTTACTACAGAGTTGCCTCTCCAACCCTGATGGATACAATTGTTGGTGTCGCTTTAATTGCTTTGACCTTGGAAGTGACCCGCAGAACACAAGGGCCGATCCTACCGTTGATTGCGCTGTTCTCGTTACTATATGTCCTTTTTATTGGTCAGCTTTTACCAGAACCTTTCACACTCAAGGCTTTTTCACTTCAGAGAGTTGCAACCTACCTAACATTAACGGAAGCAGAGGGGATCTTCGGCTCATTGTTTGATTTAGGTACTGTAATGCTCGTTATTTACATGATTTTGGGCGCCGCACTGGAGGTAACAGGCGCTGGCGACTTCATAATAGACTTGGCTAAGGGGTCAGTTGGTCGTATAAGGGGTGGTCCTGCACAAACTGCTAACTTGGCCTCTCTCCTTTTTGGCATGGTTCAAGGAAGCAGCAATGTAGTTGCTGCCACCGTGGGCACATTGACAATACCTGTGATGAAAAGATCTGGATATAACTCTAGGTTTGCTGCAGCCATTGTTTCCGCTGCTGCCACGGCGTCCCAACTTACCCCTCCTATCATGGGCGCTGTTGCTTTTATCATGGCTCAGATAGTTGGTGTTCCATATGCTAGGGTTGCTCTTGCAGCATTCATACCTGCATTCCTTTACTTCTTGACAATGACCTTTGTCATCGATGCTGAGGCCAGATTGCACAACCTCAAAGGCATATCTTCTGATGCAGCTCCCAAAATCAGAGAAGTTCTTAGGAAAGGATGGCCATTTATAATTCCGTTGGCAGTTTTAGTATATCTTTTAATAATTGCCTCCTATTCTGTTCAAGCGTCTGCTTTTTATGCGCTTATAGTAAACATAGCTATATTTTTCCTGCTAAGACCTAAGCAATGGCGCCAAAACCTTAAGGCTTTAATAGAAATATTAGAGAGGGGTGCTCTGAGCAGTATACCTATAATCGCTCTGTTAGCTACCGCTGGTGTAATTGTTGGTTGTTTGGCTCTTTCAGGTCAGCTAGTTATGCTTTACAACACCCTGATAATCCTATCGCGGGGCTCGGCTTTGATCTTACTGACACTTGCGATGGTTATTTGCATAATTTTGGGCATGGGACTCAATACATCTTCAGCGTACATATTGACTGCGCTTGTTGTAGGTCCCGCCCTAGTAACACTAAATATTGATCCATTTGTGGCAAATATGTTTATCCTATACTATGCAGTCATGGGCGCATTAACACCGCCAGTCTGCGCAACCCCTGTTGTGACAGCAGCAATGACAGGCGACAATTACTTGAAGGTCGCAATAGAGGGGTGTAAGTTAGCATTTCCGGTGTTTTTATTGCCATACGCATTTATTTTTGACCCTGCTTTATTATTGATTGGCACACCAGTTCAGATCCTTACAGGATTTGTTCTAGCAACAATAGGTACTCTGCTTATAGTTTCTTCACTGAAGGGGATCCTCACCAAAAAACTAAGTATTATAGAGAGAGCAATTGCGCTGATCGGTGGTGTTCTGCTGTTATTGCATCCAAGCTTCGAGCTAACAATCGCTGGATTACTGGTGTTTGCAGCCTTGTTCGCTTCTGGCATATTACTCAAATTTTTAAAAAGAAAAATCAACAATTAATCAATATTGAAAGAATTTTTTATATAATGTTCTTTTTTTGTTAATTTTAGCAAGAAAATTTCTACATCTACCAATAAATTTATTTAATTTTTTTTAAATGTTACATTATAATATATAATAACAATTAATAATAACAATCTTTTTAGGATTTATTCACTTATCACTTAATGGGGGAAAAATTTGGAAAACTCCAAACAAGAAGGCAAAAAAGGAAATTCCAAGACCATTCTAGTGGTAACAGCAGTTGTTATCATTGCTATTGTTGCAGTAGCAGCATACTATTTATCCACACCTACCACAACAACTCCTGTTCAGACAGGTCCTACAAAACTATCTATAGCTACGGGTGCGATTGGTGGAACGATGTACTACAAGGACGGCGTACTTTCCATTGTGATCAATAAGTACGTTAACGGGGTTACTGTAGTGCCTGAGGCAACCGCAGGGGGGATCGCAATCATCCAGCTGGTTGATCAAGGTTTGTCGGAGCTAGGCTCAGCCACAGCGATAACTACTGCTTTTGCTTGGAATGGTACAAGCCCGTGGTTCAATCAGACCTATAAAAATATTCGCGGAATTTTCGTGTGCGAGATAAACTACTTCCACATTGTTACACTGAAGTCTTCAGACATAAATAGTGTTTACGACTTGGCTGGGAAAACAATCGACATTGGTCCTCCAGGGTCTGCATCACAAATGATTGCACAAATTGTCCTTCAAGAATTGGGTCTGTGGGACAAAGTGAGCGTGGTCGGGCTAAGACAGGCTGACATTGCAGATGCTCTCAAGGAAGGTCGAATTCAGGCATCGATTGTAGGAGGTAGTGGGGTGCCAGTTCAGTGGATTGTGGACCTATCGCAAGTGAGAGAAATAAAAATAATAAGTCTGCCTGATGATGCCATCAACAAAATAACTTCTAAGTACCCATTCTTCCTCAAGGGGGAAATCCCTGCAAACTCATACAAGGGGGTCAATTATACCGTTACCACACTGACTCAGCCTAGTGTGTATTTTGTAAACAAAAATCTTCCAGAAAGTCTTGTATACAATATTACAAAAGCTGTAATGGAACATAAAGACGAACTTTTGACTCCTAAAGGTCCCTACACCTACCTTTCACCATTTGATGGAATGTCGATTCCTCTCCATCCTGGCGCATACAAATATTATAAAGAAAAAGGTCTTCAAATTCCATCCTACCTAGTACCGTCATAATTTCTTATTTTTTTTATTTATAATAATTTTTTTATTTTAAAGTTAAGTCATTTTCATTTTTGGAACTAAATACCTGCACAAGGCATATCCTGATCAAACGATTATCTTTATAAGAGTTTTAAATAATAGACTTTGATGGAAGAATTGAATATGTCGGAAAGATATGAGGATTCAACACTGCCCCAAGATATGGTCATCCGCTCATTCAGGATCAGCAAGAACTTGTTAGAGGAATTAGAAAAATTTGCTGCTAAAAAAAATATAAGTGCTAATAGGCTACTTAATAACATACTTGAAAGGTATTGTAAATTATTGTTCTATGCGGATTATTATGGATTTGTGGGTTTTTCTAAGGTTACCTTCAAAGAATTTCTAAACAAAATCCCAGAAGACTCCCTTGTTATGATAGCTAGAGACACTGTCGCTGTGGTTCTAAAAGATGTCGCTCTTATGCGA
Organism: Anaerolineales bacterium; assembly: GCA_034436035.1. Taxonomy (GTDB): domain Bacteria; phylum Chloroflexota; class Anaerolineae; order Anaerolineales; family UBA4823; genus UBA4823. The sequence continues at coordinate 10,524 of DAOTVW010000358.1, forward strand.
GGTTGGTCAATTAATTTGCAATCTTTTTGCAATGTCGTAAAAAACTACATGTGTGAATTTTACCGATGGGCCCAATATGAAGAAACAACCACTGGTAAGAAGGGAATATTGCTTACCCACGAATTTGGAAACAAGTGGTCGCTCTTTCTGAAAGAGTGTCTCTCTGCTACCTATCAGGAGTTCGTAGGAAAACAACCAGAAATTTCCTCGTCCCCTACCTCTGTAATTCTTTTCCTCTAATTTTTGACAGTTGAATTATATACTGAGAAGTGCATTTATGCACAAGATTGGGTAGCCTATGCCACCTAATAGTTCAGAATGTGACCACAAGACCATATGTGGCGTTCAAGAACTGCTCTTATTGGATGCCAAGGTTACCAAAGCCCGGTCCAAAAGTACCGCTTCCTACAACGCTAAATCAGCTAAAGTTTGATCATCTGGACCGATTTTTCCTCACAGTGAATCTGTGGGTAACCACCCAGGTCTTACCGCAAGTGCAAAAATGTATTCCCTTTGATCAACCGGATACGAAGCACATATGTCCTATCGCAGCTCCAATTTACTTGGTCTGAACCTAGCAAAGGTCTGCATGTTGAGGCTTGGCTATACTCCAGATGGGTTGATGGAGATAAGCCATTTGCTCACAACCCTCTAAAATCGCTTTCCCTAAGAGTTTGGCAAGCCTATGCTGTGGAGTGGGAAGCTACCGACCACGATCGTATAGAGAGGTCACATAAACTATTATTCTAATTTCTATTGGATTGTAAAATAATTCATTATATCTCACTAACATGAGGAAAATATTTAGGAAGATAGTAGATATATGGAAGAGTCGCTACGGAAGATCTGAAGGGGGCCGTAGTCTAGCTTGGACTAGGATGCAAGCCTGGGGCGCTTGTGATCTCGGGTTCAAATCCCGACG
>DAOTVW010000359.1:0-1640 GCA_034436035.1 Anaerolineales bacterium
ACATCGAAATTGAACAAATTTTTCCCCAAAACTTGGCCACTTTTTCGGGCTTTTTCAGACTGGATGAAGCTTTTCGCTGCGCGTTTCGAGGCCCGTTTTAATGAGCGATAAAGGGGAGGGAGAGGAGTTAATAATTGGAGAATACAACTCCTCCTCCTCCAGGTCTCACAACTCTGCGTGGCTTTGGCGGAGGAGCTGAAGATGTGAGCTGTACTTCTTGCGAGAGAGTTCCTCCATATGTGGGTGTCTCACGATAGGTTGAACCATAGTTGATAAATTTAGCAGTGTTGATATTATTTGCGCGTACCTCGATGTTCATAAAATATGATGAGGATGAGACAGAGGTCGGAAAAGAGCGATATAGTTGACATTTTATAACTGGATTTAAAGGTAGATTCTTTAGCGTTGCAATTATTGTAGTGTAGTGATTACAATCTGATATTCCTCCTATAGTAAGTTCTCTATACCCTTGAACTAAAAAATATATACTTGCAGGATAAGTAGAATCCGCAGGACTAGCCCTAACTAGGAATTTGATATATACTGATCCTCCTTGGCAACCAGGAAGATAAATCTCAAACAAATCCTGCGTAGAGGGGGGACTTACCGCAGGGGTTATATAGATTTGGCCAGTAGGGGTGCTGGCAATAATATTGGCAGTACTTGATCCTTCTGCATAAAGCTTTTTGGGCGAAGACCAAATAATTGGCCCTTTTGGCCAGTTCAAGCTTTCCGTATAAGCTGGAAGATAAATCGCCATTATTCGCTTTCAGTCGCGTAGTTTAAAGTCTGGTTAGCGGCGCCGGCAATAAACCATAGCCGGTTAAGGTTATCGACCTCAATCATCGCTCCCCCACCGGGTTCAATAATTAAGCCATTGGAAAGAGTTACAGTATTATCTCCACCGACGGCAATGTTTGCGGTATTGGATGTGGGGGCAGTAAGGACTACGGATCTTCCTGCAGCAATGACAACGTTAGGTCCTTGAACTGCAGTAGTTCCAACGGTGATTGAACCGGTCTTAAAACTCTTCGGTTGATAAGGTTTGATTCCCGGTATATATTGAGCCATTGTTCACCTTCCTAAAATGTGATACCAGCAAAGAACCCTGGGGCAAATCCCAGTTCCGGTACCAATGAAGCCGATATGCCCGTCACAAATTTCGGTCCTTGGTAAGAGAAGCAGATTTCACCGCAAGGATATGGGGTAAAAGTTGCCTTGGCCACTTCCCATTCATGGGCGTAGACGCTGACGAGCATAGAAATTCCCCAACCAAAATCCACATGGAAATCGGTGATGGAAAAGAGGGGCATTTTATACATGGCCCAAAGGTTAATATGCATTTCTTTGGAGAAAGGCAAAGCTTGTGGCTGGGCTGGGGGCTGTTCAGTAGGGGAAGTGGTATAGGCATAAAAGAGAAGCGCTAGGTTATCAGTATCAAATCTTACATAAGGAAAAGCCATCCATGCCTTCCAATTGGGCACTGGGCTTTCCATTGAACCAACAAATGTTCCCAACGAAATGCTATTGGCTGCCAAAGCAGGCAAGCCCAAAAGCGCTAATGCTACGCCTAGCCATTTCATCCCTATCACCTCCGGGAAATTATACCTTCCACCCTCGGTTTCGGGCAATCTGCAATA
>DAOTVW010000360.1:0-1618 GCA_034436035.1 Anaerolineales bacterium
CCAAAGCGACCGTTCAAATCTGGTGCAGGTAGGAGGTAGCAATGAAAAAGTTTACCTTGTTCCTATTATCTTTACCGCTATTAGCTGCAATTCCTGCTGATACAGAATGGGAGATTCGTGCAGATATCGGCGATGACACAAACGGCGGCGGATTCTCAAAGGCCAACAAGGGCACCACGGGCGTGGACATGACTTATGGTGCTAACTACGCCGTTGTATCGTTCAGTGGAACATTATCGGCTTCGGGAACCACGACATTGACAGATAGCGCTGGCGGATTCACCAACACAATGCTTGGAAATGTGATCAACATCGTAGGGCAAGGATTCTACTGCATCGTTGGATACACTAATGCAAACAATGTAACGGTAGATCGTGCACTCGGCACGTTTTCTGGTGCGTCGGGTAAAGTTGGTGGGGCGTTGGCTACGCCTGGTAGGATTGATTCTAACAATGCGGTAACTAACGGAAACACTATTCACATCAAAGCTGGGACCTATACAATCACTTCTACATCGAGTGGTGTGAGTGGAGGAAAGATTTATTATAACGCTGCCGTCGTAGTTGAAGGCTATGGAAGCACGCGTTGGGATCTAGGAACAAGACCGTTGATTACGGTCCAATCTGGGTTAACAAGTTTCAATCTGGTGGCTGGACCTGGCGGATTAAATGGCTTCGTCATTAACCTTACTATTGATTGCGCCACACAGTCCGGTACCATAGGGTATGCTCCTGGCGCTAATGGTGGATTGCAATATGCCGAGGTGAGAAATTGTGGATCTAATGGGATTCAAGGTAACGGCGATGGAATCTTTCAATATATTGAATCCCATCATAATGGTGGAACTGGAGCTTATAACATCAGCACATGCTACTACTGTTACTTCCATCACAACACCTCTCATGGGTTACAGGGTGGTGGCAATTCTAGCCACGTGATCTCAGCGTTCAATGGAGGGTATGGGATCTATACATCATATGGTAATCAAATCCGCGATTCCATAATGTACGGAAACACCAACTCGGGCTTATATGCCAGTGAAAGTTATGGTCAAATCTGGGTCAACAACATAAGTTATGGCAATGGAGGCTATGGTTTTGAAGTCTCGGATAGTACCAATGATTGGGTCTACGCCAATAATAATGCTGCTGGTGGTAACACGAGTGGGGATTGGTACAGTCCAAGCAATCGAATCAGAATGAACGTTAACTCAATAGCTCTTACGGCAAATCCGTTCGTCAGCCCAAGTGCTGGAGATTTTAGTCTGAACTCTGCAGCAGGAGGTGGCGCGTTGTTACGCGACGCTGGTTATCCACAATGGTTTGATGCTGCGAAGACTACAACTCCAACACGTAAAGACGTTGGTGCCGTTGATAAGTATCAATATACCGGCGGAGGCGTAACGTTAGCTGGTGGTGCTTATGTCCAGTAAATATTTAGTTTGTCTCATCGTAACCTCCATAGCGCTTGCACAAACTGGGGTGCAATATACATGGGATCAAACTGGGCTAACTAGTTTTTCGTGGAACGGGATAGATCTGCTAAATCACTCATATTCGTACGTATCACTATTCAACGTCACACTTGGTGGGGTAAAATACGATAACCCATCTTGGA
>DAOTVW010000361.1:0-2726 GCA_034436035.1 Anaerolineales bacterium
GGTGCTGCCACTGGTGGTGGCGCACCTTTTGGACCAGGCGCGCTGGGGCACCGCTTAAAACGTCAGCTAAGAACTGTTAGCGATTCTCTATACAATCTTGTTCGGGCTGGAACGGCTGGACACGGCAGCGGCGGCTGCAGCGGAACAATACCTTTCAGTATTTGACCGGGCTGCGCCGCTATCCCGATGCGTGCACGCTGCGGCTTTTTGCCGCGCTTCGGGCTCCACGGCCCGACTGCGGTGCTCAATTACGCTAACCTCTGACAATGGCAATCCGGGGGTTAGGTGAAGTGGTTACTTTTAAGAGCATAAGGCTCATTGGTATTTGTGTGAGTTGGCGGTGATAGGGATTATCTGTTGTTTTGACGGAACTGGAAAAGGTGCGCGGGATTGATTCGAGAGATTGAGATCTTAGGAATTAAGTAGACTAGGGGTCTCATTTATACCAAAGTTGGATGCGGCTTTGCATGAACCGTTGGCTATCATATCTTGTTCTGCTGCTGGCCACGTTCGCTTTCGGTTATGAACCGAAGCCGGGAACGGCGCAGCCTGATTCCATCTTGTCGGCTTTTTATCGCAGCCATGCCGATTCGGAAAGTAACGCCATCCAACATCGCGATAATGTATTTGGTAACTTAATTTCCCGCACAGGGGACACGCCGAATAACTATCTTTATTGTGGTGAGCAGTATGATTCGGACTTGGGTCTTTACTACAACCGCGCACGTTATCTGAACACAGATTCGGGAAGGTTCTGGACAAGGGATTTGTATGAAGGCGCTTTGGTGGAGCCGAACACGCTTCACGGGTATATCTACACCGTATCCGATCCGGTCAATAACCACGATGCGGGTGGGTTTGTTTCCGAGCATGGAATTAGCGGTGTGATGGCTCGTCTTGGTATTGAGGGTACAATTCAGAGGAGCCTTAATGTATTCACGGTGCAATTAAAAAAGCGACTCGTGCAAAAAATTGCCTGCGAAGCTGGTAAGGAAGCCATGGTACAGGGGATTTATGTCCTCTTGCTTCAAAATGAGCATCTTTATGTTGGCCAGACTGGACGGACAGTTTCCCAAAGGTTCATTGAGCACCTGCGAACATTAGAAAAGCAGGGTGCCAGGCTTGTGGGAATGCTAAGCGTAACCACAGGCATAGAAAACGCACGTGCTGCAAAATTTCTTAGAGAGATTCTGGAGACAGCACTAATTCAAGAACTTAGGATATTCGAGGATATGGGCTTCTCCATATCCAACGTCATACAAAATCCTGCGAGTGACCCACACAGGCTGACTAAGTGGGCCGACCCGGTGCGGGAGGGCGTGGAAAAGGTGTTTAATCTTATTCCAATGTGCAAAGAAACCCTATTGTGAAAGGAGGTCAAAATGCTACGATACTATTGTGATGTGCAAAAAACGATTGTTCGGGGAGAGATTCCCGACTTTAGCTGGGTACGTGATGAAGAAGCTCAACAGTCTGTCAAAGTTGTGCAGAACAAGTGCGGTTCCTTGATTGCACCGGAAAAGTGCTGGAGTCCATTTTGCAAGGAACTTTTCCTGAAGGAAAAAGCGGACCATTTGGAACTTGGGGGGTTTGGTTTGTATCCACCATGGGAAGGTGATTTGGGATTTCTCAGAGATTTACCTCAATGCAAATGCCTGACGATCAAATTTCAAAAGCCGATCGACTTATCTGTTCTCAAAGGCAATCCGCATATTGAAAGCCTGCAATTGTATTATGCCGGCAAAGGAGAACCTGGCGAATTCGACTTTACCAGTATGCCGAACCTCAAGAGGAGTATAATACCGGTGTGCAGCAGTTATAAGAGCGTGCTCAGGTGTGGGCAGCTAGTGAGTCTGGGATTGTGCTTTGGCAAATATGCCGGGGTTTTGGACCTCAGCGATCTTTTTCAACTGGAGGAGTTGCTTTGTATAAGTGTTAGCTTAATTAAAGGGATCATGCTACATCCAAAAGTGCGCCTTCGAGCGTTGTGGTTAGAAAATCTGCGGCTATTCGACACTTTATGTCCATTGGATGCAGTTACTGAGGAATTACGTGTTGTAAATTTGAATAGGACTCCGAAGTTGAGGTCGAATATTGAATGGTTGGCCAGAGCCAAGAACGTTGAGTGCATAAGTTTATGGTTAGGCCCTATACCAACCATCAGCTTTTTGAAGGGGTTGAAAAAGTTGCAGGTACTGGAGCTATTCGGAAGCAAGGTATTGGATAGAGATTTATCGATTCTGAAGTCCCTGAGAAACAACAGGTTGGATATAAGGCTTTGGAGCGAAAAGTAGGGCAAACTGTTGCTTAGTATTCGATAATTGTGCGGCCCTAGCTTGCAGTGGCATTGGTAGGCCCTGGTGTTTTTCTGTGGCATCATATACGTCGCTAGCAACATGGAACGAGCGACCAAACACGGTTTGTTACGCCTGCTTATTGGAATGGCAAGACTCGGGAAAGGCTGTGGCGGTTATTTAGAAGATTAAGCCCTGACTCCGAAAATTTTACGTAATGATTTTAATAAATATTTAAAACGTGTTGAACATTTGTAATTATTATTTTGTGATACATATATACGAATTTAATGAAAAAATCTAACAGGTTGTTGAAAAAGTCCGATTAGAATTTGAACACTGAAAAAAGGATTGCGTCTAAGAAATAACTATGTGAGGAACACCAAAAGCTCAACCTGAATTTATTTTCGTATTAGACATAAACAGATGTGT
>DAOTVW010000362.1:0-6169 GCA_034436035.1 Anaerolineales bacterium
CTGAAAATAAACCAAAATCTCGTGAAGAGCAAATATTGCAAGATGTGAAAGACTTGCACCAACTGGGTTATGCCCAGAAATTGTTCCGGGAGATGGGTGGCTTCTCCAACTTTGCCATTTCCTTCTCGATTATTTCTATTTTGACCGGCGCGATGCTGCTGTATGGTTATGGACTTAAGTTCGCTGGTCCTATTATCAATACCGTTGGTTGGCCGCTTGTATCTGTTTTTGTTTTGATGGTTGCGGCATCCATGGCTGAAATTGCCTCGGCATATCCCACCGCAGGTGGCTTGTACTATTGGTCTTCCCGTCTGGGCGGGCGTGCGGCTGGTTGGTGGACAGCCTGGTTCAACATGATGGGGCAATTGACCATTACGGCAGGGATCGATATCGCTGCTGCAATTTATATTGTGGGTATGATCCAGGGCTTCTTTAACATTCCTAACGATGCACCAGCCTTAGGTGGTCTCTTTGGCTGGACCTGGACAAGCTGGGGATTTTATTTGTTCGTGATGATCCTCATCATGATCCCGCAGGCATTGATCAATATTTACGGTATCCGCCTGACTGCTATGTTGAATGACTTCAGTGTCTATTGGCACATCGGCGGTGTGTTTATCATTGCCATCTTGTTGTTCTTCTTTGGCAAGACACACAACAGCTGGAGTTTTATGCTTTCCACTCAAACGGTGGTCAACCCGTTAGACGCATCCTCAGCGACATTCCCCGATGGGACAGTCGGCCCTGCCCTGGTGCTTGGTCCATTAGTGTTGAAATCGCCGCTATTCAGCTTATTTCCTGGCTTAGTCAATCTCTATAAGACAGCGCCGTTTTGGCTAGTCTTCAGTCTGGCTTTCTTGCAAGCCCAATGGACCTACACTGGCTATGATGCCTCTGCACACGTTGCCGAAGAAACCGTGATGGCTCGTTTGAACAGCGCCTGGGGTGTTTTCCTCTCCGTTGCAGTGTCATCCGTTGTCGGCTATATTGTCTTAATGGCATTCACCTCAGCCATTCCGGATGTCGCCGAGACCGCCTTAGCGCCAAATCCGGTGTTGTATATCGCCTATAGTAATCTGAGCAAGTTCCTTGGCGATGTAGTATCTTTGATAGTGGCAGGCGGTATGTGGCTATGTGGTTTAGCTACCATCACCAGCATGAGCCGAATGTTCTTTGCCTTCGGGCGGGATGGCGGTATGCCGTTTGCCGAGGTATTCTATGACATTGACCCCAAGCTGAGAACACCGGTTAAATCGATTATCGTTACTTCAATCTTAGCTTTCCTGCTAACCGTGTATTCAGCTGCTTATTATGTAGTTACCTCTATCAGCACCATCACGTTGTACATCGCATATATTATTCCAGTTTTCCTTAATCTGCGTAATAAATTACGCAACCAAGGTGAATACACCAAGAAAGAAAATGCCCCGTGGAGCCTAGGGAAATTCGGCCCGATCATCAATATCATCGCGGTTATTTGGGTGGTCTTCATTGTGATTTTGTTCTGTCTGCCGCCCAATGAATTGACGTTATGGACAACGGTCGTTTTCACCCTCGTCTTGGTGGTTTACTGGTTTGGTTACGCAAACAAGCACTTTACCGGTCCACGCAAAGCTTCCGAAGAGGAAATGAAGCGAATCGAGGAAGAACTGGCGCGTTTAGCAAAAGGTCGTGGGGACGACTAATTAATGGTCAATATGGAGAGCAGGCGATGAGCTTGCTCTCCCTAAACGAAATTAGATTCTAACTGGAGGCTTATTATGGCACTGACACTTGAACAAGCCATTGCACGTGTCCCATTTCTAAAGGATGCCAAGGATATCAAAACCACTGTCCTCAAAGGCGGCATTACCAACAATAATTACCGGATCGACGCTGACGGGAAATCTTATATGCTGCGTATTACCGGTGAAAACACGGAGTTGCTGGGGATTCGCCGTGAGATCGAATATGCATCGAACAAAGCTGCTGGTCTGCTCGGGATCGCTCCCGAAGTATTATATTTCATCGAACCGGAAGGTTACCTGGTGACCCGCTTTATCACTGGAAAACACATCCCTCCGGAAGAAATGAACAAAGAATATCACATCCGTCGGGTTGCTCGCAAGCTGCGCCTTTATCACCGCAACGCCCCCGCAGTGGATGGGGAATTCAATGTCTTTCGCCGCGTAGAAATGTTGACAAAGGTATCGAAAGAACACGGGAGCAAATTCCCCTTCGACTTCGATTGGATCATGCAAAAAATGCACGAGGTAGAGCAGGCATTGCTGAAAGATCCATACGTCCCCACCCCATGCCATGATGATTTATTGAACCTGAACTTCCTCGACGAGGATGTACCTGGTGAGAAGGGTGAATTGAAGATCCTTGACTGGGAATACGCAGGTATGGGCGATATATTCTTCGATTTGGGAAACTATTGCCATCACCATCGTTTCAATGACGATCAGGTACGCATTCTGTTGCAGGAATATTTCGGTGAGGTGACACCGAAAAACTTTGCCCGTACGAAATTAATGTGGTGCATGTCTGAAATCCATGAAGCGATGTGGGGCACCACGCAAACCGGCATCTCCAAACTGGATGAAGACTTCCAAGGGTATGCTGATTTATGGTTCGGTCGCTTCCGCGAAGATATCACCGATTACCGCTATGAGCAGTGGTTGAAAGATGTTGCTGCTAAATAAAATGAGGCATTTGCCTGTTCGGGAGTGAAAAAAGATTAAGAAAGACACAAAGTTTCTTGGCTTTGTGTCTTTTTCCCTTCCGAATAGAGTAAAATAAAAGAGAAAGTTTGTGAATATCTTAACAAAAAGGAGTTACACATGACACCCGTAGAAGATTATTTTGTTCCATGGCTCAAAGGTATCCCGATGTACATCTCTCCGCACATCGAATTGGCTTGGCGCAATCCGAGCCTGGCGCGGATGATGTCCAACGAAAACCCCAACCCACCCTCCGAAAAGGTGCTGGAAGCCATTAATAAATATGCCAAAGTTGCCAACCGTTATATGGACCAAGGCTTGATCGTCCGCAGCAAGATTGCCGAGATCAATGGCTTACCGGGGCCTGAAAATGTCCTCCTCGGTAATGGGTCATCCGAAGTTTTTGATATGGTGTTTCGTTCTTTTGTCGCCCCAGGCGATGAGGTAATTCAACAGACACCCTGCTTTGGCATCTATAAGCTGCGCTGCAATGTCCTTGGCGGCAAGCTGGTTTCTACCAAGATGGTTTATAAAGACAAGCAAATTTTGTTCGATGCAGATGCGATTATCGATGCAATTACCCCAAAGACGAAGATGATCGTTGTCGCTCACCCGAATAACCCAACCGGTAACTTCATGGATGAAAAAGACATTGTCCGCATTGCAGAACAAGGACGTCCTTTCATCATTGATGAGGCGTATGTTGAATTTGCTGGCTTGCAAAAATCGATGGTAAAGCTGGTTAAAGATTACAAGAATGTCATCATTTCCCGCACCCTTTCGAAAGCGTATGGTTTAGCGGGCTTGCGCTTTGGCTATGCTTTGGGTGATCGCGATACGATTATGCAAATCGCAGCTACATTGATTCCTTGGAACGTATCCACCATTGCTATGTGGGCTGCATTAGCCGCTTTTGAGGACACCGAAGGATTGCGTAAACGTGTCGAATTCAATAATAACGAAATCAAATTCTACGAAGATTCGTTGGCGGATATCCCCGGTTTGACCGTCTACCATTCTTATGGTAACTATATTCTCTTAGATGGTACTGACACCGGTAAACCTGGCAAGGATATGATCAAATACGCTGAGCAGCACGGCATCATTCTGCGTGGACAGGAAGATATCTTCGGCCGCAATGGATGGTGGCGTGTGACAATCGGCACTCATGAAGAAAATGAAAAACTAGTCCGACTTACCCATGAGTTTTACGCTCAGAAATAAGACTCTCACCGCTTACCCCTCTCTCTCAAGGAGAGGGGTATTTTTTATTCTCCAATAATTTTGACTAAAACGCGTTTTCGCCTTCTCCCGTCAAATTCGCCGTAGAATATTTGCTCCCAGGGTCCAAAATCGAGATGCCCGTTGGTCACAGCGATGACCACTTCGCGCCCCATTATTTGACGTTTCAAGTGGGCGTCTCCATTGTCTTCTCCGGTGCGGTTATGGCGGTAACGGCTGAGCGGTTCGTGTGGTGCCAGCGATTCCAACCAGTCATCATAGTCTTGATGTAATCCTGGTTCATCATCGTTGATAAACACGGACGCAGTAATATGCATTGCATTAACCAGAACCAAACCTTCTTGAATTCCGCTTTCCCGTAAACAATCTTCGACCATGGCAGTGATATTGATAAAAGCTCGCCGAGTAGGGACATTGAACCAAAGTTCTTTGCGATAGGATTTCATCTTTACTACCTCCCATTCAGAAAAGTCTATATCGTCGCTTTATACATGCCGCCATCTACAGTTAACATCACACCAGTGATGTAAGAGGATATTGGTGAAAGCAGGAAAACAGCTGCTTGGGCAAATTCCTCCACACTGCCCATTCTGCCAAATGGGCTTTCGTGGGATTGTTTTTGAATTTCTTCTGCGAGGGTGGTGCCATTCATTTGGGCACGGCTTGTCATTAATTCCACAACTCGTTCTGTCTCCGTCCAGGCAGGCAGAATCGAATTAAAACGGATTCCCTGCGTGCCATATTCGAGGGCTAAGCTTTTAGTCAAACCCAGCACCCCTGCCCGTAAGCTGTTTGATAAGACCAGGTTTGGAATAGGTTGTTTGGCAGAGTAGGAGGTGAATGTGAGTACAGATGGATTTTGCGACTGGCGCAAGTGGGGAATGGCGGCTCGAATCAAGCGGACATGACCCATAAAACAAAGCTCAAATGCGGTTTGCCATTTTTCATCGTCAAAATCTTCAAAACGTCCCGAGGGGGGACCGCCAGCGTTGGTTGCCAGCAAATCTAATCCACCCATTTTTTGCACAGCTTCTTGTACTACCCTTTCTGGAACCCCTTTTTGGGCGATGTCCCCAACGACCAAGCAGGGTTTTCTTCCGCTAGTTTTTTCAATCTCCGTAGCGGCTTGTTCAAGGCGTGCCTCATTGCGGCCGTTAATGGTGACCAATGCTCCTTCTTGGGCGAGAAGTCGAGCGGTTGCGAAACCCAATCCACGACTCGATCCGCTCACCAGTGCTCGTAAACCATTTAGACGATAGTCCATGAGTTACTCCTTAAAAGAATTCTGTCTTTTCTTCGATGACGTCCACATCGGGCCAGTTTTCTTCGATCCAATCACATACCGCCAGCAAGGACTTTTGGGTATGGCGATGATCGTTACTGACGAATGCCACTGCCAGTAACGCATCCTGCCAGGTATCCTGGTAGTCCACTTCTGCAATGGAGATATTGAATTCGCGATGGAGGCGATAGAGCAGCGGTTTTAGACGGCTGCGTTTTTCCTTTAATGAAACACAGCCGGGTAATTGAATGTGGATGGTCATTAAACCGAGTGTCATAGTTTTATCGTGATTTCGAAAAAGTAGGTGACGTTCTGCTTTTGCGCAGGTACCGCTTATCGACGAGAATGATATCCGTCGTTTCAAGTATAATTGATTTATGAAAATTCGCAATAATACTCTCATGGTCATATTTTTCCTGGTGATCATTCTTTTGCTGGCAGGGGGTGTCTGGGGATTGCTGCATAGTATCAACCTGGGGATAATGCAATTTCAGTCGGAAGTTGCACCACTACAAGGGTTAGCGCAAAAAATGAGTACACAGGTGTCGCAATTGGCAAATCCTACACCTACGATTTTAGCGGATCCCATCACGATCATTCATTCTATTCGATCCTTGGCACGTCTCGAAACCATTCAATATAGTGTAGAGAAGGTAATCACGGCTGAGAGTGGGCAAGCTCCCTTTGGCTTTCTGTTTGGAGATAAGCTTTTATTAGTGGCGCATGGGATCGTCATCGCGGGAGTGGACCTGGAGAAACTAAAGCCGCAAGATTTACAATTGGAGAATGGCGTTTTGCTGGTGAAACTACCGTCCCCCGAGATATTCGTGGCGACATTGGACAACGATAAAACGTATGTATACAACCGTGAAACGGGGTTGTTGACCAAAGGGAACGTCCATTTGGAAAGTGATGCACGCAGAGCAGCGGAAGAAGCCAT
>DAOTVW010000363.1:0-4101 GCA_034436035.1 Anaerolineales bacterium
ACATGAGCTTGAAGAAGTATCCTATGTTGTTAACCCACCATATCAGATAGTCTACAAGCGTCGGCTCGGAAGGTATGGTTGGTGGGGGCGGGGCGTTCTTGACTATTGTTGCCCCAGCCATCGAGCCTATTGTTATTATGAAGAACATGAATAAGGAATAGAATAGAACGAACTCGAGCTTGGTTATCATCGCCATTTTTATCACCTAAATTATTCCGATTATGAACTTTGCAAAGATAAAGCCAGCGAGTATTATCAGCACTATCACGAGCCAAGCCGGGTAAATGCCAGAAATACCGTATATGGCAACCATCGTCATCGATATTACAATGAAGACCGCTGGTGCGAACTGCCCTCCTCCGTATTTCGCTATAGCCAGAGTTATGAATCCTGATATGCCAATAAGCATTATAGTTGCGAAGAATATCGGCGTGAAGAAGAAAGCCATCCAGTCTGCTCCAGCCTGAGTGAAGAGAGTCCTATTTATGACAGGCTCGTATGAAGGCACGTAAGGTGTTGGAGGCACTTCAGCACCTCTCTGAGTCCAAGCACCCAAAGTTCCTATGCAGTCGTAGGAAGTGAAGTTGGTCTCACCAGCCCAAACAACATCGAAGGTCAACAGGTTTGAAGGTGCTACCTGACCGTCGGCACTTTTAACGCTCAGACTTATCCCTCTTGATCCAGCTGGGAACTTCCACCTTTCCGTCACGCTGAAAGGAGGTGAGCTTGTGTATATTTCGTCGGAGCACAAGGGATTTCCCCACTCAAGCCATGTCACATGATAAGGCGGAGCTCCTCCTCTTATGGTGAAGGTGAGGTTGAATATCGTCTGCGAGTTTCCAGTTGTGGGTGTCATTGTTAGGGTGACGTTGAGGGTTTCTCCCATAGGTGCGCACGTGACATTTACAGGAACAAAATTCGAGACCATCTGGTTTCCAGCGCTGTCCTTCGCTATGGCAAATGCGTTCCTGTATCCGCAAGGCAATAGCACTGATTTAGAGCATATACCGCCTTCTGGCACTCCATCGCACTTGCCGACAAATATGTCAGAACCGTGATAAAGTTCCACAGTGTATGGCGCTACTCCACCTCTAATCTGGGAAGTCTGGAAAGTGAAAGAAGTGAAGGTATCGCCAGTTGTCGGCGTGACTGTTAAAGTGAAGGGCTGTATCCCTCCAGTCCCTACATATACTTCCTCAGTGTTGGTTGTTATTTCAGTTCCATCGCTGTCCCTTACGACAAAGTATATGGTGTGGTTTCCAGTATTCTCCCCAAACGCCATGTCTATAGTCAGCGTGTCGTCATATATGTTATAGTTTGTTGACAGCCACTTGTTATCTATATATAATGATGCGTTGTATGGCTTTGCAAGGTTTGAAGTGAGCAGGTGGAAGTAGAAGATTGTCGTTTTATTTCCAGTTTGTGGCTCAACATAAAGAGTCGCGCTCTTCGTTGGCGGCAACGTCACCAAATCGTATTCAACATGAGTTGAGACTTCAGCTTTAATACGCACTGATGGAGCTCCACCAGAGGGAGCTATGACACATCCTTCTGGCACAGTCACAGACCCAGAGCTTCTCACGGTTTGCCCACCGAATATCGTTCCGTAATAGGTATACCATGTGCTGTAAGTTGCACCAGTGCATGCGACCTGAGTGTATCCGCACCTTTCCGAATAGCCAAGTGGATAATTACAGGACTGTATGGTGAAGTTGCACGATGCGTTCCCCTCCCAAGTTGCGTTGTAAACTATCATGTGTGTGCTTGTATAAGAAGTAACATTGACCGCATTGGACGGAATATCTATATCCTCTGGTGAGCAAGCAAACCAGCCAGAAATTTCTCCTGGATTGCCCCATGACTCGCAATACTTTGTGATGGAAACATGCTGTGGTGGAGTTGGAGCAGCAGTAGTAGCTATATTAAAATTGTCCAAATAAACTGGAACAGGATCAATAAAGAAGTCAATCAAAAGAATTTTATCTGCACTTACGTTGTATGGGTTTGGATATGAGCATGGAGAGCTTGTCTCATCGTAGCACGTCCCTGCAGTTATAGTTCTTTCTACATGATACCATTGGTTAGTGTTTGGTATATCTGAATCTGTGAGAGAAAATAAATACTGGTAGTTCACACAATAAGGATTGCTACTAGTTTTCCAATTGCAATCTATCTTATTATAACACTTTTTGCCAGCAATCCCGAAATATATGTTTCCGTTAAGGTTTCCCATTTTCTTGATGTCAAAAGATAATTTATATGTGTAATTAGGGTTTAGTCCGAATCCTATTGGCTTCACAAGTTCACATACATTACTTTTAGAGCAATTTTGAATCTTAAAAGAATACATTCCCTCAGTTTTGTCTTCCGTTGTTCTATACGCAAAAGATTCGTTGTATAAGCACCAGTCACTTATCATATATGAAGCCTTATATATATTTTCAATAACATCGTTTTCAAACCCCCAGTTCGGAGTTGAGCGACCAGAAATTAGCATCGCATCGTCTAAATATGTTTGAGAAAATGAGCCCGCTAAATGTTCTACACTTGTTACATTATATATCAAATTTAAAGGTAGGTTGTAGGAAACTGATCCTATCACACTATCGTCTGTCTCATCAAACAATTTAAACTCGACATAATTTCCTCTCCTAACTATTTTCACAGTAAACCATCTATTCATGTAAACACTTTGGACCCAATAACCATAAGGAATAGTAATTTCTGTTGAATTATATTGTGTTCCGTTATACGTTATCCACATTCTTGCTGGGAGATACCAAGTATCAAGAACAAACTCAAGCGAACCACCTCTTGTATCATTGAATATTGTTCTAAAAATGAGACAACAAGCTGAACCAAGATAAGGAAAAATTCTAAAATAATACTCGAAATCGCCCAAAGGTGTGAAACTTCTGCTTATGGAAGCAGTAAAATTCCAATAACCATAAGCATTAGTATGAAAATAAACAACCCCTGGCACTGCTGTTATATCTACTTCACCCCAAGCACTCCAGGGGTCAAAAACATCCCTTGTGAAGTCGTCGTAAAAAATCAGTTGCTGAGCACTGACCGATTTAACCAACAAAAGAATCGAAAAAGCAAACACTATCAAACCTATCTTCTTCAATTCCCCCACCAATTTTATTTTGTTTTTTCTCTCTTAAATACTTTTATAGGCGGCGTAAAAGAAAAAGAAAATCATCATCAAAAGGAAAAATAAAAACCAGCCCAAGAATGAGGGCGGTATCGGTAGCAGTGGCACGACCCTCGTGAATATGAAAGAGAAGAAAACCAGTCCGACGAATATCATGGCGAATGTCAAAAATTTCTTCCCTATCTCAACCTCTCCCTTACAATACAGAGAAGACATAGGCAAAACCTATCGCTACTATAATTATCATCACAAATATTAATAGGTATCTGATTAGCCCCTGTAGCGTGATCTCGACTTCGCCGAGCAGGTATTTCTGCGCAATCAAACCGAAGACTAGCGGGAGCAGGACGTAAGCCAAGATTCCAGCTATGGGCGAGAGCTGGTATAGTCTTGGTGGTGGGGCAACTTCTGGAACTGCGTCCAAGCTTAAAACCAATTGCTTCGAGTCGCTCGCCTGCGGTATCGAGGCGAATATCGTTGCCCTTGCCTGCTTGGAGCCAGCGGCTATTCCTGACGGCACGCCGATTTTCCACAGGCTGTAGAGGGTGCTTGTTAGGTTCGGCAGGAAAACCGAAACCGATTTTGTTACGTCTTTCTCGAGCTGCACTTCCTCGACGGGATATGGCTTGTCCTTGTCAGCCAAGAACGCCACGCTTGAAATCGGGAAGTCTGGGAAGTCCGAGTCTCCCCTGACCAAAATGCTCACGTTTACCATGTTGCTCCTTATGGTAATCGAGACTGTCGCGTTGGACTCCTTGCCTATTTTTACGCTGCCGAAGCCCACGGGCTCCGCGCTCACGATGCTGACATAGGGCTCGCACGAGTCGCTCTCTATCCTCATCACATTGAGCAAGACCGTTCCATTATCAAAATCATAAGACCTGTTGAAAGTTGCCGTGTTGTTGCAAGAGAGAACATCTGAAACAACATCATAATAATATGCC
>DAOTVW010000364.1:0-16916 GCA_034436035.1 Anaerolineales bacterium
ATGGGACTTATTTTTGGGGAAAACGTAATTGTCTCGCATATGAAGGGAGTTATAGCGCTTGGGCGGTAGGAGCTGGCACGAATGGAGCTGGGTTAAATTGCGGCGCCAACTATCCTGACCAGGCAAAATCATGGCTGAAATATGGCCCATTTGACCTAAGCGATGCCTCCCAAGCTGAACTGCGCTATATGTTGTGGTTGAACAGTCAAACCAATTCCGATTGGATTTGCCGTATGGCTTCGCTTGATGGAAATACTTTTTATGGTACGTGCTCTTCCGGAAACTCTAACGGTTGGGTTGAGCAAACATTGGATTTGGCAAATGTATACAATTTGGGAGATTTAAGAGGGCAAAAGAAAGTTTGGATTCTCATTTATTTTTCTAGCGATGGAGATACCACATATAGTTATGGAACGTTGGTTGACAACGTCGTTTTACGAAAATGCACTTCCTCGCAAGGATGCGCTAGCGCAAGTACTGCAAACTCCCAATTTGATTTATCCGGGGTGATAGAAACAAACCGTCAAATTCAATTGCAGCCGTGATTGGGTAGTTAATCAATCGGTATGGTAGGGATGCTAATTTGGGCAGGAAAGGCTTCCCCTAGTTTACGTACCACTGGTTCGAATACATAGGTTTTTCCGCCGGACAACCAATAAAGTGCTTCTTGCCAAAAACCCAAAAATAAGTCCATGAAGTTCACCGCAACCGCTGGATTATCGTCGAGGGGACAATCAAGTTGCCAAATCACAAAAGCACCCTCTAGACCAGTTTGGAAGTGCCAATCTCCAAAGCGACTGAAATATCTTGCCAGCATCTGCGCGCTGCGCTGGTGTTTTAATTTTCTTGGGAGGGTGATAAATTCTAAAGACCCAAAACCTAAAGCGGGACTTTGTTGATGGTATAGGCGATTGAACCAGGCTCTGCCAGCACGGAATATCAAGCCTCGACTACTGCGTTCCCCGTAAAGCTGTGAAATGGTATTGAATAATTTTTTCAGGTCGTGCAGTGGGAAGGTGTTCTCAAGGTTTTGGGGAGGATAGGCGTCTCGATAAGAATCCAGTTGCGCTTGATGTAATACGAGCTGGAATTCTTCCCGCCCCAAAATTTCTTCAAATGAGGCGAAAATGGAGCGCGCGATAAAATTGGCACAGCAGGGATCGGATTGTTTGTTTTTTTGCATCCTTTTCCTTTGGTGCGCCAAGTTTATCATCGCTTGTTGTCAGCTAAGATTAAGAATTGCTTAATTTTCCTATCGCGATTGTAGGGAATTTATGTTGTTTTGGCTTCCAATTCTTTAAGAATCTGGTTAAGGAGTTCAATCAATACCACCTTGACGGTCTCTTTATCGGTGGCGACACAGGGAAGCAGTTTCACCTGTGGGTCAAGTCGCAGGGCAATCCGCAAATCTTCGATATCCCAAGCATCTTTCAAATCTTGCTTGTTGGCAGCGACAATATAAGGGGTTGGGGCATAAGCGCGGAAAGTCTCTAAAATGCTGCGTGCCTCCCGAAAGGTCTCTGGTTTGCAGCTGTCCACCATGACAATGAATCCCAGCATTCCCTCAGACAGGATTTCCCACATGAAGTCGAAGCGGCGTTGTCCGGGTGTCCCAAAAAGGTAGAGTACTAACTCCTCATCGATGGTGATACGCCCAAAATCCATGGCGACAGTGGTGGTTTCTTTGACTTTTTCCGCTTCTTGGCTGATTTTGCGTTCTGTTGAGACAACATTAATTTCACTAACGGTGCGGATAAAAGCCGTCTTGCCTGCATTGAATGGACCGGTGACCACCATTTTAACGGTTTGCATAAAAAGTTATCCTGCTGCTACTTAGAGTGAGCGTATTCGTTGAATTATACGCTTAATTAATGACACTTGTTCCCCTGGACTGGTATGCGGGATTCCGGGATTAATGGTGCGTTTGGGTGAGAAGCCATCTGCTTTAACCAATTCGACTACTCCTGCCTGGAGCAAGCCAAAGGCAATCCGCCGTATTTCGAGATCATTCAATTTCGCTGCCTCGGCGATCTTCTTCAAACTGTTTTTCGGATTGATATAGGAAACGACTTTCCACTCCTCGGGGCTCAAGCGTAAATTACGCACATTTGCGCCCGGACGTTCACAAAATTTGAGGGCAATATCCAAGCTTGGGATTTCATCTTTGAGTTGATCGTATTCCTGCAATTGGCGCGAGCCTTCCATAATCAAGTTATCGAGGTTGATGCGCAGGAGGATTTTATCGGATGGTAAGGCGGCCTCATTCTCAAAGAGAAAAGTCCCTTCTGTCCAAAGGAAAAGCCGTTGGACGATTTGAATAAGATAAGTTTGGATACTCTGAATGATTTCTTGTTGGGTAAGGTAACCGGCGTTAATTAATAACAACCCCAGCTCTTTATCGCTCATCCCGCTAGCACGTTCTTTTATCGTTCTATATTGATTCGCATTGATTTTCCGGGCACGATAAAGAATTGCTACCAAGCTATTATCTTCCTGATCTATACCACCGTACGCTAATTTACCATCACGGAAACCGAGCCAGACTTTATTGGAAGTGTTTTCGAGATGCAAAACCCCATTTTTCCTGGCTAAATGGATCAGGTTGAATAATTGTGTAAGATTGAAATCGCGTAGGTTACCTTTTAATGCCATAATTTAATCCATTAGGAGCACGTCCTAATTAATAAGATGCAATCATTATACCAATCTTGAGAAGGGCAAGACAATAGTAGAACCTTACAGCTCAGTAAGGTGGCGGGTGATTATCCCAAGATGGGACGGGTGGCTATTGACATTCCCTAGGTTATATGTGATACTATATTTATCCATTCCTGAGAAGGATGGAGCTAAATTGCTATCCCACCAACGAGGAGGTGATGCCAATGGTTGATAGTAGTACCAAACAAAGCGCTGCGGCATCCCTCCTGTATGTTGGATAAGTTGCCGCAGCGCTGCAGGAGGCCGTCTAAAAGGACGGTCTCTTGTTTTAATCTGCGTTATAATCAAGGATAAGCCTTCCGATTCATTGCGGAATGGGTGACAATTTGATAACCTGTGCAAGATTGATATGGATAAAAGATGAACGAACGAAAAATTCGGGTACTAATTGCCAAACCAGGTTTGGATGGTCATGACCGGGGCGCCAAAGTCGTCGCCCGCGCTTTGCGCGATGCGGGCATGGAAGTAATCTATAGCGGTCTCCGTCAAACCCCTGAGATGATTGCCGAAGCCGCGTTACAGGAAGATGTCGATGTGGTCGGCTTATCCATCCTCTCCGGAGCACACATGACGTTAGTGCCCCGCATCATGGAGCTGTTACGGGCTAACCATCAAGAACATGTCAAGGTATTTGTCGGCGGAATTATCCCGGATGAAGATATTCCCCGATTACGCGAGCTTGGTGTGGTAGGGATATATGGGCCGGGCACCCTCACCGAACAGATTATTAAAGATATTCGCTCTCAAACTGCTCAAAATGAAAAATATCTAAACCCATAGAAGACTAAAGGGAAAAAAACGATTCATGTCAATGGTTACATCTGTAAGAGAGGGGAACCGGCTTGCTCTGGCACGCGTATTGACCCAGGTCGAAAATGCAACGGATGAAGGGCGGGCATGTTTGAATGATCTCTTCCCCTACACCGGCAACGCCCATCTCATTGGCATAACCGGCTCACCAGGGAGCGGGAAATCCACACTAGTCAACAAGCTAGCCTATTTGTTCCGCCATCCTCCCGAGGGGGATCGTCCCAGACGTGTGGCAGTGGTTGCTGTAGACCCAACCAGCCCTTTTAGCGGAGGAGCAATCCTCGGCGATCGGATCCGCATGCGCGATTTAGCAGGGGATGCAGATGTTTTTATCCGATCGATGGCAACGCGTGGCTCTTTGGGCGGTCTGGCAGCGAGGACAGCGGATGTCGTTCAGGTCTTCGATGCAGCCGGCTATGAGGTGATTTTTATTGAAACGGTGGGTGCTGGGCAAACGGAAGTGGACATTGCACGCCTGGCACATACGATCATCGTGGTGGAATCTCCGGGAAGCGGTGATGACGTGCAGGCAATCAAAGCGGGTATACTGGAAATTGCAGATATCCTTGTCATCAATAAGGCAGATCACCCTATGGTTGAGAACACAGAGCGGGCATTGCGCTCCATCTTTGACCTTGCGCTGTTGGATAGCAGCCATCATCATCCTGATGAGGAATCGTTGGAATACCCATCTGCTACCAAGAAAGGATGGCAAATCCCCATCCTGAAGACGATCGCCACAGAAGGGGTAGGGGTCGAGTTGGTTTATCAGGCGGTTACCCAGCATGCCCAATATTTAAAGCAAAGTCGAGAATGGCTTAGAAGGGAACAAATAAGGTTGCAATCTATTCTCGATACTCTGCTGCAACATGAATTAGTGGAGCGATGGCGGAAGTCTACCTCGACCGAGACTTATCAGAATGTGTTAAAAGAGCTCATTTCCCGCCGAATTTCTCCCTATCAAGCATTACAAATACTAATCAATGGAGTAACTAATGATTAATGGTCAACGAATCCGCTTACGGGCTCTGGAACGCGGCGATTTACCGTTCTTTGTGGAGTGGTTAAATGATCCCGATGTTTCGGAAGGGTTGTCTATATCTTTGCCAATATCGCATTATGCAGAAGAAAGCTGGTTCGAGAAAACGATGCAAGCCCCAGCGGAGGAACACCCCCTTGTCATCGAGGTGAAGAAGGATGAGCAATGGCAGGCGATCGGTGATATTTCATTGCGGGATATCAACTGGCGTAATCGCTCTGCCGAATTGGGGATCGCCATTGGGGATAAAAGATATTGGAATCAAGGTTACGGTACGGAAGGTGTGAACTTGTTTTTGCAACATTGCTTTGACACGTTAAACTTGGAACGAGTATCCTTGCGCGTTTTTGAAAATAACCTGCGTGCTATTCGCGTTTATCAAAAATGTGGATTTGTAAAAGAAGGAATTTTACGAAAAGCGGAGTATCATCATGGTAAATACATCGATGTGATCATCATGGCAATATTAAAATCGGAGTGGGACTTACGGAAGATGGAAAATCATGAGTGATCTCTGAGATAGTAACTTGTCCGATGGCTATTATTAACCAAAAATAAACACATAAGGAATTATCGCCTTTTTCATGCTATGATTAGGGTGTAAAGAGGAGAGGAAGAAATGCAACACGTATATACACATCATGATCTGAATCTTTACGGGGATATCAAATTGTTTGCCGGGACAGCCTGCCCGGATTTAGCAGGGGATATCTCCAATTATCTAGGCATCCCCCTTAGCGGTCGGGATGTAATTCTTTTCCCCAATGATAATTTGTTTGTTAAATTGCATAAGAGTGTGCGTGGGCAGGATGTTTATGTGGTCCAGACCACGTCTGCGCCGGTGCATCGGAATTTAATGGAGCTGTTGATTATGCTTCAAACGATGCGTTTAGACTCAGCCGGGCGGGTGACCGCCGTCATCCCTTATCTCTGTTATTCCCGTTCGGATAAAAAAGATAAGCCGCGCGTGCCCATCACAGCAAGGTTAGTATGTGATATGATCGAAATTGCCGGTGCGGACCGCTACATTACGCTCGATTTGCATGCCGGGCAAATCCAAGGTTTCTTTTCTATCCCAGGGGATGTTCTCTCAGCATTTCATATTCTAAGTGCCTATATACAACGAAAGCAAACGCGCATGAAAGATCCGGTTGTAGTAGCTGCCGATCTGGGGTTTGCGAAAAAGGGACGCAACTTCGCTGCTACATTGAACGTTCCCATCGCTTTCATCGAAAAAAGACGCAGTGGCAGTGAGGATATCCCCGAAGCATTGACATTAATTGGCGATGTCCAGGGGCGGGATGTGATTATTGTAGACGATGAGATCGATACGGGCAGCTCGGTTTCTCAAGCGGTTAATTTAGTGAAATCGAAAGGAGCTCAGGATGTATATTTAGTGTGTGTGCATCCGATCCTTTCCCAGAATGCAGCAGAAAAAATCGCCAATTTACCACTCGTAGAATTTATCACCACCGATACGATTCCGATAGCGAAACCGAAATATCGCCTCTTGAAGGATAAAATCACCATCTTATCCGTTGCTCCATTAATCGGGGAGGTCATCCGCCGTGCCAATCAAGGCCGCAGCGTTGGTGAAATGTTCGACGAATAAACCATGCCGGAACTGCCCGAAGTAGAATCGATTGCCAAGTGCTTACGGAATGGCAGTGCTACGAATCCCTCTTTAATAGGGATGCGCATTAATTCTGCGACCCTGCATTGGCAACGCAGCCTGGTGACACCGTCATCGGATGATTTTATCTCTCGAATTCAAGGACAAGAGATTGATTCGATTTACCGCCGCGGGAAATTTCTTGCCTTTCAATTATCCAGGGATACCCTGATTTTCCATTTGCGGATGAGCGGCGATCTGGTGATCCAGCAAGGAGAGGAAATTCCAACCCGGCATGTTCGATTGACGCTGGAATTGGAAAAAGGGTACACGCTTTGTTTCCTTGACCCCCGAAAATTCGGGAGAGTTTGGCTTGTATCTCAACCAGATAACATCTTTGCTGCTTTAGGGCCTGAACCTCTGGATGAGAACCTGACAGCCGAAAAATTTTACGCTTCTCTAAAGGCGGTAAAGCGGCAGCTCAAACCATTGCTCATGGATCAATCCTTTCTCGCTGGTTTAGGAAATATTTATACCGATGAGGCATTACACCGCGCAGCTATTCATCCGTTAATGATTTCCAACCAGTTGACACAGAAGCAAGCGGCTGCTCTATTAGGCTCGATCCGTGAAGTGTTGATCGAAGGAATCCAGCGCAACGGCGCCAGCATTGATTGGGTATACCGGGGCGGGGACTTTCAAAATCACTTCCGTGTTTATCACCGTGTGGGAGAACCATGTTACCGCTGTGGGACACCGATTGAACGAATTCGAGTTGGTCAACGGAGCACCCATTTTTGTCCAAATTGTCAAAACTTGCGAAATAAGTGATTTTTCAGCTATAATTATTTATGTTGAAGTTCATGGAAATCTTACCGATTGCCCTGATTACCATAATTACCTTCGGGTTAGGTATTATTGCCGGCTTGCTGTTGGCTGATTTACGCCGGAGTAATTTTCCTCTCCCCCCTAAGGAAGTGATCCAAAAAAAGCTCAAACAATTCGCCCGTTTCTGGACGGATGAGGCAAGTGAAAATATCCTTCTTGAATTCGATGGGAAAATATTTCGCCATATCGATGAATTAAGCGCCAGCCAAAAAAGGAAACTTTCCGATTTTATGGGTACATCTTTCTCGATGGGGATTTCTGCTCCTGTTGAGAGTGTATCCACAGAGCCTTCTTCAACGCCTGCGGAAGTCATTCCTACGAATGTAGAATCAACTTCTCCTAGCCCAGTTGTATCTCCGTCAGATTCACCACAAACCACCATGCAGCCAGCCAATCAGGCAACTCCGGCGCCAAAAAAGACTATGCTAGACTTACTGGCTCGATCTACCCAACCACCTCCCCGCCCGGCGGTGGAGATAGCGAAAAGTATCGCAGCTCAGGTGGATGAAATCCTCCAAACTCGCATTCAGGGAACGGAATTAGAACAAAGGGCAATTCGCTTGATGGAATTACCTGGTAAAGGGATGGTGGTCATGATTGGATTGGATCAATATGACTCCGTCAACGATGTGCCGGATAGCGAGATCCAAGCTGTTTTACGCGCTGCCGTTAAAGAGTGGGAAGATAAGATGCTCTCCGCTAACCTTTAGCGGTGGCGTTTCCGTTTCTTCTTGGCTTGTTCAGCACTTCTTTCACTCTCAACCTTCTCATTAACGGGGGCTTTTATCATATCTGGTTCTGGTGGAGAGGATGATTCCCTTTCCTCGATTCTTTCTTCCTCATCCTTTTCGACAGTCTTTATCGCTGCCAGCTCACGTGGGCGGTAGGTGAACATGCGCGAGATCACCCCCAAACGCATGTTGGTGACCAGCTCCTGGAATAATTCTGAGGCGCGCGATTTATATTGCACTAATGGATCACGCTGCGCATACGCCTCTAATCCGATTGAGACACGTAACGCTTCCATTTGGGTTAAGTAATCCACCCATAACTCGGATATGACGCCTAATAATAACTGCCGATAAATCGTTGTGAGTGCTTGCCGTCCTAATTCCTCTATTAATGGATAACGTAAGTCTTCAGCAAGAAGACTTAATGGCTGGTTTCTCATCTGTTCTACCACTTCCAATCCCAGCACTCGTTCTATGCCAGCTCGAGCGGTTTCATCTAACTCCATCAATGTATGGTCGGATAAGCGATTGTATTCGTTAAAACCTAGAGAAAGTTGAATTGCCTTTTGGGCTTGTGTGAGATGTTCCAACACTTCCTGGGCGATGGCATCGGACGAGCGATTTTCTAACAGATGGGCAGCCAGGAAAATATAGTTCAATCGTTGCGTGCGAATTTGAATTCGCTTATGGGTGCGTTTATCGAATTCGGTGCGGGCGCCCTGAAGCATGAGGATTAGTAACCCAATCACACCATTTTGATCGATATAGCCATTTGCTTTTTCGAGTGCTACAGCAAGGTCTCGCCCGATCTGACTCTCATCACCCAAACCATTTGTGCCAACCAAGCGCTGTTGGCGTACATTGAGAATCTGTTGGACAATTTCCAGAACCCGTTCTTCCAGCTCATCCCAGTCTTGATGAATATCGGCAAGGCGATTACGGAATTCCACTTCATCTTCGACACGACGGGTAATCGCTCCCATCAAACGCGTAAGCGATTGATTCCAAAGGTAATTTTGGATCATATCCGTGATGATCTCATCTGCCTCATCCGGATCCTCTTTCAAAAGGCGGGTTTGTTCATTGGATAACTTGATGGGGATGCGCACCGTGCTCGAAAGCTCATCCATGATTTGGCGGGGTGTCTGCAAATCGCTTTGCTCGTTGTCTATTTCTTTCAGGTTATCAAGGAAATTTTCGAACGCTTCCAATCTTTCAGCCAATTGACGCTCGTAGCGTTGGCGTGTTTCTTCGAGGACGTTTTTTACAGCGTTGATGATATGGGCATCTTCTGCAGCTAAAGCAGCGCGTGCGATCTCCAACAAAACCGGCAGCGCTGTTTGAGTGCTTAATAATTTCCCACCATTGACAGGGGTGGCAGACCGTTCCCAGATGTCATCTACGATAAGTTTCAGCGTATAAGAGGGGTAAATGTGGCTGTTTATTTGCAGCGGTGGTTGAATTTGCTCCAACCAGGAGAGCAATCGCCAGGGTCCTTCCTCTTCTTTGAGAGCTTCTGGAACTCGGCGCAGCACTTCGGTTTGCAGCATTTCCGTGACATCTTCACTTAAATCCTCTTTGGTGAAAATCCGATCCCGTTGGGAATAGATGCTGGCGCGTTGGGTGTTAAGCACATCATCATATTCCAGTAAATGTTTTCGCATATCAAAATTGGCGCCCTCGACCCTGGTTTGGGACTGCTCGATTAACCTGCCGACCAGGCTCATCTCCAGGGGCAGGGCATCGTCCATTTTGAAGCGTTGCATCAGGGAATCGGCTTGTTCTCCACCGAATAAACGCAGGAGTTCATCTTCCATCGAGAGATAAAAACGAGATGACCCCGGGTCACCCTGGCGGGCAGCTCGACCGCGCAATTGGTTATCAATGCGGCGTGCTTCGTGGCGCTCCGAGCCAATCACGTGCAATCCTCCTAACGCGCGTACTTTTTCCATCTCATCCATATAACGCAGAAAATCTTGTACTTCTGCATCGTAAATCCCATAGGAATCGGGACTTAATTTTAGGATGGCAGCATGACGATCTTTTAAAGACATATCAAATGGGTCTGCATAGCCCGCTTTACGTAGGACGCGATTGACTACACTAATGGTTTCCTCTTTAAGCTCACCACCTAATTTGATGTCAACCCCACGACCAGCCATATTGGTAGCAATGGTGACGGCGCCGTAGGCACCTGCGCCAGCAATGATTTGACTTTCCTCGGTGTGTTTGCGGGCATTCAGAACCTGATGGGAAATACCACCTTGTAAAACCGATAAAAGGCGTTTCTCTGCAGTTTTATCTAAAGAAAGGATACGCAGTAGCCGCTCGAGATTGGATGGATCCTCAGCGCTAAATGGAATTTCCAACTCGCGCGCTAATTTACGCATTTGGGCTAAATCAAGTTGTTCGAGGGGGGTGTTTAAAAATGCCAAATCGGGGATCTGGCGTCCATCTTCTTCGCGTTTGTTTTTCTCGAACCACGTTCGGCGCAACAAGAGCACCTGAGCAAGACGGCGCAGGGGTTCGGCGCGTAAGCGGGAAGAAAGCCTTTCTGACATTTCCACCGAAGTCGTTCCCACCAGGAGCGGTCGACCCAGCACATGATAGTATAAGATCTCCTGCATAATGGCCCGAATTTTTGCCTCTTGAGTGCGGTAGACCACATCAGGATAATCTTTTCGTTTCCAATAAACAGGTTTCTTTTCTGGATCGTCTTTTTGGGCGTAATAACGGTATTTATAACCCTGTTCGTCTTTCGCTTCCAATTCGACGAGCCCCGAATCGGGCTGCATCGCGTAATATTCCAGATTAGTGGGAATTGCCAACACGCCTAATTTATAAATTTTATCGAACTCTTCTGCTTCGGTCACGGCGGTACCGCTCATGCCAGCTAATTTTTCGTACATGCGAAAATAATTTTGGATGGTAATGGTGGCATAGGTTACATTTTCAGGCTGGACGCGGACACCTTCCTTTGCCTCGACTGCCTGATGCAATCCATCTGACCAGCGTCGCCCGGGCATTAACCGTCCGGTGAATTCATCAATGATGATGATTTTACCGGCTTGGACAAGGTAATCTTTGTTGCGGTGGAATAAGAATTGTGCCCGCAGGGCTTGTTCCAAATAACCGAGCAAACGCGCTTGTTCGGGTGTAACATCTTCAGGGCGGTCTGGATCTCGTAACGGAAATCCTAAAAGTTCTTCGACATGCGCCTCTCCGATTTCGGTGAGAGTGACATTGCGGTCACGCTCGCTGATTTCATAATCCTCCGGGCGCAATGCGCGGACTACTTGCGCCATGCGCGTATACCATTCCACATCCTCAGAGGCTGGACCAGAGATAATAAGCGGCGTACGTGCTTCATCAATAAGGATGTTATCCACTTCATCTACGATAGCATAGTAATGACCGCGTTGGACGCGGTCTTCTAAGCGCCAGACCATATTATCACGCAGGTAGTCGAAGCCAAACTCGCTATTCGTACCATAAATGATATCAGCCGCGTATGCTTCTGCACGGGGAACCATGCGTAATTGATGTTGGTCTTCATGCGGCGAAGGGCGTTCGAGATCTACCAGAAATGCTTTTTTCCCGTTTTCCGTGCGGGCAGCCATTTGTAATACTCCCACTGTCATTCCTAAGGCGTGGTAAATGGGCGCCATCCAGCGCGCATCACGGCGGGCAAGGTAATCATTGACGGTGACTAAATGGACACCACGCCCGGTGATAGCGTTGAGATAAAGGGGAAGAGTGGCAACCAACGTTTTCCCTTCACCAGTACGCATCTCTGCAATTTTGCCTTGATGCAGGGTTATCCCACCGATAAGCTGCACATCGTAATGACGTAAACCAATCGTGCGTTTACTGGCTTCGCGCACGGCTGCAAAGGCCTCGGGGAGAAGGTCATCCAGGGTTTCCCCGGCATTAAATCTAGAGCGAAATTCCTCTGTTTTTGCTTTCAGCGCCTCGTCCGAAAGCGATTCAAATTCTTTTTCTAGTTGATTAATCTGAGCAACGATCTCGCTCAGTTTACCGATCTCTTTTTTATTGGGGTCGCCCCCAAAAATAGTCACAAATCTTTTCAGCATACATTACACCTCGTGTAAGGGATTATAGCATAAAGAGAAAAAGGGATTTCAATGCGCTATGGACTTCGCAGTGGAGGGAAATACGGCGAGACTTATTCTGTAATCATTTGTTACTGATTTAGTAAGGAATACACGATCTCTTTCACAAAATGGGGACCATTGTAAATCAAACCGGTGTAGATTTGGATTAATTTCGCTCCCGCATCCAGCATTTGGCGAGCTTGCGTAGTGTTTGTGATTCCGCCAACGCCAATGACGGGCAGGGTATCTCCGACACGCTGGACAATTTTTTGCACCATCCGCAAGCTGAGTGAAAACAATGGTTCTCCGCTCAACCCGCCGGTTTGTGAAATGACTGGATGATTTGCTAATCCGGCTGGGAACAACCCATCTCGCTGGATGGTAGTGTTGGTGGCAATAACGCCATCCACCCGGTTCCCTAATAAAACATCTAATGCATCCTCTAATTCATGGTCGTTTAAGTCTGGAGCCAATTTTACTAATAAGGGTGTATATTTTTGGCTGGTAGATAGCGCGTTTCTTTTTGCAATCAATTGCTGGAGCAATTCGTTCAGCGCCTGACGGGCTTGCAGCTGGCGTAACCCCAATGTGTTCGGTGAACTGACATTGATCACCAAATAGTCTGCCAAGGGGGAAAAGATGTCCATCAATGCCAGATAATCCTTTGCTGCTTCTTCATTGGGTGTGGCTTTGTTTTTGCCAAGATTGACCCCTAGTACCAGCCCTTTCGGTTTAGGTAATCGAAGGTTTTTGGCGACAAAGTCTGCTCCTTGCCCAGGAAACCCCATCCGGTTGATTACCGCTTTGGCTTCAGGGATACGGAATAAGCGTGGTTTAGGATTCCCGGTTTGAGGGAAGAGGGTGACTGTTCCCACTTCGATATGACCGAAGCCCAGGCAAGCCAAGCCCCGCCAGGCGGTTGCGTCTTTATCGTAACCGGCAGCTAATCCAACCGGGTTCTCAAAGGTGAGACCGAAGAGGTGTACCGGTAAAGATGGAGTCCGATACGCCCAGCGGAGCATTGCGGCGATGGGTGAAATATCACCCGCTAATCCGATTAGCCGTAGTGTCCAATGATGGACAAATTCCGGGTCAAATTGGAACAAGATTTTCCGAATTAGCGGGTAAAACATGGTTATCCTGTGGTGGTGTGACGGATAAATTGGCGCACCGACTCCGCCATTTCAGGGGAAATTTTTGCATTGGATTCCCAATAATCGATTAACTGGTTAAGGGTGAACACACCATGTAGTTGGATTCCTTTTTCGGCTAAAGCTTCCGCTGCCCCGGATTGGCGGTCGATCAAAACCACCACATCCTTCACCTCTAAGCCAACGGAGGAAAGTTTATCCAACGCTTCGAATTTGCTCCCTCCGGTGGTGGCGAGATCGTCAATCAGGACGACCGTTTCGCCGGGATGAAACTCACCTTCAATTTCCGCTTTCGTGCCATATTCCTTGACCTCTCGGCGTGGGTAAATCCAGGGGTAATCCCCTAACAAGCTGATTGCGGCTGCAATCGGTAAAGCTGCGTACGGTAAGGCGGCAAGCCGATGAAACGTGCAATGGGATAATAAGGGTAAATAAGCTGCGGCAGCCTGGTTTAACAATCTTGGGTAACTGATCAGACGCCGTAAATCGATATAAATGGGTGAGATCAACCCGGATTTGAGGGTGAATTGACCGAATTTTACACAACCGCTGTCAAATAATTGATCGGCGAGGTCTTGCAATGCCGAAGAGGCGATGGGGGAAGGCGATTTTGAGATAGAGATGGAACGGAATTGTTGGCGAATGGAACGTATTTGCTCCGCTAAGGCTTGAGCGGTTTGCCTTGGATGCGCTGAACGCGAGATGGAACGAGAAACGTTGATTAAGACGCCACTTCCATCTTCCCGTAAACCATTGTGGAGGGCGCTCTCTAGATCGCCCCCTTGTGCCCCAACGCCGGGGATCAATAACCACATCGATGGGACAAGCTCCCGAATTCGTTTTAAATCCTGCGGATATGTTGCCCCAACTACTAAACCGATATTGTTGTTATTGTTCCAGCTTTGCGCCAATAAGGCAACTTTTTGATATAGCGGTGCGGGTTGACCACTGTGACCCAGAACTTGCAAATCCTGGATTTCCCTTGCAGCGGGGTTGGAGGTTTTACAAAGGACAAATACCCCATGGGCAGGGTTTTCATAGAAAGGTTGTAATGCATCTGACCCAAGATATGGATTAACAGTGATCGCATCCACCAATAAAGCATCAAATGCCGCAGAGGCGTACGCCTGGGCTGAGGAGGCGATATCCCCTCGTTTTGCATCCAAAATAACCGGGATATCTTTTGGTATCGACTGGATGACCTTTTTCAAGGCTATCCAACCTTCTGCTCCATAACGTTCAAAGAAAGCTATGTTGGGTTTGAACGCACTGGCGACATCAGCACAGGCTTCGATTAATCGGAGAGAGAAATCTTGCGCAGCTTGGGCAGTGTCTTCTGGTAGGTCTTGCGGATGCGGATCAAGCCCAACACAAAGCAGAGAATCGGTTATTGCTACTCTTGTTTCAAGTTTTTCGATAAATGTTTTCATCTTCGAATCGTGTTTGCATTAAGCGCGGCCAAGGACCATGGCAAGGAGAGCCATACGGACATATAGCCCATATTCCATCTGGCGGAAATAGGCAGCGCGTGGATCGTTATCGAATTCCATGCTAATTTCACCCACTCTTGGCAAGGGGTGCATGACGATCATACGGTCTTTGGCTTCGCGCATAATTTCGGGTGTGATCACGTAGGCGCCTTTTACGCTCTCGTACTCATCCTGATTCTCAAAGCGTTCTTTTTGGACGCGCGTGACATAGAGAACGTCCGTGTAAGGTAAGACGCTTTCCAGCGAAGTATACTCCTTTTGCACAATGCCCTTTTCCTCTAACTCGGCGATAATTTCGGGAGGCATTTTCAATATCTCCGGAGAGACATAATTCAATCGAACATCATACAGTGAGAGTAGCCTGGCTAAAGAGTGGACAGTTCGACCGTACTTGAGGTCACCAAGCATCGTAACGGTCAATCCATCCACGTGGTTTAATTCACCTACGATGGTGAATAAATCCAATAATGCCTGAGTAGGGTGTTCTCCGACCCCATCACCGGCATTGATGATCGGTTTGCGGGCGTATTGTGCTGCTAGCGCTGAAGCACCGATCTCCGGATGGCGCAGGACAATCACATCGGCATAGCATTCCAGTGTACGCACTGTGTCGGGTAACGATTCCCCTTTGGCGACGGAGGAGTAGCGTACTTCATTGATTGGAATTACGCTCCCGCCAAGGCGCTCCATCGCCGATGTGAAAGACGAGGAAGTGCGGGTGGAAGGTTCGTAAAACAGGTTGGCGAGGATTTTGCCTTTCAGCAAGTCGAATGTACCAATTCGCTCGACCATTTCGCGCATTTCGTGGGCGACACCAAAGATATATTCCAAGTCTGAGCGGTTGAATTGTTTGACGGATAAAATATCCTTACCATAAAAGCGCCCGGTGCGTTGTTCGCCAAAAGGCAGATACGGGCTTTGATTGCGGAAGGGGGGTAAATAAGTTGCCATAATTTTCTCCTTATAAAAAGATTAACCGACATGTCGGATAGATTGACCATAACCTGGTTGAGCAAGCACTTTGCCTTCTTCATACACGGTTTTACCACGTAAAACGACTCGGTTGATTTTGCCTTGCACACTTCGACCTTCGAAAGGCGTCCAACCACAACGGGTAAATGTATCCCGGGCTTGAATAACCCAGCGTTGGTTCTCGTCCACCTCAATCCAAGTATCCGCTTGATCTGGCAGGTTGAAAATTCGTTTAGGATTGGTGTAGAGACGGAGAACGAGGTCTGCGATAGTTAACTTCCCATCGGCTACCGCGCTCAATAAAAGGGGCAATGCTGTTTCGAGACCCGGAAAACCCGGCGGCGGATTGGAACTATCCTTTTCGCTGAGCGTGTGAGGGGCGTGGTCGGTGGCAAAACAATCGATAATATCGATATTTTCCCATAAACATTTCTGGTCCGCGGGGGTGTTCAAACGCGGCCGCACTTCACTACGCCCCGCACCAAGGCGGGGGATATCTTCTTCACTAAGAAAGAGATGATGCGGGGTGACTTCACAGGTCACCTTCAGACCGCGTTCTTTCGCTTTGCGAATAACCATCATCTCTTCTGCTTTGGAGACATGGGCGAGGTGAACAGGTCGGTCGAAAATTTGCGCAATCAAGATAACTGCCGCCAAGCTGCGTCCATCGGCATGGGCAACGATAGGACGATCGAGAGGCCAACGCTCAAAATGCTCCATCCATTGCCGCATATCCTCTAACCGTAACGGTCCATAAGTCTGGTCGAGATACATTTTTAAACCGGCCGATTGTCTGGCTAGGGGAACGATTTTCTGAGCATTGTCTGCGTTGGCGCCGAGGTATTGTCCAAAATCGCAGCGAGCTTTCTGTTGAGCGAGTTGGAGCGCGGCTTGAAAAGTTTCCTCGTCCGTGATCGGAGGATTGGTGTTTGGCATTGCCAGAATGATCGTGAAACCTCCGGCTAATGCGGCAGCGCTGCCGCTATCCCAATCTTCTTTATGGGTTGCGCCCGGTTCGCGCATGTGGACATGGATATCAATGAGCCCGGGTAATCTTAACATAGTGTTTCCTCCCTCTCCAGATTAGCAGATTTTGCTAGTGGTCGTAATTGGCGGTAAAAGTATAAAAGAAAGGAATGGTTACTCTCTAGAGGTAGTAAAGAATACAAATATTTTTGAAAAGTAATCGTATGCGATGGAATCGATAAAAAAGAAGGTTGCTTCAGTGCAGCAACCTTCTGGTGGATTTCAAAAAAACCATAAAAACGCCCGCAGGAGCGGTCTCGCTGGGGCGTGAGGAGATGAGGTGTCAGTAAATTTCTCGCGTACATTCCGCACGATTTTACAGCGATTTTCCATTCTGTCAAGGGTTCGCGTTCTATCTTGTTTA
>DAOTVW010000365.1:0-26425 GCA_034436035.1 Anaerolineales bacterium
CTTCCGATCTCTTTACTTTGTAGAAACTTCGATTAAAATTAAAAGGATTTTTGTGGATCTAACAAAGAAACAACTTGTCGGCCTAAGAAAATCTTCCAGGGACTGGGCCTTGTCCCTGGCTGAAGAATACCCATTTACTTCGTCCGAACTTACTTCCCTTATTCATGCCGCTCACGAACTTGATCGGATCAACGAGGCCCGAAAAATAATACGGAAGGAAGGTCTGACGGTACTAGACAAGTTTGGTTGCAAGAAGCCACATCCGGCTATCCAAATTGAACATGATGCTATCTCTCAGTATGTAGTTTTGTGCAAGGCCCTCAAACTTTACACCGGGGAATCTAAGAGGGTGGTTACGGACCCGTTGGCTGTCTTTTCACAATAAGATTTTGAAAGACAACACAAATGACAAAATGTGAAGATCAGCAAAAGAATTGTGAAGAAAAGTTTGTGGCTTGGAAATGGATGGTAGGTATAGTGGGGGGGATTATTATAGTTGTTTCTGGGCTGGCTTATAGTTATGCCAGACAAGAAACCTTCCAGGACACAAAAATTTCCGGGCATGAATCCAGGATTGCAAATGTGGAACGTATCCATAACGATCTGGATACGTTAAAATTTTTACTAAGGATTTTACAAAAGTGATTTTACAGCAACTGATAGAGTACTCAAACTCCGTTATCAATGATTTGCAGCACCATTGTGCAAAGCATCGTGCTGCTTGTAAACGGTTTTTAAGTGACCTTGAAAAGTCTTCGACTGAAGATTTCCAATTTTATTTTGATGAAGCCTCCGCTGAGAAGTTTTGTTTTGAGTTTGTTCAGCTTTTTCGGCATACAAAGGGTGTACTATCGGGACAGAAAAAAGTTTTTACTCCGATCGAAAATTTTATTTTTGGAAATATTTATGGATGGAAAAATAAAAAGACTGGCCTTCGACGGTTCACGAAAATGTATTGGCAGGTTGCCAGGAAAAATTCAAAATCGATGGATATGGCATTGATGGCCTTGTATGAGCTTTTCTTTTTTTTAAAGCCTTACGAAATCTCGGAAGTTTATTGTGCTGCGACAAAGACTGAGCAATCAAAATTGATTTATCAGGAAGCAATTGCTTTGTTAAGGACTTGTCCGGCCTTTGCAAAAAAATATAAAGTGGCGTATGGGCGCATAACGCGAACGGATAATAGCTCGTGGATGCGTGCTCTATCAAAAGATGATGGTAGGAGCGGGGACGGTTTAAATGCCCAGGCCGTGTGTTTAGATGAATATCACGCGCACAAAACCACTGAGCTATATGATGTACTGTGTAACTCTCAGGGCTCACGTTCACAGCCCATTTTTGCTGTTATTACAACGGCGGGGCATGACCTTAATGCTCCGGCATTTCGCGTCGAGTATGATATATGTAGTAAGATACTTGCTGGTACTGCCACGCTCGATCATTATTTTGTTATGATAAATGAGCTGGACAAGAATCAGGAAGGAATTTTAATTGATGATGTAAAAAATAAGGACATATGGGTAAAGGCCAATCCCATCGTATGTTCTTATACAAACGGGGTTGCACAATTAACAAATGCATATAAAGAGGCTGTTGAACAGCCGGAGAAGATGGTTGAGTTCTTGACAAAGAGAATGAACGTGTGGGTGCATCAGCCGCAAAGCTCATATTTGAACATGGACAAGTGGGCATTGTGTAAAGGGGAATTACCGCACAATATCCATGAATTGCCGTGTTATTGCGGGATAGACTTGTCGGCAAAGATTGACTTGACCTCGGTAGCCTTTGAATTTGTAAACGCGGAAAAGTTTTATGTTCTTTCCCACTCGTTCATGCCGGAGGAAACTTTAGTGCTCAGGCGGCAGAGGGACAAGGCCCCGTACGATGCATGGGTCAGCGATGGATACATAACGTTGTGCAAGGGCTCGGCCATAGATTACTTGACAATTTGGGAATGGATTGAGAATGCAATCACGATCAACGGATATAATGTTAAAAAATTTTGCATTGATCCGTGGGGTTCACAACTTATTAAGAACCGTATAGCTACTGCCGGGTTTGATTTTGAGGATGTGGTGCAGGGGATAAAAACTTTGTCAGAGCCGACGAAGCATTTCCGGGAGATGGTTTATCAGAAGCGAATTTTGCATGATGGTAACCCTGTCTTGACCTGGGCCTTATCAAATGCCGTGGCCGATTCAGTGGATCGGAATGAGAATATTTTGTTGTCAAAAAAGAAATCGACAGGACGTATAGATCCTATTGCCGCATTAATCAATGCGCATGTACATGCTCAGAAGGAACTGTATATCACTCAGGAATCATCAAAGGTTTTTTTCTTATGAAAAAATTTATTCTTTTCATTATAAGTAATATTCCGGAAATAATAATTGTTTCCGGATTTGGGTGTGCAATTTATGGGACATGGGAAATTTATCAGCCCGCAGCTTTCATACTTGCGGGGGCGTTATTGATGCTCGGTGGGTCTCACTTAGCAAGGAAATAAAATGGGACTTATAAATTGGATAAAAAGATCCAACGATAGTGATCTGTGGAGACAGGCCTTGTCTGATTTTATCACTGGAAAAGATTTGGAAGTTCCGAAGTATTACGCGGAAATTTCCGAATCAACGGCCATGAGCATTACGGCAGTTTGGTCAAGCATACGGCTGATTGCATGGACGATTGCGTCGCTTCCTCTTTTTTATTTTGAGCGCATGATTCCCCGCGGTAAGAGGAGGATTTATGACTCGTTTTATCGCATGATGCATGACTCGCCAAATTCAGAGATGACAAGTTTTCGTTGGCGGGAGCTTATGGCAATTCATCAAAATTTGTGGGGTGTGGGTATAAGTGAAATAAAATTTGTCAATGGAGAACCAAAAGAGTTGTGGCCCTTGCCGCCGTGGAGAATGCGTGTACTGAGGGACACGGCAAACAGTACTACTATATATCAATTGCAACTTGACAGTGGTGTTCGCAATTACATGCCATATGAGTTGCTGATTTTTCCCTCGCTGTCGGCAAACATGTACACATGGCAGTCTCCCATTTCGACGCACAGGATGACCCTGTCGGCGGCAGCTGCCGTGAAAGACTTTGGTTATAAGACTTTTTCCCAGGGTACTAACCCGGCGGGGATTTTATCAGGATATAAAGTTGGAAAAAATGATACTGATGAATCTTTATCAAGAAAATTTAAATTGCAGTATGAGGGCTTGTCAAACAGCCATAAGTTAATGCTTCTAGAGGAGGGTCTAAAATTTGAGAGAGTTGGACTACCCCCCGAGGACGCCCAATACCTGGAAACGCGACAGTTCGATATAAGTGAGATCGCCAGGATTTATAACGTGCCTTTACATTTGTTACAGAGCCACGAAAAGGCCACTACCTGGGGATCGGGGCTAGAAGAGCTCAATGCCAGCTTCTTGACTTACACAATACGTCCATACTTAGTGCAATGGGAACAGGAGATTAACAAGAAGCTAGTCTATGATAAGGATTGTTTTGTGGAGTTTAATTTTGATGGCCTACTCAGGGGGCGCATGCTTGACAGATATCAGGCTTATGACATAGGCAGGAGGGGTGGCTGGCTTTCGGCAAATGACATACGGGAAAAAGAGAATGATAATCCAATACCAAATGGGGATAGTTATTTGATCCCGTCCAATATGCAGGTTGTGGGAGAACAAACAGGAAAGTCTGGGGTAATAGACAGTAAAGAATTCATTGACGAATTAAAATCAATATTATCTCCAATCGAGAAGGAAAAATAAATGCCATACCCTAATGTACATTCAGCACGGGTTAGGAATCCCGAGGATTTTATTCCGGAATCTTTCCGGAATAAAAAAATTGCGGAGGGGCTGTCCGTAATTGTGGGGAAGTTAAAAGGGGGGGACGGGGCCATGGTTGCTCAGTCCTACCGTTTTGATAAAAATGTATTTACTACTGAGCAGGCGAAGAAATGGCTTGATGAGCATGATATAAAGGTCATCTCCTTCGAGGAGGCAACAGAGAGAAATGATTTTGTCAGAGCAATTTTTGCCACTGACAGCATAGTTACAAGGGAGGAGGGAACAAACAGATCAATTGGAGGATATGCGGCCCGTTTTAATTCTCGTTCTGTCAAGTTTGGGGACTTCTTTGAGATGGTTTCCCCGGGGGCCTTTTCGAAATCCATTTCTGAAGGAAATGTAGTCGCAATATGGAATCACAATCCAGACATTGTTCTTGGTAGGCAGCGCAGTGGGACACTGCAATTAGTGGAGGATGGTAAGGGTCTTATGTTTGACTTGTCCCTGCCTGATACGCAATGGGGTAGGGATGCGTACACATCTATACAGCGGAGAGACGTGGATGGAATGAGTTTTGGTTTTCGCATACGTAAATCGAGTTGGTCGAATGAGAACGGTGCCAAAGTACGGTCCCTGGTTGATGTAGATTTGAAAGAGATATCTCCAACGGCTTTCCCGGCATACCAGGCCACATCGGTAGACGTGAGGTCGATGGTGGATGATTATTATGGGGATGTTTTCTCAAAACTGCAAGAAGAAAGAGATGATGAGACGGATGATATGTGTTATTACCGTCTATATGCATACAGACAAAAATTAACCTTAACGTAAGGAGTGGTTATGCCAGATATGATCAAGTTGAAAAGGGAAAAAGCCGAAGAGGTCAAGAAGATTGTTACCTTGACTGAGGCTGTTGACAAGCGGAGCGATCACCGTATGACCGCAGACGAGAAGACCGAGTTCGATACGATCCAGAAAAGGATCGCGGACATCGATGAAGATATCCGCAGGACCGAGCTGGTTGATAAGATCCGTTCTGGGGAAGCCGTTGAGAAGCCGGTCGATAATACTCCCGAAAAGCGCACATGGGAAAATACTGGAGAATGGCTCTTAGCCCTGCGTGCAGCCGAACGGACCGGGCGTGTCGACCCTCGTCTAGTATTGGGAGATGAGAACAGAACTGCTACCGGACAGTCGATTGGTATTCCAGCCGATGGTGGTTTCTTGGTCGATACTGATACTGCAACCAGCATTTTTTCCAAGATGCACGAGGCGTCGGTTGTGTCGTCAAAGTGTAAGCACATCACGATTGGACCAAACTCCAATGGTGTAAAGATGCCGTATATCGACGAATCTTCCCGCACTGATGGATGTCGCTGGGGCAACGCCCTTGGATACTGGCGCTCCGAGGCCACCGCTATTACCAGCAGCAAAATTAAATTTGGCCGCTGGCAGTGCGATTTAGAAACTGTCGGGGCACTGATGTACTCAACAGAAGAGATGCTGCAAGACAGTCAGCAACTTGGTTCTATTTTCACCCAATGCACCTCTGAGGAGCTCGCATTTAAGGTTGATGATGCGATCATTCGCGGCGATGGAATTGGGAAACCGCTGGGAATACTTAATTCTCCGGCACTGGTAACCGTGGCTAAGGAGTCTGGACAGGCAGCCGATACGATCGTCGGTAAGAACATCGTTAAGATGTATAGTCGTTTGTATGGCCCCTCTCGCTCAAATGCTGTCTGGCTTGTCAACCAGGACGTTGAGCCGCAATTGATGCAAATGGCATTCGGTGATAGTACCAGTGTTGTAGTGCCGATATATCTCCCGGCGAACGGAATTTCTGGGCAACCCTATTCGACGTTGATGGGACGCCCCGTTATTCCTTGCGAGCATTGCAGTACGCTCGGTGATGTCGGTGATATTCTTTTCGTCGATCTTAGCCAGTACTGCGTGATCGAGAAAGGAGGAGTACAGTCGGCACAGTCCATCCATGTTAAATTCGTGGAGATGGAAACAGCTTTCCGGACTACCTATAGGTGTAACGGACAACCGTTATGGAATTCGGCTTTGACTCCGGCCCATGGAAGCACTACGCTTTCGCCTTTCGTGGCCTTGGCAGCAAGATAACTAACCAATAACCGAGGTGGGAGGTTAATACTCCCACCTTATAAAGGAGATTACTATGAGTAACAATTTGAGACCAGTCCAGGGAGAGAAAGTGATTGTTGCTTTCGCTCCGGAGACAGCGGCCACCACCCACACTGGACAATGGATTGACATGGGAAAATGTGAGCATTGCTCTGTTGTTTGCATTACCAGCCAGGCCCATGCAACGCCACCTGTTTTTAACCTGAACCAGTCAACCATCGATGGAACATCGGCAACAAGGCTGACGACGTCGGTTAACATCTGGTATAGTGCGGATTCCTCAAACAATGACGCGTACAGTCTTACCACTGGCACTGACTTTACGTGCAGTACTACTACTGATAAAGACAAGGTTGTCATTTTTGACGTGCCAAGTTCGGCGTTATCATCCGGGTACCGTTATCTTTCGGTAACGGCAACGGACAGTACTGACAATGTCACGGCCGCCCTGTATTTGCAGAGTGGTCTGCGGTACAGCCAAGAGTCGCCCCCGACAGCTCTGGCGGCGATGATGTAAATTGTCAATTCCTCATGCATGACAGCCATGTAAAAATGGCTGTCATGAGAGGTAAAAGGAAAGGGGACCGTGATGCTGAGGGTGATTGATGAGACAACGGATCTTCCAGTATCGGTTAGTGAGGCAAAGTTGTATGCTCGTATACCATATGATATAGAAGATTCGCTAGTTTCTTCATGGATAAAGGCTGGTACGGAACTAGCTGAGGGATACCAAAGGAGGACATACATCAGAAAAACTTTGGAGTACTCTTGCGATGGATACCCATCCATGCCACTGTATCTCCCATCCGCGGATAAGTGTCGATTAATTGATTATGTGAGTATATATGATACTGACTCTTCGGCCATAGTACTCTATGATTCCCGAGTAGATCCAATTTATGATCCGGGTTATTTGGATATAAATCTATCCGCAAAACCGACGGCGGCAATAGATATAAAATATGGGACAAGATTGCCAACTGTTAAATTGCGGGGTATAAGATCTTTTGTTTGTCAATTTTTTAGTGGGGCTGATAGTTCGTCCGAAGTAAGCCCGATTGTGCGTGATGCAATTTTTTTATATTGTGCATATCGTAATGATAACCGTACGGGGGAGCACCCCATACCGGAGGCTTTTTGGGACCTGCTCGCGAAAGAAAGACTATATGAATGATCGAGAAAGAAATTGGGGCAGGTCAAGTTCTTTGGCAACTAGAGCACGGCATTATGTAAGTGTGCAGTCAAGACAAAATAGAGATGATGGGCAGGGAGGTTTTATTTCGGAGTGGTCCGCGGGGACGCGTTATCCAATGGAAATTGTTCCCATTAAGGCCTCCCAGCAATTTCAGTTCCGATCCGTAAACGTTGATGCAACACACAGGTTGTACTGCAGGGGAAACATTACAATAAACGAGAAGACAGACAGGATACTATTTGGGTCAAGAGTTTTTGAAATACTAACGGTGGAAAATCTGGATGAGCGTGGAATTGAGCAAGTGCTTACTTGCAAGGAGGCAAGGTGAAAATTGTGAATAAAATTCCAGAAATTATAAAGGAGATGAGCATATCAGAGCGAAGGTCATTAATTGCTGCCGGGTCTTATTTGAAAAAAAAGTTAAAAGAAAAGGTATCAAGCAAAGGTATTTCTTTGCCTGGCAATCCCCCCGGTCGAGATAAGGGAGATTTAATAAAAGGGATAGATTATCAACCCATCGAGCATGCGGTACTAGTCGGAGTAGGACCGCCAGCATATCACGCGCATTTATTGGAGTTTGGCACACAGCTGCGTACAGTAAAAAATTATCGTGGGCACGAAGGAGTTGAAGTATCAAGTGGAAAAATTGAGCCTCGGCCTTTTTTGGTTCCGACGTTTGATGAAGAGGTTGAAGAGGTAGAAAAAATTTTATCGGAGAATTGGTAATGGCTGACAAGTTTTTTAATCTCTCTTTGACGGGGACTGGCGGGGAAGGGTCAATGGAAGACCCTTGGCATGCCGATGACTTTTTCAGCATCTTGCACGCGGCCACGGATGACGATTGGTACGTACGTGGATCAGCAAATGTCAGTACTGGTTATCATATAGTAACCGGGAATAAAATATTTCCGTGGGGGGAACCATACCGGATACACACCACTAGCTGGTTTCACTTTGGTGGTGAGTCTGAAATTACAGGGATGATTTTAGAGGCGTCCGCCGACAATATAAGCATCGGCTATAGCAATTTAAATTCTTGCTTTCTCCATGTAGTTTCCGGCGGTAAGCGATTACTTGTCAATGAAGGATCTCCTCGTTTATCGGGATGTACAATAGTTGGAAACTTCGATTTTTCATATAGCGCTTTTGGGGATACGACGGTAATGGATTCAATTTTAGATGGGACTTTTGTAACATCTGTTAACCCTGTTCAGTATTTAACCATTATCAATTCTTGTCTGTCAACAGTATCATTACCATCATTCCACGCGGGCACGGAACAAAAAAATTATCAATTGGGATGGACTCCTCCGGCCTGGCCAGCATGGGACGACTCTCAATCCGCTTTCTGTAATTCAATATTATCAGTGGGGATTGATACCCCTCCTCAACCCGGAAATCCCCCGTATACGGGCTATGTTACGGGACTGTGGGACAGTTCACGAGTTGGTATCGGGGCGATGTATTTCGATACTACGACTCCAGATCCTACTACTACGACTCCAGCTCCTACTACAACAATTGAAGCTTCGATAATAAATTACTTGCGCAGTGATAGTATCCTAGGTGGGTATATTAGCTCATACTGCGGATCCTCGGCCGTGTTTTCTGAGGAGGCTCCGGAAGACGCTACAACGCCATTCGTTGTTGTGCGTATAACGCGGAGCTCAACGGAGGCAATACCTGTGCAAGATTATAACTTCTATATAGATTATTATGATTATAATGTTTCCCGGTCAGATTCCAGAGCAGCCATAGAGAGAATTGAGATGCTTCTTGACAGACATACATTTAAAGACAACTCACATTACAACACCATTCGTTGTAATTATTTCTCTGGATCTCCGGTTGAGGATATGGATCCTAGAAACATACACTATAACCTGCAGTTTTATGCGCGTGCTGGAAGAAAAAATTTTGTTGATAGATCATAAACCTTAACTTAAAGGAGCTATATTATGCGTTATCATGGAGTGGATGCACAAACCCTCAACCATCTTATTATAGATGCTGGGGAAGTAAGATTGAATTGGTCTCCGACCTCGGATGGGACTACGCTCGGAGCGACCAGGGGAGGAAATGTTTTTACCGTCGAGCAAGAGATAAAAGACATGGAATTTGATGGGGCAAAGGGTCCTGTCAAGGGCGGAAGACGGGTCACAAAATCCACCGCAAAGCTGACGCTCAATATGATCGAATGGGACACAGCTATACTTGGCATGTCCCTGCCCGGTTCGGCGCTCGATTCAACGACCCATACAAACTACAGCGAGCTATACCGCAGGCTACAACTATCGTCTACGGATTACAAAGACTCAGTCACGCTTCTTGGAGAAGTCTCGGGGAGCAATTACCCAGTGGCGGTTACAATCGATAATGCTTTGCACACTGGAAATTTTGAACTCACCCTGTCAGATAACGAAGAGGCGGTGGACAAGCTTGAGCTTACCGCGCACTATGACCCGGCGGATCTTGACAAGGAACCGTGGCATATCTACTTTCCAAAGGATACAACTTCAGGAGCTTGAATCAAGGAGGGGATAGCCCCTCCTTTCCTACAGGTTTTTTAACAAAGGAGAAGATATGGCAGATATACAGATAAGACAGTTAAAAATTAAAGACAGAAAAACAGTATCGGAAATGATAAAAAAACTTTCCGACAAACTTGGTGATTCATCCATTTTAAATTGCATTGTGCCACCCGAAGCTGTAGCTAAAGAGAATACTTTGGAAAAGTCCAATTTCTTCTCGTCCGCGGGTGTAAAACTCCTTCGATTGATGTTTGACACAATTGAACAGGATATTGTTGCATGGTTTGCATCGCTTATAAACAAAACGGAAAAGGAATATTGGGAAATGCCTCTGGATACAGAAGCGCGTATCATAGAGCAATTGACAAATTCTAAAGAGGTAAATGATTTTTTTACGCATGCCTCGCAGGGGTTCAGGCGGATGCGAGGCTTTGTAAAAAAATAACCGACGCCGAAAATGCTGTAAGATTTTATTTGAAACTTCCAGAAGAAAAGTTTAAGAATTATTTGTATTCAGAATTCCTGTTTTTTTCAGGGATGGTAGAAAATGAAAAATTGCAAAATGAAAAACTTTTATA
This sequence comes from Anaerolineales bacterium, assembly GCA_034436035.1. GTDB lineage: Bacteria > Chloroflexota > Anaerolineae > Anaerolineales > UBA4823 > UBA4823. The sequence continues at coordinate 10,253 of DAOTVW010000365.1, forward strand.
TAAGGCCGCGGCTTTCGGAGCTTTTCTTTCCGGCCATGGTGGTAAGAGTTCTCTCAGCAGTTATCTGAGGAAGCTAGGATTGGCTGAGGATGAATTTTTTTCTGCCGGACAAAAAAAGGCCATCGCAAAACGGGGCCTCGAAGTTGGTAAACGCGTCGCGGAGTTGTTTAAAAAATGAGAAAATTATTTGAACTAGTTGGGGAAATATCAGTAAATGGCCTGGCAGGGGTGCAGCAAGGCTTGCAAAACCTTGAGTTGCAAATGTCAAAAGCCGACAAAGCCTTTGCCAAGTTTGCTCGACAAACGGAAAAAATAGGCACCACACTTTCAAAGACCATTACGTTACCCATTGCAGCTGTAAGTACGGCAATAGCTGCCGCGACTGTTAAGACCGGGCAATACGCCGATAAAATACTTGATTTAAATCAAATAACTGGGCTATCAACGGATGCGTTGCAAGAGTATGAGAATGTAGCACGGGAGGCCGGGGTAAATTTTGATGGTTTTGTAGGCACTATAACCAAGCTGTCAAATTCTCTTCCGGAAATTATAAAAGGTACAGGCCCCGCCGCGAATGCTTTGGAAAAACTAGGAGTAAATATAAAGGACTCAACGGGGCATGTAGAAAAAATGGACAATTTGTTCCCCAAAATTCTTGATAAATTGCGGTCCGTTGAAAATATAACAGAGCGTAACGCCCTGGCACAGGATATTTTTGGCAAGTCCTTGACGGACCTGGCCCCCGTTCTTGGTATGACTTCAGAAGAAATGGATCGTGCGCGGAAAAATGCGCATGATTTAGGGCTTGTAATGTCAGGTGATTCTCTCGCTGCAGCGAACGAATTCAGAAAAAAAGTTGAGCAGTTGAAGGGACAGTTCGATGCTTTTGTTAGGAGTATTGGCTCTGAATTTATACCATTACTGGAAGAGCTTATTCCCATAATACAGTCAAAAGTGGTTCCAGCAATAAAGGAATTTATATCCAGAATTTCCGACACCGTAAAATGGTTCCTGGGTCTGGATAGTACAACAAAGAAAATCATTGCAGGTTTCGGCGCATTCGTGGTCGTGGCTGGCCCAGCCATTTTGATGACGGGTAAAATAATTACTGTCTTCCGATCGCTAGTTGCAACTGTTACCCTTGCACGTACGGCCATACTTGGATTGACAGCTGCGATGGCAACCAACCCGTTCACGGCCGTCATCGTTGGGGCAGGGCTCCTTATAACGTCCTTGCTGGGGGTAAAAACAGCATTTGATTTGGCTCGTGAGGCCCGTGATAAATATGATGATAAGCAAGCAGATTCCGAATCCGAAAAGAAAATGTTGGAATTCCGACAAAGCATGGATTTGCTGGCTGATAAAATGGTGCAATACCAAACTGATGTCAATGATTCTATAGAATCCAATAAACTTTTTGGTAACGATATAGAAGAATTATCCAAAAAAGCAAATGCCCTCGGATGGGTGGTTGAGGGTAGCTTGTCCGAACGGTTCCGGACTCTTACACAAATCCTGGCTGGTAATACCAGCGAGCTCGAAATTTATGACGCAAGGGTCGAAGCTCTCAAGAGGAAAATGGCAGGCATGGGTACTGGCGGTGGCACGAGCACGGAAGCAGAGAAGAAGGCCAGGGAAGAGCTGGCACAGACCTGGAAGACCCAGGCCATGGAAATTGGTAAAACTGAACTGGAGCTCAATGAACTAAGACGGAATATGGATTTGGAAAAGGCGCGGAGCACAAAGGCCACGGCCGAGACAATTGATAACATCAACAAGTTTTATGATGCAAAAAAAGATGAACTTATAGAAAAGGAAATGGAGAAGATTGTAGAGAATGCAGAAACAACGGTGGATATAGAAAAGGACAAAAAAGAGAAGATAAGTGAAATTGAAAAATATTATGCGGATGCGGTTTTTGAACAATCCAACTCTCGAATTAGCATTCTGGAAAAAGAGAAGGAAGAGGCCATCAGGTTAGCAAAAGAAAAAGGTGCTGAGACTGCAAACATAGAAATCTATTATGATAAATTAATTGCCGAGGCCAAAGCCGAGGCCCAAAAAGAAAAGGCCATGAAATTTTTGGATGATATGGCCATGGTGGGAGGTCAAATTGAGGCCATATGGTCTCAGGCCTACCAAAACAACAGCATTGCTCTTGACAATTGGTACGCCAAAGAAAAAAGCAACATAGAATCTTCCATCACGAATCAGGAAGAACGCGAAAAGAGAATGGAGCAATTGGATGTAGAATATGATAAAAAATTAAAAAAGTTAAAGCATGATCAGGCAGTGAAGGAAAAAACATTTGCGATATTTTCTTCCATAATTAATACAGCCGCGGCAGTTGTTAAGTCACTACCTAACATTGCCCTATCTACTTTTGTGGGTGCCTTGGGGGCCATAGAAACGGGATTAATAGCAGCCCAGCCAATCCCTTTCGGGCGGGGCGGTTTGGTAAAACGGAAAGAAAATGGCATACAGGCCGTGGTTGGAGAAGGCAGTGAAAATGAATTGGTTTTGCCCATGGAGACCGGGACTGAGATTTTGGCAAAAAATCTTATGCACGAATTTTGGGAGTCATCTAATCAGGGCACAACTGTTACTCAACGTGATATACATATACATGTGGGGACCATGATAGCCGACGAGGGAGGATTAAAGGAGCTAAACAGACGGCTATCAAAATATCAAATTATGGAGGCAACAAGATTGGGGGCGATATGAAGGATGGGGATATATATCTTGGGATTGATGGATCGTACTCCCTATTGCCAGCGTTTGGCCGTAGATATACAGTTACCCCGACCATCCTTGCCAGAGAAGAAAGGACGGCAAGTGGACGGCTTGTACGTGATATAATAGCGACTAAAAATCGTTTTTCTTTAAATTACAGTTTGATTGATGGTACCAACCTGGATATTCTGCAAAATTTTTATTGCGCTGATTCAACATTAAGTTTGAGGGTATATAATGACACAACTTACAATCAGTACACAGTACTGATGCAGCCCATTGAAAAAGAAAGAGTCGTTTTGGGGGGATCCGGCGGACTATGGTCCGGCATAAAAGTTATACTGGATGAGGTTTAAGAATGATAAATTCAGGTTATGAATTCTATAACACAGCTATAGAAGCTGTTACTCGAAAATTCCACCCTTCTGTTTATGTAACATGGTCACAGGGAACCATTGACAAATCCATAGAAACAACAGCTACCAGCGAAAACAGGATTTCTTATTTGTCACAGACTTATGATGGTAAGCTTCGTGTAAACCAACATAATGGTCTATGTACAAGCTGGGCCCATTTGGATGGTACAACGGCATGCGATATGTTATTTTATCCGGCCCCCGCTCCCGGCGAAATTAATCGATTTGAATTTGGATGGTGGTCTGATGCAACTTGTGATGGAAATGGGGTTTTCAATCCACCACAACAATTAAGCATTTCATTTAATCAACGGCCAATAAATTTTTTAACAATATCTTTTTATTATCATCAATGGATTAGAGAAATTGAATTAGGCAACTATAATGGAGAGCTGGAATATGCTACTGACTACGATGTATTTGTTTTTAACGGTGACTCAACTGAATTTTACGGCAATTATGCATCAACCCACGAGTTTTTTGATGATGTAGATTTTATTCCAAACATAAACGTTGATGCTGTCGATAGGATTTTATTGTCCATAAACAAATGGAGCAAACCACATAGCACCGCAAAAATACTCGAATTTTACAATTCTTATAAATCAAGTTTTTTTGGTGATGCTGTTAAAAGTATTGATTTATTAGAAGAGACGGAAATAAAGGGGTCAAACCCTATCGGTAATATTTCCTGCAATGAACTTTCTTTATCCCTTCAAAACATAAATGTTCCGAGATTTTTTTATTTTAATGAGGACCAGTCCTGGGAACCCTCCATTGATGATCCTTTTGTTTATGGCAATACTGACAGTCCTTTTAATAATGTCTTGCTTAAAAATAGAATTATAGAACCATATATTGCTTTGGAAGATCCAACAAAAACTTATAAAATTATAATAGGAATTCCCCTGGGAAAGTTCTGGTCCGGAGACTGGGACTCAAAGGAGCAAGGAACGGTTGTAACAACAACTGCCAGGGACAGGATGGAATTTTTTAGATTGTCAACGTTTAAAAAATCTTTGATTTATAAAAATTATACCATTGCCGATCTTGCTGAAATTTTATGCGAACAGGCCATTGATGATATACCGGTTATGTTGGATTTGGTTTACGAAATAGATCCAGCATTGAATAACTATACTATCTCAAATGCGTATTTCAAGAGGGTATCTTATTTTGAATGTTTCAAAAATTTGATGGAAGCTTGTATGGGATTTTGTTATATGTCACGTAATGATGTTCTGATTTTTAGAGGGCCGGAATGAACAATGCAGATGTAATAAACCTTATAAAGCAATACAAAAGAAATATGATATGGCGGATTTATTTATAACACCTGATAATTATTTTGATAAAAACATCCCGTCCAGAACGGACCAGCTTTATAATTCCGTTCTGGTAAATACACAGCCTATTGTTGCGGATACATCGAGATCTATAGTTTACAGCTCAAATAACATAACTGTCCCGGTCTCCGGATTGGTATATGAATGCATATACAATTCAATTCCGGCTGAGGACGCAACTGCAAGTGTAACAGAGGGAGGGGCAAACATATCTATCAGTGACGCGACCTACTATGCCTGTAACGCACTACTTACATTATCCAATAATGATTCTGTTGAGCATATATGTAAAATTGAAATAAGCGGGTTGAAATATACGGTACAGGGGGAAGACACAATCATATCAAGAGACACAAAATCAATAACTAATTATGGTATTCAGGAATATTCTTATCCCGTCAACCATTTAATTCAAGACACAACTATGGCACAAAAAATTGCAGATACACTTGTTGGGTCTTATAAGAATATACGGAAAGATATTATTCTTTCATGGCGAGGAAACCCGGCCCTGGAATTGCGCGATACGATTGCGATAAAAATCTACGAAAAAAAAGATGCGACCGCCGAATTTCGTGTATATAAAAACCAAATTACTTTTGATGGAGCATTAAAAGAAACAACGGAAGGAAGGCTGTTATGAGCTGGATTACTCCAAAAACAGATTGGGCGGCTAGTCAAGTCATAGGAAGTGCTGATTTTAATCGCATTGAGGGTAATATAGAGTATCTATATAACCAGGGGTGGATATTGACTGACAGCAGTTCTTTTAAAGCAATTTTTAAAAGGGATGGATATAGTGATCAGACTCTTAACATCTATTATGATGTAATTAACAACAATAACGTTACTCTACATTTTACTGATCTGACTGATATGACAACAGGGGTTTTAAAAGTTGCTGAGAGTACACCAGTCCCCGCCTCAATTCGACCCCACCAAAATAAATTTCTCCCAGTGCTGATAGCGCGGGACCTGGAGAACGTATACAACTACCAAATGGCAATCTTGACAAACGGAAGCCTGTATTACAACGCTTGTTTCTATGCCTCGTCGGATGACGCGGGCAGCGCACAAGACTTGATAGGAGCCACGGTTCAATACCATATTTCATAGGATAAAAAATGGGAAATCTTGCTGGTACTGTAGTGGATATCATTAAGCAATACAACCGCGGTAATACTGCTAATGCCGGTTCTTCTACTGGCATTCAAGGATCTACTGGCATTCAGGGCCTCCAGGGCCCTACTGGCATTCAAGGAACGACAGGCATACAGGGCCTCACGGGGTTCTATGGACAAACGGGCATACAAGGACAAACCGGGGTTGGTATAGGTGTCGTGCAGCAGTACCAGGTGGTATATGGATCGTCGGACAACACCGCCACAACGTCTAGTTCATTTACATTTAATGATACCCCGAATACGGCAGGATTAATGAAAATTGGCACCCTCTATGCCGAAGGGTTCCGCGCATTTGTTTCCCGTGGCCGTGCCCTTATAATGGGTGAAAATATAAACGGCGGGATCGGTGATGGTGGGGGCGGTTTTTGGCTGTCGGATGCGGACACGTCAATGTCGCCCTCTGCGTTTATCGGGCGGGGCAACATGGCGGAAAGGCACGTTGGAATATATACCAACAGCGCCGGGTGGGGATTGACATTTAAGGACGGCACGAATGCACCATTTCTAGGGGCATTTTCAGGCGGGTCAACGGGCATACTCGGATACGACACGGATGGCCGTGTTGTATCGGCAACAGTAACGGGTGGGGCTGGACAAACTGGCATACAGGGCGTGACAGGTCTGGGGATCACGGGACAAACTGGTATGCAGGGAGTAACAGGCCTTTATGTCCAGGGACAAACGGGCATACGTGGAGTGACAGGCCTTTATGTCCAGGGACAAACTGGCATTCAGGGCTTGACAGGCCTTTATGTCCAGGGACAAACGGGCATACGTGGAGTGACAGGCCTTTATGTCCAGGGACAAACCGGCATTCAAGGGAACACAGGCATTCAAGGACTAACAGGCTTGGCAGTAGAGATAAGTGGCTGGATTGATTATAGCGCGGATAGTACTGTAACAGGATTTGCTTCCCTTTCAACGAAAACTGTTTATTACAAAAAAATATTTGGTACTATTTATCTATGCGCCTTCTGGTTGGAGGGAAGTAGCAATTCCGCAAGCTTGACATTTAAACTTCCGCATGTACCAACCGCGACGGCATATATTTGTCTTGGCGTTGCCCAGACGTACGGTAGCAATGGTAGTTATGATGAGGACGGGTTGGGGAGCATATACTATAGTGGGAGTTCTTCCGCATATACTGTACATCGTACGGTGTGGGAATCTGCCTGGGAAACGAGTGGCACCAAACGGGCACATGGACAATTTTTCGTCGTGGAAGAATAAATGAAGCTCTATATACCGATAGCAGAGGGGACAGGTTTAAAGAATGGGGTTGAGGACTCCATAAAAAAGCAGGACATTCCTATCGATATTGTTTTATGTGCATCGCATGGAATAACTGATTATGACAAAACAGAAGACGATCGTCGCAAAAAAATGCTGGAATGCCAGGTTGTGAGCAGGAATTTGATGGTACCAATGCTAGCGGATAATCATGACGAATATGCTGCAATGCAGGACAGGGACATAATACACTTATACCAGGACAATTTTTCAAGGGCAATAGATTTTTTATCCATCAATAGAAATTACATGGCCCTGTCCTTGGCCGGGCGTGGTGACCCAAGGAAAATAAAAAAACATGTTTGTATGCAATGCTTTGTTTTTCGTGTAGAGTTATTCCGTAATTTTAAATTCAGGCTAGGGGCGAATCACAGACCGTGTGTGACTATGTTGGAAGATATTAACGGTCTTGGTTACAAGTACGACGACTTTTATAGTGGTAAAAGATTAACGAAAGAAATATGATACTGTATAACTAACTTAACTAAGGAAAATATTATGGGCTGCTATGATTGCATAATAGGGGCGACGGGTATCCAAGGACCGCGGGGAGCTCCCGGAGAAAAAGGGGAACGGGGTGTTAATGGGGTGGATGGGACGGATGGTGAACGGGGACTCGATGGTGTTGGTATACAGGGTGTCACGGGATTGACTGGCAACGCTTGTCGAGGAGCTACGGGTATCCGGGGGGAAACGGGAATACAAGGCTGTGGCATTACAGGACTCCAGGGTGCCACGGGGGTAGGGTCTGGAGGCGGTGGTGGTGACGGGGCAACAGGCATACAAGGAGTGACTGGGTTCTATGGACAAACGGGCATACAAGGCCACACAGGCCTTGGAGTTCAAGGCGAAACTGGGCTTGCGGGTGGCAATGGACAAACGGGCATACAGGGCCTCACAGGGTTCTATGGACAAACGGGAATACAGGGCTGTGGCATTACAGGACTCCAGGGATTGCCAGGTGCCACTGGGGTAGGGTCTGGGGGCGGTGGTGGTGACGGGGCAACAGGCATACAAGGAGTGACGGGTTTATACGTTCAGGGCATTACGGGCTTTTATGGACAAACAGGCATTCAGGGCCTCACCGGCTTGTACGTCCAGGGACAAACCGGCATTCAAGGAGTCACAGGCATTCAGGGCTTGACAGGCCTTTACGTCCAGGGCATTACGGGCTTTTATGGACAAACAGGCATTCAGGGCTTGACAGGCCTTTACGTCCAGGGACAAACCGGCATTCAAGGAGTCACAGGGTTAGGTGTAGGCTCTGACGTATCGTTTAACTCCGTGACTATTACGGGCAATCTTGACGGTACATCCAATTTCACTGCTCCAATCCTTTTTGGTACGGGGGCAGCTCCCTCAGCGACGGATAGGCCAACAGGCACACTTTACATTAAGTATACGGCATAAAAATATGAATACTACTGTTAACAATAAATTCTCAATCACCCCAAAAAATGACGTCCGTGATCGTGTCAAGGTGGAAATAGGCGACACGAAACAGCCCGATACTTTTTATCCCCAGGCAAAAGTCATGCGGTGGGACAATGAGGTCAATTTCTCTGCTCGATTGATACATGAAGAATTAAATCCTGCCGTATCATTGAATGGTGATATAGTACGATGGGCAGGGGAAAAACTAGAGGCACATTTTTATGACCTGAAACCCAAAGAGGGGTTAGACGAGGGCGGTTTCGAGATCGAAATTATTTTGAAGGAAAAGCCAAAAACAAATAAATTACAATTTTCAATTGTTGACAAAGGATTGCAATATTTTTATCAACCTCCGGAACTGACCCCAGAGGAAATAGCAGATGGAGCCTTGCCAGGGTGCAGACCCGAAAATGTCAAGGGGAGCTATGCGGTTTATTGTCTGGAGCCTAAAAAAAATTATGAGGGCGGAAAGATCTACAAAATTGGAAAAGTAGGACACATATATCGCCCCAAAATAATTGACTCGGCGGGAAAAGAGGTATGGGGGGTACTTGACATTACAGATAATATATTAACAGTGTCTATACCACAGGACTTTCTGGAGAAGGCTACGTACCCTGTCTACCATGCGGCGGGGTTGACTTTTGGATATGCCACCACACCTGTTTCCGGCTATGCGGCCATAACGGACTGCCGGGCAATTATAAACACCACCGTACACACGGCAGGCCCAGGAGAGACAGTTACACAAATGGCAATTTGTGGGTTTGTCTCTTCGGGTACAACGGGTTACGATACGGCAATATATACTATGTCAGGTGGTCTGCCTAATACCCGTGCTGTAACGCCCGCAACCTGCATTTTGCCGTCAAGCAAGGGCTGGGGCACCGTAAATGTGTCCTGGCCCTTGACAAATGGGACAACATATTGCTGTGCCTATGGCAATGATGGGGCCGGAACGGAAAATATTTACTATGATAATGCCTCTGGAAATAACCGTTCGAATGATACAAATACCGGGGCCATGCCTGCAACATGGACTCACTCCTCTTACGGCACGGCCATTGCGGGGATATATGCTACCTATGATATAGCTCCCCCTGGTGGTCTGGGTTGGCAAATTGCAATTGGAGGGACATGGAAAACAATTACTGATGCAAGCGTTTGCATCGATGGGGCGTGGAGGGGGATCAACGACCTGCAATTATGCATTTGGGGAGCGTGGAAGAATGACGCAACGTAGCGACGGTAGTAAAAAAAAGGGAAGCCCGCGGTTGAGCTTCCCTGGCTGAAGAATACACATTTACTCACATTTAATTATCCCCCCTTCTCATCCTCCAATATTTCCCGTAGACACTCGTGAGCAAGTTCAGCCGTCGATTTGTCAATCAGCGGATCTCCGACAAGTGTATCAACTACTGCCTGCACTACTGCTTGCATCTGATCACGATCAAGATTATATGACGCTAACTCGGACTCTACTTCCAATTCAATCTTGTCAATATCCTCTTGGTAAATCATAATTCCTCCTCGATTCGTCGGTTCGTAAATGATCACGCAGGGCCTCCTCAACGACCTCGCGACGACTTTTCCCCTCGGCACGGCAAATATTTTGGAGGGCCTGCTCTATTTCCGGGGAAATCTCGACATGCAGTGTTGATTTTACATTCGCCATTTTGCTCCTTTCTTTTGTTTTTTATTCTGTCAATATATATATATTGCAACAAATATGCCACCTTTGTAAGTCATTGATTTTTGCATGGCTGTTAAATACACCACTATAAAAATCAATGACTTAGTATTTAACGAGTTTTTCGGTAATTTTGCCCGAAACATACCCTAAAAAATAAATTTGGGCAAAATTACCGATCTTTGATAGGCAAAGCAATCAAAAAAAACGGGGTTGAGTCACTGGTCAGTGTCAGCATGGGGATTTCTGATCTCAAGTCAAGTACATACCCCACGTCCCCCACTGCCTTTTGTAAATAATTTGCACGTCGTACAGCATCAATGATGATGCTGGAGTCTGTCAGATAATTCATAATATGCCTCCCCGGAAAAAGTGATTGAATTTATTGGCATATTATTTTATGTGGATTTGTTGATCGTTTGCAAAAGTTTCACTTTGTCAAGTATTGATAATGACGTGTACACATTCCATGCCGCCGATGCATCAGCCCGCCACGTCCTGTTGTCAAACAGCCAGCCCACGTCTACAAGTGCCACCGCCGTGGAATCAGAAACCAGAAAATTTGTTTTGTACATTTGCCCCTCCTCTCAGAGAAATGTGTTTTATGCCTTCCCGTTATTATATTTGTCCGATACATATGAATCTGTGCCCGTCGAATAGAGCGTGTATGTCTGTACGCGCTCGTCTAGTCGCTCATCGAAATAAAAACCACAGACATCATATCCGTACTCGTTGTATTGATTACTGTCTCCCATATCAACCTCCGCCTCCAAAACCGCGTCCCCTATCAGCTCCCGCAGGGATAGGGGCCGGGCCATAAAAAAATGGGAACAGTCAGGGCACATTATTCTTGTGGTATCGTAATAATTTGTCAAAATCAAATCGCTTTTACATGTCGTGCAAGTTGTGATCATGTCAGTCCTCCTGGGATTTTTCAATTCTTTTTTTGTTGCAAAAACTTACGATCCTGCGAGCGGGAAAGCCCACGGAGCGAGTCTTCGAGCGTCTTTAGCCGTGGGATGAAAGCGAGCAATTAACCGAAATAACATAAGCATTCTTTAAGCCTTTGAAGTATATTATGCATATATGCGTAAAACATTCAAGTACCGCCTATACCCCACCAAACTTCAGATCACTAAGATGAACAACATCTTGGAACAGACTCGGTGGGTTTATAATGAGACTCTTGCATTGAGAAAGACTGCTTGGGATACTGAAAAGAAATCGATATCCCTTTATGATACCCAGAAGAATCTCACAGAATGGAAGTCTCAGAAGCCAGAACTGAACCAGGTCTATTCTCAAGTCCTCCAAAACGCGCAACTCCGCGTAGACCTTGCCTTCAAAGCTTTCTGGAGAAGGTGTAAGACTGGAGAGAAACCTGGCTTTCCAAGATTCAAAGGAAAGGGATGGTACGATTCCTTCACCTACCCTCAGTCTGGATTTAAGATGCATCCCAATGGAATGCTCTACCTTTCCAAAATCGATCGGGTGAAGGTCATCCTTCATCGTCCCCTCGAAGGTACTATCAAGACCTGCACCATCAAGCGCACACCCACTAACAAGTGGTACGTGTACTTTTCTTGTGAAGTAGTTCCTAAAGATCCGCTTCCAAAAACCGGTAAGGTAGTTGGTATAGACCTTGGCCTTCTGACATACATCCAATGTTCTGATGGTACTAAGATTGATAAGCCAAGGTTTTTTAAAGAAGGTCAAGATGACCTTGCTAAAGTCCAAAAAAGATCCTCGAAAGCAAAGTCTCAACAGAACAGACATTCCGTAGCCTTGGTGCATGAGAGAATTAAAAATCGACGTGAAGATTTTTGTCATAAAGCTGCTAAGAAACTTGTTGACAAGTACGATATTATTGCTCACGAAAACTTGGACGTTAAGAGCCTTCTTGAAAAGAAAGAATATTCCAAAAGCATCTCTGATGCCGCTTGGTCCCTGCTGATACTCTTTCTGACCTACAAAGCTGAAAACGCTGGTAGGACAGTAATCGCAGTAGACCCAAGAGGCACTAGTCAGAGGTGCTCGCAGTGTGGGGCTACAGTGCCTAAAGGTATTGAAGTTCGTATCCATCACTGTCCTCACTGCGGTTTCAAAACTGGCAGAGACTTGAACTCTGCCTTAAATGTACTCAGACTCGGGCTGGAGTCTGTTGAGCGACCCCCGCATCGCCGCAAGGCGGGTGCGAAGGTAGGGGCTCATGGAAGCCCACGACTTTAGTCGTGGGAGCAGTCACGATGTCTCAAAATTATTGAGATAATCGGCAAAGCTTGACGTTGAATCGAGCTGGGACAAGGCCCAGCCTTGTTCACATTCGTATATGTTTGCAAAGCGATAATAAGACAGGTCAAGGTTAATCATTGGTGACTCCTTTTTATTGCGGCGATTCTTTTAACATACTTCCACCCCTTTTTTAAGTTCTTCCGGGGTTAATTCAATCCAATACCCGGAAATTTTATAGCATGTTAAAAATCTTCGAAAATTATTCTCTGAAACATCAAAGGACTTTGACATAATTTCAATTTTAGTTTTCAAAAAACCTAAATCAAAATCTTGTTTCAGCCCCAGAATATTTCTCACTGTCCCCAAAAATGGAGTTGAACAAGCTTTTTTTGTATTGATTATGAATTGCATCAAGGGATCAGACTTTACAATTTCAATATATTCCGGGTGCTGCAAAAGTCCCGCACATAAGACTAGCTCAAAATTGGTCATGGTAATTTCAATTTCTGATGACAATCCTGAATCACGTATAGAATCACACAACAATCTCCGAAGCAATTCATCACCCATTGCATACTGTACTCTATCAACTGACAGGGAATCAGCAATCAAATCGGATTGAGAAGCCCCTTCAATTACCCGGAAAGCCCGCTCTGAAAAAATGTAACGGTTGTGTAATTTGGGATCCCGTGACAAATATTTTTGATTGATTAATTCGTTTAAAAGTTTGTAAAATTGATATGCAGTCAACCCACAATCCCTGACAATCCGGGCCATGTCCTTTCCGGTAGTTTCCCTTTTATATAATTCAACTAGAATGTTTCTGACATTATCATGAGTCCAGGAATTGACTTTCTCGGTATAAAATCTCATGTCAAGGACAGGATAGCGGGTATCAAGCAATTTTCCCTTGGACATTTCCCGGCGGGTAGTCAAATTACAGGTGGTATAATTTTTTAGGGTAATTCTTGGTTTAAGGCATTTTATTGACATTGACCATTCAAATTCTGATTTTTCCAACCCATTTACCGAAAGAATCGCATCAAACCCCGCCGTCAAGGCAACGGACCCATAAACAGAGTCCATGTCGGATACCACACCCTTTGCCTTTTCGAGCCCGGATTTTTTACGTTCGTGGTGAATTCCAATAATAACGGTTTTTGTATGCTCCGCAAATCTCCGCAGCTCAGAAATTAATGGTAGCACTGCCTGAGAGTCTTTGTAGTCTGATCCAAAAAGCGAAAAGAGGGTATCAAAAATAATCAATTCAAAATTGTTTTCTTTGACGTATTTTTCCAGGCCATTTAAGTCCGACAGTTTTCCTTCCGGTTTAAAAATTTGAAAATTGTCATTTACCTGCCCATTCCATGCCCCTTTCCGGGGAGGGACTAGCTGTAATTCCTGGCAGTATAAATATGACGTTTCTATGTCCATATCATTTATCAAATACAAGCATTTCGTGGGTTTTACGGGCTGGTACTGTCCTAATATTTGGAGGTCTTCTTGGGGATTTGAAAACTGACTACATATTGTGAGAGCAATCTGTGATTTGCAAGATGCGGGGGGAGCAGCAAGCAGTATAATAGAGGGCTTTCTAAATGCCCCTTCGATCGTGAGTGCATCATCTTCAGCTAAATTATAACATGGTGTTTTCCAGGTTATTTCCGGGCCCTGGAATGTCTTTTGATCCTTTTTTATCGCAACATCAATGTTGTTGTCGCGGGCAATTTTTATAACGGACCCCCATGAAACAGGTTTCCCGGAATAATTATCTATACTTGATAATAGTCGCTGATATTCCCCTGGTTTTTCTTCGGGGAAAACAGAGGACATAATCTCAACAGTTTTTTCAGCATCATTTTTTAAGCGTCTGTAAGTTCCCGCTGTTAACCGAAACCAAGTTTCGTATCCGGGCCGATCAATCTTATTTTTGATTGCTTGCAACAACTCTTTTTCTGTATAGACATTTACGCGACGTTTTAAACAGGCATAAAAGTCATCAGGAATTGAAGCGGGGGAAACATCATTTAAAACTGAATAATCTACATATCTATCACCCTTTTTGTATCGGGTGGGGGGAGCAAATATCAGAGCATCTTCCCCGCGAAGATCAATTCCGCTGTCGTCATTAAATAGGTCGGTCCCGGTAGTTCTGAACTCGTTTAAACGGTCATCCCAGGCCATATATATATGTAAGCCCCCGGGGGTCTGTATAAGACGTGTTGAAGATAGATATTCACGAGTAATTCCAAATTTTTTTAGATTTTCTAATCCTTTATGATTTTTTGAAATATCAAAATCATCTACATCTATGACCATCAAATTTGAGGCCGGGCCGGTCTTGAGTGCTATGCAATTTACGGCACGATTTGCACGCTGTAACTCGTCTATCCCCGCTATAGCCTGTTCCAGGGTAGAAATTGCCTTCCAGCCCCCCGGAAATCGAGGAAACTTTGAACCATCCCTATAGTAGATATAAGCGGGAATTGCCTGGAACCCAGTAATCCAATACTCCCTGATTGCCTTTTCCATTTTTCCTCCAAAAGTTTATTTAATATTTTTGTTTTCGTTTACACTACTATAGATTGCAATATTAGAAGATTATTAATTGTAAAATAAGTTATTGATTTTTAAGTATATTTATTTCAGGTATAGGAGGCCTAATTTTGGTATAGGATAGGTTGACAAAATGGTATTTAATTTTTGAACTTTTTTACTATTTAACAATTTAAACAACCCATTGTTAGAACGATATTTTGACTTTTTCCGCCATTCGAAATGTAGCTGTCAAAAACGTTTTTCAAAATTATTTATTTAACGTTAAATAAATAGTAAAAGTTTTCCGCCATTTTTTCCGCCATAGGGGGGGGGTATATGTATGTATTTAATAATCAAAATTATAAGTCTTTAATATATATAGTACTTATACTTTTGATGCCAAAATGGCGGAAAATTTGGCGGAAATTACCGTTCTGTCAAGGCCATTCCTAAAAGTAAATGAATTTTTTTGCGTTTTTGAAAAATACATGTACATATACCCCCCCCTATGGCGGAAAAAATGGCGGAAAAGGGAAACTTCTTTAACTAATTCATTATAGGTGTTAAATAGTTTTTCAAAAAGTGAAGGTTTTCAAGGCTTCATTTGTTCCATGACGAATTGTTATGGCGGTGTATGTATGTAGACCGTCCAACATCGAGCTTTTAATACTCCGTTAATATTACACAATAATATATGAATCGTTTTTTACATTTATTAAAATCTAGTCAATCCCGGGAATTTTATAGGTCTAGGGGATGGACAAACCTTTCAAAAAATTATAGGATGGCTAATCCGCTGTGTGAACGTTGCAAAAAATTTAAAAAGATAAAAAAGGCGGAGTTAGTGCATCATAAGATATCAGTTGATGAAATCATAGAAAAAGGGGGCACCGGTCTCGAGTGGGACAACCTTGAATCACTATGTATATGTTGCCACAACGCGGAACTGCAAAAAAAACGTGGTGATGTGGAGAAGATGCAAGATGTTGCTTATATCATGCAACAACAAGGCAGGAAGATAGATGTTTGTCAAGATATGTCGTGAGACAGGTGTTGAGGAGTTGCGAGAATGTGATACTGTCATCTTCAACCCACAAGGGCAAGGGCAAGGGGAAGGTGGGACAGACGGCAATTTGAGGATGAGCATGTTGATTGATAAGAAGGGGGAACGTCTTATTGTTGACATAGATGATGGAATTGTAGGAGTATATACGATGAGTGAAACAGGCCGCACAATAGATGCAAAGCATTTTTGAGTGTGCTATGGGGGGGTAAAAAGTCATGGGGTTTTACCCCGCAGATAGATC
>DAOTVW010000366.1:0-1973 GCA_034436035.1 Anaerolineales bacterium
CTTTTCTCGCTGTCGGTTGTGCCCGTTCGTGATAACCAGCCCCGCGCCAGGTGTCGGCCCTACATCAGACGTCGGCCCCCCCGAACCGCCGCCGCAATTTCTTTTGAGCCGCCGTCCCCGCCGCCGCCCCCTGCTGGCCCAGATGCGGGTGTGGGCTACGTGCCCCTCGATCTAATAAATATATAATTTTTTAACTATTTTTGTTGGAGATTTTGATATAGCACCTGCATTAATCTGTAAAAAGCGATGGTAGGTTGATAATTTTTATCAAGAATCATAGAATTAGCACCATTAATGCCTGCTCTAATATACCATTCTGAAGCATTAGATATTCCACCTAATCCATATTGATCCGCACCTAAATTTAAATATGCTTGTAAATTATCTCCATATATATTAGCTTGGGCTAACATTGGGTTCTCTGGTGTTTTTATTCGTTTATAGACCCAAATGCCCTCATCATTACCTGAAACAACCGTGGTTTCTGAAGTAGTCTTAAACCCCATGTCCATAATAGTTTTAAGATTCACCTCTTGTACTGATTCAGGTGGAGGATTAAATACTGAGAAGTTATTTTCTATGCCTACTCTACTTACAGGAATATTATTTCTTTTGACATAATTCAATAAAGCCATAAATTTATCTCTCCAATTAGTTCTATCGCTCGGTAAATATAACATAGCATCTTCTATAATGACTTGTTCTGCATTTGGATTAGCTTCAGTAACCCATCGACTAACATCAGCTATAGCGTTAGGAAATCCTAGATTAGTTAACCAAAAGGGCCATTTATCATGGGGGTATGTAACGGTTGCTGCCCATTCATCTGCTATATCCCATTGATTAATCACTCTTCTAATATCTTTATTAGGATTTTTTGGATTGGCTATGCCGTTATATTGAAGTACTCTAGTTTTTACTATAAATTCTGCGATCATTTTTATTTCTTCTCGAGTAAACCCTCCATTAAAAATGGAATCAAGGACATCTCCGCCCCACAAAAGATGTTGTGCTCTTACTGTCATATTATGACTTCTTGCATAATCAAGAGCATTGTTTGCCAATGACCAATTATAAAGAAAACCTTCGGGTATCGTTCCTGTGTCTAATTGAGTTTTAATATTCATCCAGTCATCTATTATTTGTCGCCAATGATTTTGGGTAAAGTGTTTGAAAATAATTGAAGCATCAGTTTCACCTGTGAGCAATAACTGATTAGCGATTTTTTCAACATTTCTATCAGAAGAAATCATTGGTGCTTCTAAAGTTAATCCATTAGCATCGGCTAAACTCCTTAGCCACATTTCTTTCCACTCCCACCCCTTCTCTCCCTTCTCCGCAACCATCAGAGGAATTGGTCCAGCAAGGTCGCGGTATTGTTCGGGGAAAAGGGAGGGATCGAGGTTATAGACAGCAACAACAAAGGGATCACCGTTTTTGTCTTTACGGGTTTCATAGGTTATATTTTGCGCTATTTGTTCTGGGGAAACATTAATTCCCGCATTTTTTAAGGCATTGGCAAACTGGGGAATAGGGGCGTCTTTTTTGGAAAGATCAAATAATTCCGGATTGGTGACGCGCGGGTCGGGCACAGACAGGTTGCCCACCTGAATGGTGGGGATGGGCGTCGGCGTAGCAGTAGGTGTTGCCGTTGGCGTGCTGGTCGGCGTGGCGGTGCTTGTTGGCATGGCGGTAGCAGTAGGCAACAGTGTCGCGCTGGGCGCGGACACGGGCGCGCAAGCCGACAACATCAGGTTGACCAGCAAGAACACAAGCACTGTACGTTTCATCCTTCGCGTTCTCCTGTGGCGGTCAAGCCGCCCAACATGGGATTGGGTTGACGATCGCAACGTAACAGCCTATATCTGGCAACCGTCCACCTAAACAGCAAATTTGTGACAACTGCAGGAATTGTGCTACAATTATGGCATCATCCACCTAAACAGCAAAAATCGGGCAATACCACCACCCCC
>DAOTVW010000367.1:0-8064 GCA_034436035.1 Anaerolineales bacterium
TGTAACTGGAATCTGGCTGGCACATTTGGCAATTTTACGGTATCTGGATATACTGGCACGATTACGCAAGCAGCGAACTTTACAGTCAAATCATTTTCGATGTCGAGCGGGACTTTTACAGGGTCGAGGAGTTATTGGCTGACGACTACGTCGGGGTTCTCAAAAAGCGGAGGAACGATTACAAGTTATTATTTGCAATGGAAAGTCAATGGAACGCAGACTTATTATTCATATGGATATGTTTATTTTTATTCTTTCCATTTATATGCTGGTATACTTTCGATATCGTCATCAACATATAATGGTATATCTACTACATATACACGTGGCTCGGTTAAAATGGAAGCCGGAACAGAATTAGTTATACCGAGCGGAAAAAATTTTGTAGATTATGGATATTCTTATGGTGGATGTTATTACAAGGGCAAAGTTTCTGGCGCAGGCAACTATTATTTTATTAGTGTTAGTTCACAAACATCTCATAATATGCCGAATATGGCCGAAGGCGTATGGACCATTTCGAACATTTATATATCTACAGATGTTACGGGAACCACAAAAACAATTACATTTACATCATCATGGACACTAACTGGAAATCTTCGATTATATAGTGGGAACGCCTCTACGACCACTTATGATTTAGCTGGATATTCATTATCTGTCGGTGCTCTTACTATCTATTCATTAGCCGTCCTAAAAGGTTCAACATCGACAATCACTTGTTCGGGCAACTGGACAAGTACAAATGGAACGTTCACCTGCGATACTTCGACTGTCATTCTCTCTGGCACGAGCACGATTACGACGACCTCGGCGAATGCATTCTACAATCTCCAGATAACTGGGTCGGCGACGATGGCGAGTGATGTCACCTGCAGTAATATGCTGACGATAGGCGCGGGGGCCAGCCTCAACGCATCGACCTATACGCTCGTCTTGTATTCTTATAGTATTTCGGGGTCGTTGAACGTGTCGTCGGCGACTCTCGAACTCAGGGCGTCGGTGACTTCTTACAACATAACACCTGTTGGAACACTGAGGATAAACGTTCCCTACGGGTCCGTCAAGCCGACAGTTAATATCACAGTCAATTCTGGTTTTGAATTAGTTAATGGGCTCTGGGATGATAATTATAAGACGCTTACGACTCACGGAAGTTTCACCGTTACGAATGGAATGCTGAATAATGGCACTCTGACTCTCGTCATGGACGGGACGGGAACCATAAATCTCAGCGGTCTGAATAGCGGATGGATAATGTCTCTTACGATGTCGAACAATATAACAGTCGCTGGTTCGGCAACGGTCAAGGCGAATTACATTACAAATTCCGGAACGGTTACGATTAATTCGGGTACAAAACTACAGTGGCTGATTCAGGACAATGAGCACGAATTCAACAACACTGGGACGATAGGTGGGAGCGGAACGCTCGAATTCTATGCGTATACATATAGTCCGACTGGTAATAGAATCGGTACGGTTAATTGTCCGCTATATGTTACGACCATTTCCACATATTCTGGACAACACAACATAGAATTTATAGATAGTCCGGTTCTCGGTTCGACATTGAATATAACAGCCAATATTACCAACCCGTCCTCATCTACTTATATTTGTCTCTACGGAGCTTCCGGGGCAGGTCTTACGGTTACGGGAGAAGTCGAAATTGGGACGTGCGGGCGTATTTATCAAACCGGAGGTGCGCCGACGTGGTATTTAGATGGCGGATTAAAGCTTTCCGGTTCTTATGCGAACTTCGTTACGTATTCAACTGTTCAAATTTCTAATGAATTGGTACTTGTAAATAACTCGTATGCTTATTTCTATGGGTCGGCTATACTCAAAGGTAATCTTGATAATGGAGGGTCGATATCGGGCACCCATTATGATAGTAGTCAGTTGCAAATAGATATGATATCAGACAGAAGCGCAAAATTCGGTTATTTGAGTCATATCAATATTGTTATCGCGCCGACAAGCAATATTTCTGCCGATAAGACACTGACGCTTACAGGATTTACAAATTTACTTTATACTAAGATGACTATCTATTCGATGTATTCGCCAAAGAACCCCAAGTATGTGATTGTCGATGGTCAAAACTACGATATCTATGGGAATGGTACTAATGAGATTGGTTATCTTGAGATTACATCTTATTGTGTTCGATTAAATCAGGGTTCGGGTAATTGGAAATTCCGCTCTATTATAACTAATTATGCTTTCGAACACAATTTTACAGGATATCTTCTTGCAGGATACTATACTGGTACTTACGATGACAGAGTAATAATTAATAACATAAGTATTCAAGGTAATGGGTATGGGCGTATCGAATTTGGTGGATATGTCACCATCTACGACGGTGAGATAAATAATTGCGATTTGACATTTGTTGCATTTGGAAACACGAGACTTCAATCGATAGATATAGATTTCGGAACAACGGTGGGCTCAATAAATAATTTAACATTTTCACGACGAGTAAATTTCGCATTAGCTAATTCATTAGAAGTTTGGGGCAAACTTTCAGTTATAGAGGATGTTGTGCTAAAAAGAAAAAGCTATGAGAATGCACTTATCGTGCTCCGGAGAGATACAACTCATACTGAATCGCTGTTTCGTCTTCTTAATTCTATTGGTCGCAACAGTAATGAACGTATTGTAGTCAAATTAGATTCGGTTAGCATAAATTTTGGTTCGGAAATCTATGGTAATCTTCCATCGTTGCATATCATCGGAACGGGCACATCGCGGTCTACTGTTAATATGAGTTGTAACATTCCGCTTATTTATGGCGATTTCGAAATTAGAAATTGCGTTCTGAATTCGGGCAATTATAGAATAGTAGTAGCAGATTCAAAATGGTTTATCTGTGTCGATAGCGAAATCAACCAAGGTTCGAAGATTTTTTGGTTTGGTGCAGTCAATATTTTCGGTGACAGCGTATTCAATCAGGGAGGAGATATTACTGTAGTCAACGATTGGTTGCAGGACAGTGGAAAATTTGTCGGAGCACCCAACACCAAGCTGACCGTTGGAGGAGACTTCACGGCGAAGAATATCGATGCGTCTTCGTTCGCGGGACTACAGGTATCTGGTACATTTAGGGCGACGGCCGATATAACTATACTCGCCAGCTCGACCAAGTCTATATTGGCAAAAGGCGGGGAAATATCCGGCAATCTGACGGTTAACAGTGGCGCGACGCTCCAAATAGGAACGGAAACGAGCGGATGGGTCGTTTTATATGTCGACGGAACTTTCATTGGAAATGGCATAATCGACGAGACCTACGGAGATTTGTTCTGTACTTCAAAACGCAGACGCGATAAATCGATTATTCACAATGCGGGCAGTTATCCGTCTTTATCGAATATAATTTCGCCGTCGATATTTACACCTCCGAAAGCGCTCGTCGGTACTGCGCGGAAAGTTCAGAAGCCGACAGGGGCTTATGTCTTGGCCGATATACCCCCGCGCTATTTCGTCTGGTGGCACTGGTATCAATATCCCTATGCATTATATGCTAACGGAAGGACGTTCTTTTCGTATTGGGCTATGTATCCCTGTACAAATTATCTGAGCATTTATAATCACAATACGAAAAAATGGACGACGAAAGCTCTAACAGGATATCCGGGCACGGAAAATTGCGACGCACACTATGCGGGTCAAATCAATATGTCCCCGAGCGGGAAACTTCACGTTTGGTATGGAGCACACGTTATGGACCACTTCAGACATGCCATTCTTTCGCCGCCCTATGAGACAGGAACATTAGAAGAAGAACAAATATACATTGCGGATAGAATAACATATCCTGTCGGTTTTAATATGCCAAACAATAAGATTGGTTTAATATTCCGAGGAACCGATACCAATTATGACCATCCTACGAAAATGGCTATCGGACCAGACGGGCTGTGGGGAGACGATTTTACGACCAAAACCTTAGTAGATTTCGGAAACGATTTCGCTAACTATCATTATGTGTGGGTCAACGAAAAGGACATTTATTTGGCAATTGCGCTTCATAGATATTCGCCGATAGATACGTCAAACGCAGTAATCTTGTTGATTTCGCACGATTATGGAAATACTTGGGAAACCATAGATGGAACAAACGTGCCGATTCCTCTGACTAATTATAACGAAGCCCAGAACATAAGTGGGCTGTTTGTCTGGAAAGACGGCTGGTATGATTCTCCTCCGCCCGAAGTTACTAAGACGGGATTATATATTTATGGGTTGCGCAAATTCAGAGATAATGTAGTGCTCGCTGGGAATTATCTTTATTATTCTTCTTCATATCCATTTGGTTATCGTATGGCGAACAGCGTACTTTCGTGGAAAAACGGCTCTTGGTCGTTTTATAGACTCGGCGATATGATTGATGAATCGAGTAAGCAAAACGTTCATGGATGTCATGAAGAGGCGTCAGACCCGAACGGAGATAATAATCTCTGTGCGCTTATAATGACGATTCCTGTATATTCTGATAAAGATGGTGATTGGATAATAGCGCGCACTTTCCATTCGGGAGAATCTTGGCATAGAATCTCGAAATATAAAGTCGTGGACGGCGTGCCTGTATATTATAGGGAATTGACCCCGAAGATAGATGAACTGCCTTATCGGCATCACTTTACGAGCGCAACGCTT
Source organism: Anaerolineales bacterium (assembly GCA_034436035.1). Taxonomy (GTDB): domain Bacteria; phylum Chloroflexota; class Anaerolineae; order Anaerolineales; family UBA4823; genus UBA4823. The sequence goes on from DAOTVW010000367.1 coordinate 4,675, forward strand.
GTCGAAAACGGTCTTCCAGAGATGCGTTTCTTCTCAGTATTATGCGATAATAATGATGTTGTTAGCGAATACTTTCCACCAGCCAGTTCAATTTTAACGCGCTCGAAAAATTACATTTATTACTTTGACGAAACAATTTGAAAATAATATAAACTAAAAGGTTTTATTCGCCGGGGACGTCCTGCATAATTAATTAAATAGTAAGTTTATTCTGCAAGACAGCCCGGATGAATGACATCCCTGCAATGCCCGCCGACGCGAGGAACACGAGTCCCGCCCAGGTAGCGAGCACGATTCCTAAGCTATCTGCGAGATATGCGGCAACGACGACTGCGACCAAAGACGAAAGATATCCGAGAATGAGTTTTTTCTTGTCCGTTAGGTCGGTCGTCGGCGTGTCGTATGCTCTTACGATAAGGGCTACCGCTGAGGCAATCAGGATAACCAATATCGTTTCTCCGTCGAAGGCTATCATGTTTTGAAGATTTGTCGTCAACGTTAATAAATTTTTCCTGTCATTGGCACAGAAAACTATATTTATTTGATTCTCACAAAACAGAATAGCGGTCAGTATGTCAGATTCGCGTATGGATTCAGTATTAGAGTCTATGAGAGACAATCTCGTCGAACTTCGAATGACGAATCAACAGATTTCGAAATTGATAGACGTATTGCAGACGAATTTGAAGTCGCTGAATGATAGTTTTATAATGCACCAGTCAGAGACGAGAGAACAGCACGACGCGTTGCATAACGATATGCAAGAACTCTGCGAGCGCAATGACAGAACGACCAAGTGGCTCATCGTTGCGCTCATAGTCGCACTAGGAGCCACAGAAGTAGCTACGAAGATAATCTAAAGGCGTCTCTATGGATATTACAATAGTCTTGCTATTAATCGGAATGCTAATCTCGTGCTTTTCAGTAGGATTATTAATGATTGTTTGGTGGATTTGCACAATAAAATGGTATTTAAAGTCCTATATGATGTGGGGCATTACGTTTTTCACGACCATGGTCTTTAGTATAGTTTTAAACGAATTTCTACGCCTGCTCTTCGCTATACATAATCTTCGATACGAATGCGAGACCGCGGTTCTCGTATTTTTGTATTGGACACTGGCAGTCTCGGCTTTGCTGTTTTTCGTCGGGACAATCAGGCGTGAAACCCGATGAAAAAGTATTTATTCTTAATCATATCAATTTGAATGCGATGAACGAAGAGGTGCTTTCAGAGGAAGAAACAACGGCGACATCCGCGCACGAAGTTTCCATTTTGGAGACTTCGGTGGCTATAATCGTGGTGCTACTGTTTCTCTGGGTACTTGGTGGCGGTAGCGGAAGGAGGTAATCTCCTTGACCTGTGAGCCTTGGAACATTGGTTGCATGATATCCGAAGCCACCAACAAAGAGATTAGTGAAACAGTTGCGTGGTGTTTCGTTGGCGCGGCAGTACTATTTATCCTGTCTGCCCTCGTTCCTGAAAAAAAGACCCAAACGGTAATAATGGTGCCGAGAGGAGGCGAGATGCTTGGATACTAAGATGATACTTACCATCGGCGGAATCGGGTTACTTGGATACGGGATTTATACGTATCTTCAAGAAAAGTCGGGGGCGAACGACGAGAACGTAAACCGCGCCTGCTCCGAAGAGGGGGCAGTCGATTGTTTGGGTAGCGCTTATCAATATCAGTGTATAAACGGAGTGTGGAAGAAAATTGGCGACTGTCCCTGTATGGAAGAGGGGGCAATGAAATGCGACGGGTTTACGAAACTGGTTTGTAGAAACGGCAAATGGGTCGAGGATAATAGCTTAGATATTATCTGCAGCGGCGAGTGCGAATATTGCGCACAGGCCGGATGTTCGCCGGTTCCAAGGTTCGATTCGAAAGAAGAATTGGATAGACATAAAGCCGAATGTCACCCCCTTGCTCTCACTACTTTCCGCAGAACTTGGAATCCTGTAGACGGTCCATGGAATCCGAAATATGGAAAAGAAGCACAGGATTATGTGGCGAAAGATTATGTGGCGCTTATGCCAGCAGATGCCAAAAGCGGTGCGCTCATATTGCGATATATATTCTGTCGTCCGATGTGGGTTTCGACTCTTAGTGGAACAGTTACTATAATTCCGCCACAGATTCAGCCAGGACAGCTTTATACAAATTGTGAAGATGCTGAAGGATGTGAAGCATGGATTAATATACGTTATCACAACCCCGTTGATAACTCATGGTCTCATGATAATTACAAAACTCGACCAGGGACGCCATTTTCAGTTAATTTAAACTGGGGAGCGGGGACATATACGGCTTCTTATTCTGCTACAATTTCTAGTCCCGTTGATATGATAGAGTTTTGGGGGACAATTGGCGGTCTGTCATGTCCTTGTTGGGGATGTGACCAAGACGAACCAAAATCGGTTCCTACAATTAAAAACATAACGATGGAACTAACGTTTTCTCCAATTGCCGATTATGACTGCACTAACGAAGAATCCGGCTGGGTCGTATACAGAGGCTATAGAAAATATACGAGGTGAAAAGAGGTGGAGAGCGGGGTCATACAAGAAACTGGTCAAAAAGTCAAATATTTCGATACAAAAGACGAGTTGTTTTCTGCGATTACAGAAGGAAAAATATATGACGGTGACTTAGTTGCGCTTCAGGAATCTGCCGGATTCGAGAGCGGGAAAAATTATGGTTTTCTGTTCGGGTCGACGACAAATGAAATAAATATCGTGTATCCAACTCACTATTATAGTCTCGGTCTGACGCCAATGTCGTGGCACGATTTGCCCGACCCCGGATGGGTTGTAGACAATATAAATCAGGTAATAATTTCCCCCGAAGGAGAAAAATTCCCAATTGGTGAAATTACTACGGCGCTTTTACTTCTTGTTTTTGTAATAGCCGCAACAATAGTCATCAGTTTGGCTTTAATATACGCAATCGTTTTTCAAATCACATATCAACGAATAGCACAATCATCCCAGATTACTAATGATTTGGTATCAGTTACGGCTCCAAGCGGAGAAGCATTTATATTTGATAAAAACACTGGCGAACAGAAAGGACACGCGCTACCACCATCAAATGACTGGACCTGGATTATTATCCTTGCGGGCGGTCTCATCGCCCTCTATTTCCTTACTCCTCTTCTCAGCAGGCTTGGCGGTTCCGAAGAAGGCGGAGAATGGAGTCACCGTATTTATGAGCCCGAGGAGCGCTGGGGGCGTCCCGAACCAGAGGAGAGACCGGCAAGAGGCTATCTCTTCGGAAAGCGTGTTGGGAAGGCCTTGAGGAGAACGGGGCGCGGGGCAAAAGAAACCGCTCGTGGAATTTGGCACGGAATAAAGGAGGGATGATTTAATGACAATAGTCGTTGATG
>DAOTVW010000368.1:0-6220 GCA_034436035.1 Anaerolineales bacterium
ATTGGTTATATGGTCAATAAGTGGGTAGGACCCGCTTTGGCTGCCATGCTCATGACTAGAATAGTAGCAGGGAAGGCTGGTTCGCTCCACCTGCGCATGCAAATCCGAAACTGGCGTGTGCAATGGCAATGGTACTTATTTATCTTTGTGGGTATTCCAGCCCTTGTTTTGCTAGGGGTACTTTTCGTACCCTCAGCATTGGATAATTTTCATGGTCTCACCCCAGATATCCCAGTGAGTTACCTGATTAATTTCATCCTCATTTTCTTCGCAGTTGGCTTGCCTGAGGAAATAGGTTGGCGGGCTTTTGCGTTGCCACGCTTGCAATCACGTTATGGGCAATTGTGGGGCACTTTGCTTCTCGGTGTCTTCTGGGCGTTTTGGCATGCTTTGTATTACCTGACGCCTGCACATGGTGGTGGACCTGGCAATAGATTTACGGATGTTCTTTTGAATTTTGCCTTATTTTTTCTGTTCGTAGAATCACTTTCCATCATCTTTACCTGGGTCTTCAACCACACTCAGGGAAGCATTTTCATCGCTGGCTTGATGCACACTGCAATTGATGCCCCTCAGCTTGTTTGGCTGCCACTTTTTTTGCCTGTTGGGGCGTTGAATTCTGCTAAAGGGGAAACCAGTTTGCTCTCGGCTGTTATAATTCCGTTTGGTTTTTTGGCACTGCTTCTCCTACTACTAACTCATGGCGCCCTTGGGTACCAGCCTGGTAAGATAAAAGGAGCAACATTTGAGGAATAAAAGGAGAGTCGGATGTTGGCGTACAGACACGCGAGTTGCTCAAAACAGGAAAAGGCATGGATAACAGGATAGGACATATCCCTCAAAAAACAATCGGGATGATTATCTACAATACGATGTCTGTCAAGTCATGGTCGTATAGTAGGATAGTGACACTCTTGCCTGTATCACCGGCGGCATTGCACAGGCGTACTATAAACGTATTCCCGCCGATATCGTCAACACCGTTCGACGTATCCTCCCCGCAGATTTGTTAAACGTCGTTGAGCGGTTTAATCACAAGTTTGGGATTTGAAAGCCATTCGAAATTTCAGTGCAGCATTCGTAAATAAAATGAGTGTATATTTCAAAGCTATCTATCCCCTGGCATTGGTCATCACGATTAAAGTAGAGACATTTCCCGGCCGGATTGGAGATTGCTTCAATCGCAGCGAACACTCCCTCGCAATGCCAGCTGCAGGTAGAATGCAGCAAACCCATTCTCCTATTTCGCTGGTCAAGTAACTGCGCATGTTTTTTATAAGCAGCGTATCGAGACCATTCCTATATGGTTTCGAAAGGCTCAACCCACTGGCGCAGTACACCGCTCAATCGACGAATTGACGCGGGTTGAGTAGCGTTCGTCGCGTATCGAAAACCACGCTATTTTATAAAAGCAATCGTGTTCATCTTGTAAATCCTGTCCATTTCATTTCATAAAAATACACTCTATGATGGTTGTTCAACATCTCATAATGGGTTTATCGCAAAGGCATAATCGGAAAAGCAACAGGCATTGCCACATTTTCGAAATTCCGGCTACAATTACGGAAAATATCCGCTTTGGAGGTGAGGATTGCCTTCCTCGATGATGGATTTAATCCATGAATTATGGTTCCTGCGCCGCGATCTGGTCTCAGACGGTTATGATCAGGCGCTTTACCGCCTGGCGCAGGAAGTGCCCATGGCTATTCACGAATATCCCAGCGGTGAGCAATGCTGGACCTGGCGCATTCCAGAAAAATGGAGTGTGCAAGAAGCATATTTGGAAACGCTGGATGGCAAACGCATCATTGACGTTGCCGATCATCCGCTGCATGTGGTCTCGTATTCTTTGCCGTTTGAGGGCATTGTCAGCCGTGAAGAGCTGTCCAGCCATTTGCATGTCCATCCTACCTTACCCGACGCCATCCCCTTTGTGTTTAAATATTACCAGCGCGATTGGGGTTTGTGCGCCAGCCAGCGCTTGAAAGAATCGCTCAGCGATGAACGTTATCGGGTGGTCATCCGTACCCGCTTCGAACCGGGCACGCTGAAAGTGGGCGAAGTGATTGTGCCAGGGCAAAGCGAGCGAATGGTCATGCTGGCAGCGCACCTGTGCCATCCCGCCATGGTCAATGACGATTTAACTGGTGTGGTGGTTGGGGTAGATGTGATGCGCCGCTTATTGCAAGAAGCTCAGCCCTATTACACGTACCGGTTGTTGATATTACCAGAGACCATCGGTTCGGTAGCATACCTCAGTCACCATGAAGCGCTTATCCCCGATATGGTGGGCGGTCTCTTTTTAGAAATGTTGGGCAACGACTCAGCCCATGCCCTGCAGTTCTCATTCCAGGCGGAAAGCGCTTTTGACCGCTGTATGCAGGCTGCTTTTCGTGGTCTCGATCCGCAGGGCTACACCGGCGCCTATCGTTCCATCGTGCCTAATGATGAACGCCAGTTCAACGCTCCCGGTGTACGGGTGCCAATGCTGTCCCTCTCGAGGGTGGAGCGCCCGTCTTACCCGCCGCGCCCCTACCGCGAATACCACTCCAGTTTGGATACGCCGGCGATTGTTACCCAAGAGCGCCTGGAAAGTTCCCGGGATTTGGTTTTAGGCTTATTGAATGCCTGGGAGAAAAACTTATATGTGGTTAACCATTTCAAAGGCGAGGTCTTTCTATCCGGTTATGGCATTTGGATTGATTATCGCGATAACCCAGAGGGCAGCCGGCGCTTATTTGAGATTATGGAACGCTGTGATGGAGAACATCGTGTCGCAGACATCGCTGCCGAATTGGGGATTCCGTTTTCAGCAGTCTGGGAAGTGATCGCCAAATTCTTAGAAAAAGGATTGGTTAGCCTTTCGCGCGTCCCAAACCCCACTTCGCCACGCCGTAGTTTGGAATAGCAGACGAGACCCGACATGACCACCGCGGAACATGGAATGTACAGGAAATTTCCTTTGGGTACTTTAGTGCCTTTGTGTTTTAATATGCATATGTTATGCATCGAAAGAGCGTGTTTATGAATAGATCTCAACCAGTAAAGACAACTTTGAAACGGGTACGTTGGCAGGCTAGGCGTTGGCAAGTTGCTCTCCGTTGGGGACCTTCCTACCTCGCAAGCGCCCCCGCCGTTATCGGGAATGCCATGCCAAAATCTGGATCTCACCTCATCATTCAGGTGTTGCAAGGGTTGACCAAGATTGGTCCTTTTGTCAATCCCGGTTTTCCTCCTCTGAATCGTGATGAACAGAATACGAAATTAACCGACGATGAAATCGTCCGAAATATCAAACGGATGCGGAGGGGAGATATCGCCTATGCATATCTTTCTGCACGCCAGCCTTTCATTAGCCTGGTCACCCAACCAGACAAAGCCATGGTGTTTGTCTATCGCGATCCACGCGATATGATCGTTTCGCACGTATTTTACGCTACTCAAATTCACACCGGGCACGGCATGCACGAGTATTACACGAAAGTATTGAATAGTATGGAAGAACGTATCCATGCCGCGATCCAAGGGGTAGATGAGGGGGATGCCAAACTCTCGAATATCCGCCAGAAATACCTTAATTACCTGGATTGGCTGGAGACGCCTGGTGTGTTATGCCTGCGTTTTGAGGATTTAATCCTCAACCGTGAACAAGCTTTGAATGCCTTGCTGGATTACCTGGAAGGACGCGGTTTCAAGCCGCGTGTTGCGCGGGAGGAGGCGGTGCGAGCGCTGACGGAGGCAATTGTGCCAAAAAAGTCGGGCACTTTTCGCAAGGCACAGCCGGGCAATTGGAGGGAGTATTTCACCGAGAGCAATAAAGCTGCTTTTAAAAGTTTGGCGAATGATATCCTAATCCGTCTCGGCTACGAAACAGACGAGAATTGGTAAAGAAACCCAGTGGGTTGAGCTTATCGAAACCAACTTTCAAAATTGGTCTTGAAATGCTGCAACAAGGACGTGCGCAGTTACTCGACCAGCGTGCCTCGTCAGTGGAGCGATGCACTGAGCCGGCTGGTTATGCTTATCGAAACCCTGTTGAATTGCTTGCTGGAAACCCGTTGATGAGCTCCGTTAAAACCCAACGGCTAGCGCGTTGTACTGAGTCTGTCGAAGTCCCTGTCGAAACCTGGTGGGTTAGCCGGTCGAAACCCGGTAGATTGAGTTTGTCGAAACCAACTCCTTAAAATTGGTCTCGATACCATGCTCACAACGAATATTCGCGCAACCCATTCGCAGAAAAAATTGGTGGCGCGCAGAACCAATAAAAACAATCACAAGCGGTATCTGATATGCAGCTTCTTCCACGAAGTACTCGTGTACAATATACTCATGAAGCATAGAACCTTGACCCAATCATCGTTACAAACACAAGCGCGCCTGATCCGCCGCTGGCTACGCCGTATGCGCCAGTCACTACGCTATCGGCGTCTGTCTCTCAAAGGCCTGCCAATTCTCTTCGCCAATTCCTTCCCTAAAAGTGGCACCCATCTACTCACCCAAATCTTGCAAGCTTTTGAAGAGATTAGCCCAGCGGTGAACTGTGGTTTACCAGCGGTGGTCACTTTTGAAGGGGATACCGCCCGAAAGCGTTCCATTGATCAAATCCTGTCCGACCTGCACCGCTTCTTACCCGGCGACATTGGTTACGGCCATCTACATGCTGAATTGCCCCTGGTTGAGCTGCTATCCTCCTCCGCGTTTGCAACCTATTTCGTTATGCGAGATCCTCGCGACGTGGTGGTCTCGCACGTCCATTATGTGACCGAGATGGAACCCCGCCACGTTCTGCATGAGTATTATGCCAACGAACTGCACACCTTCGAAGATCGCCTGAGTGCCAGCATCTGCGGGCTGGAGCACCTCTCCCTGCCCTTACCGAACATCCGCCAACGCTTTGAACCGTTTCTAGGCTGGATCAATGCCCCAGAGGTACTCGCCCTTCGCTACGAGGAACTGATGGAAGATCGTGAAGCACAATTGCAACACATCATTGAACATGCTGTCCGGCGCGGCTTGCCATTAAATTGTTCTATCTCAGAGGCGGTTAAAAAGATTGAATCCCGCATTAACCCCCAGCGCTCGCCCACCTTTCGCAAAGGCAAGATTGGTGGTTGGCGGGATAGTTTCACCCCAGAACACATTCGTTTATTCAAGGAAATTGGAGGTGATATCCTCATCCAGTTGGGTTATGAGGAAAACATGGATTGGTAAGGGATGGCGGAATGGAGCTATTTTCTTGGGTTTACTCTCGGCGAACTACGATAGGGGGCAATGATACGTTTTTGCCGATTGGTATCGGCGGGGACTCAAGTCCCGCCTCAATGCATGGAAGTCTGCTCAAGCAGACTCATAACGAGTCGGTTTTAACTTGCATATCCTGAGCAGGGGATTTATCCCCGGCGAAAAAGTTACAAGGATGATACGGCTGCGCCTGCCACCTTTATCGGCGGGGACTCAAGTCCCGCCTCAATTCATGGAAGTCTGCTCAAGCAGACTCATAACGAGTCGGTTTCAACCGACTTACATGTCCTGAGCAGGGGACATATCCCTTACGGAAAAGTTACAATGATGATACCGCTGTGTCTGACACCTTTATCGGCGGGGACTCAAGTCCCGCCTCAATTCATGGAAGTCTGCTCAAGCAGACTCATAATGAGTCGGTTTCAACCGACTTGCATATCCTGAGCAGGGGATTTATCCCCGGCGAAAAAGTTACAAGGATGATGCTGCTGCGCCTGCCACCTTTATGGGCGGGGACTCAAGTCCCGCCTCAATGCATGGAAGTCTGCTCAAGCAGACTCATAACGAGTCGGTTTCAACCGACTTGCATGCCCTGAGCAGGGGATTTATCCCCGGCGGAATTTTGGTGATTCTTTAATAGCCCAATTTCTCTATTCCATGGAGGTGATCAGTATAAACCTTAGATACAATTACTTAAACGTAAAGTGTATTATGGCTTCTTCTTTAATGCCTATATCTAATTCTATGGACATTTGAAACAGTTTACAATGCCGTCACTTTGCTTGACAAGATTGCTGGAACGCACTATAGTTTCAGGCTTGGGAGGCAGAAATGACCATAGCTGTATTAACAGATAGTACTGCAGACCTTGCACCAAATTGGATTACCGAGAGGCAAATTGGCGTGATCCCGCTTTCAGTTAACCTGAACGGTAGAGTCTACAAAGACGGTGTGGAATTGACGCAGCAACACTTATTCG
>DAOTVW010000369.1:0-12743 GCA_034436035.1 Anaerolineales bacterium
TTTCCACAATTTCGGATATCGATAAGTGGCAACCTAAACCCAACTATATATTTAAAGATTTGCAAGAATTGATTGATAAACTTGAATCCTAATATGATTAATAAAAAGCTAATTTACGATCTTTCCAGAGAAGAATTGACGGAATTCTTCCAGGATTGGCATGAGCCATCCTATCGAATTACGCAATTATGGGAAGGGCTTTATCAGCATCTTTGGAATGACATCCAGGAATTTACTGTATTTCCAAAATCATTACGAACCCGTCTCGCTGAAGAATTTACTTTCCTTGCAATCGAACCAATTAAAACCATCTATTCAAGCGATGGCGAAACGCAAAAAACACTTTTTTATACTCGATCAGGTAATCCTTTGGAAACGGTCTTGATGCAATATAAAGACCGAAATACATTATGTATTTCAAGCCAGTCTGGATGCGGGATGGGTTGTCGCTTTTGCGCTACGGGTCAAATGGGTTTTAAGGCAAATTTGTCCAGCGGAGAAATTGTCGCACAAGTTATTTACTTCAGCCGTATTCTCATGCAAAACGGGAAAAAATTAACCAATATCGTCATCATGGGCATGGGGGAACCGATGCATAATTTTGAGAATACGATAACAGCGGTGGATCGTCTTAATGATCCCCAAGGTTTTAATTTCGGTGAACGGCGCTTCACATTATCCACAGTAGGCATCGTGCCGCAAATTAGACGTTTTGCAGAGATGAAGCGGCAAATCAATTTAGCAGTTTCTTTACACGCCATTGAGGATGAATTGCGTTCAAAGCTTATGCCAATCAATCATAAATACCCCATCGCCGAATTACTGGCAGCCTGCCGAGATTATGTTCAGCTCACCCACCGACGAATAACGTTTGAGTGGGCGTTGATCCGTAATTTCAATGATAGTTTAGAACAAGCACGTCAATTAGCTCACTCGCTTAAAGGATTACTTTGTCATGTCAATCTGATCCCCCTGAATCCAACCCCAGCCTTTCCAGGGGAACCCCCAGACAAGGAACAAGTTACTCGATTTCAAAAAATCTTACTCGAAAACCAAATTCCTTGTACGGTTCGGTTGCGGCGAGGAATAGATATCCAAGCTGGTTGTGGACAACTCGCTTCGAAAAATCAATTTATATAGAGGGGTTTTGTGCTAGAATGAATAGAGAGTAAAGTCTTGCAGCTTGTCTGGAGGATGATCTATGACAAACCAAGTGGTTCGCTTAAATTACCCATCTACCCTGTTACGGGTTCCAATTATCAATCAACTTATCAAACAATACGATCTCACAGTAAATATCATGAGGGCTCAAATTGACAACGAAAAAGGTTGGATAGAGATTCAATTGGCTGGTAATATTCAAACTATTGAAGACGCTATTGAATGGCTCCGCCTGCAAGGCGTCAATGTGGAATTTATCAAAGATTAATATGACTGCCAAGGTAATTCTTAATCCCTATGCTAACCGCTGGCGAGCATTGAAACGACAGCCAGAGATGGAAAGCGCTTTGCAAAAAGCGAATATTCCTTACCAACTGGTTAAGACATCCATTCCAGGTGAAGGAGTAAGGCTTGCATATCAGGCTGTTCTGGATGGCTTTTCCCCAATCATTGCTGCTGGAGGAGATGGCAGCATAAGCGATGTCGTTAACGGCATCATGCAAGCCGTTCAAGAGAATAAAGTATCTCCTCCCCCATTAGGATTGATGCCACTAGGGTCCGCCAATGATTTGGTTGTCAATCTAAAACTACCATTGGATTTGGAGAATGCCTGCACCGTCATCGCTCAAAATCAAACACAATGGATAGATTTAGGAATTGTTAACGGACGCTATTTTGATAACAATTCTGCCATCGGACTGGAACCATCCATTACTCTCATCCAACAACAAATCTCATATCCAAGAGGTACATTGCGTTACCTTTTAGCAACGCTAATAGGAGTCATGAAAAAGCCATCCTGGCAAGTGGAGTTAGAATGGGAAAATGGGCATTATGCGGGGCTTGTTTCTCTCGTTACGGTAGGTAATTGCGCAGTTACCGGAGGTTTATTCTATATGACTCCGCATGCAAATCCGTTTGACGGAATGTTAACCTTCGTCTATGGATATATACCGACACGGCGGCAAATTTTTCAAATTTTGCCCAAAACCATGAAACCAGAGCAGGGTAGTTACGTGGAACATCCCAGCATCCATGAAATCCATAGTCGTTGGTTAAAGATCCACGCATACCAACCCACTCCACTCCATGCCGATGGGGAAATTCAAAGTAAAGCTATCCAACAGATTGAATATCAGGTCAGTCCTCATAGTTTACCGATTCTCATGCCGCTCCGTAGTTGATTCCTATTCATTTATATGGAAGTTCAGATCGCTGTTTCTAAAGTCTCTAAATATGCAACCAGCGAGAGCGGTGATACTGTTGAAGTAGTTGAAAGACCGCATGGTGGAGTATCGGTTGTGTTAGCCGATGGACAAACTTCCGGGCGGGGTGCAAAAAGTGTTTCGAATCTGGTTGCTCGAAAAGTTATCTCTCTTCTAGCAGAGGGAGTACGGGATGGTGCTGCAGCTCGAGCAGCATCTGATTATCTCTATACGCATAAAAGCGGAAAGGTATCTTCCACATTAAATATTTGTTCCATTGATTTACTAACCCGTACCATTGTGATTGCCCGTAATAACCCTGCCCCGGTAATTATTGCACAAAATGGCAACCTTCGCCCATTCGATGACGAAAGCAATCCCGTTGGTCTCTATCGAAACACACGCCCCAGAATAATCGAAATTGCATTAGAGGTTGGTGTGAGTGTATTCCTCTTTTCTGATGGATTGATTCATGCCGGATCCAGGTCTGGAATGAGCATGGATATACCGCAAGTGATACAAGGTTTATTAAACCATCATAATTATACAACTCAGAACCTGGCTGATAATCTGCTGAATCAGGCAATTGAACTAGATCAAGGACGACCTTGCGATGACATTAGCGTTGTAGTAGTTCAGGTGTTAAGCCTTCAAGGGGATCAAACGAGGCGGATGCTGGTACGGTTACCCATTTAATTCCGTATGTCTGCACAAAAATTGATCGTTGGCGTGGTTGGCGCTTGTGGGTCTGGTAAAACTTCCTTATGTAAAAACGTACACGGGGATGCTTTTGAGTTACGTCACATTGCACAAGAGCATTCGTACGTCAAAGACATGTGGAAACGAATTACCAATCCGAAATTCTTGATTTACCTGGATGTTACTTATGAAAACACCATCAAACGAAAACGTTTGAACTGGACACGCGCCGAATTTGATGAGCAATTACACCGGCTGGAACATGCCCGTCAGAATGCCGATTTGGTTATTGATACAAATGGAATGACGGAAGCCCAAGTTGCTCAAAAAGTCTTGGAATTTATTCACCAAAAAATTAATACCTCTCCTCCTTGATAAAAATGGTGTATAATCCCCGTGCTAGCCCGCCACTGGTGCAACAACACCAGAATTTGGCTGGCATTTGTTTGAATCTGGAGGTCCTTATTTATGACCAAAAATACGACGTTAATGCTTGTCGCAATTTTAGCCATACTGATTGTATCGATTTACTTGGTGTTACCCAGCACCACGTCCATTTTTGGACATAGTGTCACGACAAAATTGGGATTAGATTTAGTCGGGGGGCAACAAATCTTATTGGAAGTGGATGTTCCAGAGGGAGTTGTCCCAGACAAAGCCCAGTTGGAAAAAGCCAGCCAAATCGTAGAGAGCCGTGTCAATGGATTAGGTGTTGCCGAAGCTACCGTCCAGATCGCCGGTAATAAATATATCAATGTCGAATTACCGGGTCTAAAGGATACCAAGGATAGTATTAACACCATCAAACAAACCGGCGTCCTGGAATTCGTCGACATGTCCAATATCCCCGAAGAACAGGCGTACGCATTGATTGATAAGGAGATTAAGACGGACTTAAATCAATCTCCTGTCACTTCTTCTCCCACATCCACCATAACTTCCACACAAACGATCACCGATACGGTATTTCATACAGTAATGACTGGTGCAATGCTGGATAGTGTGGAAACCAGCACTGACAGATTGGGAAAACCTGTGGTTGGATTTAAGCTAACCTCGGAAGGATCAAAAATCTTTGCTGATTTTACCCGTACTCATCAGGGTAAAATCTTAGCCATTGTACTGGATAAGAAAGTCATTTCCACTCCAAGGATTCAAGAGCCAATCGAGAATGGTCAAGGAATTATTGAAGGCAATTTCACCTTAGATAAGGCGAACGCTTTGACAGTGCAACTTCGTTATGGTTCTCTGCCCGTCCCCCTAAAAATTTCTGAAACCCGCGCCATAGGTCCAACGCTGGGGGAAGATTCGCTAAAGAAAAGCCTTGTAGCTGGGGCAATTGGTTTCACTATTGTGGTTTTATTCATGATCCTCTACTATCGTTTACCCGGTATTGTCGCTATTTCAGCAATCTTAACCTACGGGGTAATCACATTTGCAATTTACCGCTTCATCCCGGTAACCCTGACCCTACCAGGTGTGGCGGGTTTCTTATTGAGCACTGGCTCTGCACTGGATGCGAATATCTTAATTTTCGAACGATTTAAAGAAGAATTACGCAATGGCAGAAAAATAGGTCAGGCTGTAGAAATTGGATTAAAGCGAGCTTGGCCCTCTATACGAGACTCAAACATCGCTACCATCATTACCAGTATCATCCTTTTTTGGTTTGGTAGTACATTTGGCGCCACAATCGTAAAAGGTTTTTCCCTGACTTTGATGCTCGGTGTTTTCGTCAGCCTTTTCTCTGCTATGGTTGTGACCCGCACATTCTTAACCATTGTTCTAAACTACTTCCAACCCACCAATTATTCCAAGTGGTTTGGACTTTAATAAGGTGAGATTATGATCAATATACTTGGAAAACGTTATTACTTCTTTCTCTTTTCGCTGGCTTTAATTCTGCCTGGCTTAATCATTATCGCGATATGGAAATTGCCCTTAGCGATTGACTTCACCGGTGGTTCCTATCTTGAAGTAAAATTTGATCACCGCCAACCGCCACCCCCTGCTGAAGTTGTGCTTCTTTATGAAAGTCTGGGGATAAAAGACGTGCAAGTTACAACTACAGATCAAGGTTCGGTGATCGCAAAATCGAGTTTCCTGGACTCCACCACTCAAACCAAAATAATCCAAGGAATGGAACAAAAATTTGGCGATACGGTGACCATCCAACGGTTTGATAGCGTCGGACCAGTAATCGGACAGCAAGTAACACAACGAGCTGCGATTGCGCTCATCATTGCAGCAATTGGTGTGGTTCTGTATATCCTGTTCTCGTTCCGAGGTGTGGAACATGCCTTGCGTTATGGACTTTGTGCCATTATCGCTGAGCTACACGATATCTTGGTTGTTGTAAGCGTTGTGGCGATAGGGGCAAAATTTTTCCATTGGCAAGTCGACTCCCTCACCCTGACTGCCTTATTGACCGTAATCGGTTTTTCGGTTCAAGATACTATTGTGGTTTTCGATAGAATTCGGGAAAATTCACCTATTCTCAAACGATTGCCATTCGAGACACTGGTTAACCACTCCATTGTTCAAACCTTACAACGGTCTATCAATACCCAACTGATGACGGTTGAATTTTTGCTATTAGCGATGGCGTTATTTGGCGGAATTACCTTACGAGAATTTTCAATTATCCTGTTAGTAGGTTTATTCATGGGAACCTATTCCTCCATATTTATCGCCGCGCCGATCTTAGTTGTGTGGGAAAATCGAGAGTGGCGCAATTGGTTCAAACCACGTTCAAAACAAGCAACTGCTTGATATAGATTTTTCTAATTGGATTAGTTTACGTGGATGTATCATGTTGATGCATCCACTTTTTTATCATCATCTTGCTAAAAATAATAAAACCGCAGCACCAAGAACTAAAAATGGGCCATAGGGGATTGCATAATCGGGATGATATTTTTTTTGGAGCAACATCTTGATTATTAAAATGAAACTATAAATGCCTGCCGTCATCACACCAAGGAACAGCCCGACAATAATGCCAGGAAATCCTAGATACAACCCTAACACAGCCATTAAATTCACATCACCAAAACCTAATGCTTCCGTCTCATTCGAAACAACACTACGGTTGCGGAATTTTAAAATGAGAATACCTAAATAATAAAGTCCTAACATAATCAAGAACCCTACCATTCCCCCACTTAATGTCCGCCAAAGTCCATGATGATGAATTCCTATTACCAACCCAAGAATGATACCGATCAAAATCTCAATGTATAAGATCGCGTGATATTCGATATCAATAACCATCACAACCCCAAAAAAGATCAAAGTGAAGAAACTTTCCAGTACGGATAACCGTTGGGGTGAATTAGCTATCCAATAAGCTACGAGTATATATAGGAGATATACAATTATCATTCTCCAGCGTTTCCGCTGAAGGCACACTTTACATTCTGAAAGGGATAAATATTCCCATAAGTTAAGCGAGTTACCACAACGATTACAATTTAGATGATAGGTTTTATTTTTAAACGGCAATGTATCTGCTAATATATTTACAATCGCACCACTTAAGATTCCAATAAATAAAGGAAAAATCAGCTTCGTCATGTTATTATTATAGTTGTAATCTATACCAAAACATCAAATTGTTGCCAATTCCATACCTAACGGTTTGGTAAGGGTATAATTCTTTTAGAAGTCGTTTTAGTACAAAATACGAGTTCAACATCAAAACGGAGATAATTAATGGATAAATTTATCATTCACGGTGGCGTACCATTGAAGGGGACAATGACACCTTCCGGAAATAAAAATTCTGCATTGCCATTGCTCGCTGCTTGCACCTTAACCGATGAACCTGTAATACTCCACAATGTACCTGAAATTCGAGATGTATCCACTATGCGCCTTCTTTTGGAGAGCTTAGGGGTATCTATTTCGAAAATTGATGATCACACCTGGAAAGTACAGGCAAAAAATGTGTACACCAAAGAAATTGACCCTGACCTTTGTCGTAATATTCGTGCTTCTATTTTATTAGCCGGACCGGTGCTGGCGCGCAGTGGGTATATCTTCTTGCCTCCACCGGGTGGTGACATCATTGGACGCCGTCGCGTTGATACCCATTTATTAGCCCTAAAAGCATTAGGTGCGACCGCTGAATATGACCGAACGAAAAAACGTTTTTCTTTTTCAGCAAATGAGCTACGCGGTAATAATATTTTGCTAGATGAAGCTAGCGTCACCGCAACAGAAAATGCCATCATGGCAGCAGTAAAAGCCAAAGGCACAACCATCATTCGAAATGCCGCATCGGAGCCGCATGTACAGGAATTGTGTCATTTTCTCAATACGCTCGGGGCAAAAATCCATAATATCGGTTCCAATACCCTCACCATCGAAGGTGTAGATGAAATCCACGGAGGTGAATTTACCATCGGGCCAGATTACCTAGAAGTTGTTAGTTTTATTGGAGCGGCTGTAGTCACACATGGCTCCATACGGATTATCAATGCTGGAGCTCAGTATCTGGATATGATCAGCATTGTATTCCGACGCCTTGGTGTAGAGTGGATAAACGAGGGAGATGATATTATCGTGCCTGCAGAACAACGTCTAGAGATTCAACCAGACTTGGGTGATGCCATACCCGAAATCAGCGTTATGCCCTGGCCAGCATTCCCAACTGATTTAATGAGCATTGCAATCGTCATTGCTACTCAGGCAAAGGGGAGCGCACTTTTCCATGATTGGATGTACCCTTCCCGAATGTTTTTCCTGGACAAATTAGTGGCGATGGGGGCACAGATTGTTTTATGCGATCCACACCGCTGTATTGTGCAAGGACCTACGCAATTATATGGTGAGAATCTGGAAAGCCCCGATATTCGAGCAGGTATGACACTTGTTCTGGCAGCGTTAGCAGCGGAAGGTAAATCGGTAATTCGCAACGTCGGACAAATTGATCGCGGTTATGAAAAAGTAGATGAAAAACTCCGCGCCCTGGGGGCGCGGATTGAACGTGTTAGTGAAAGTTAAAACGAAACTGTTGCTAATTTGTGGAGGATGCTGGCGAGGAATTAACTACCTTTAAGAATTCGTTCACAGCTTCGCGAAGCATCGGTTCTGGTAAAGCCCCTACCTGACGATGAACGATCTTCCCATTATGGACAAATAACATGGTTGGGATGCCTTGAATACCATACTTCATCGCCCATTGGGGATTATCATCCGTATTGACTTTTGCAATCAATACCTTCCCAGCTAGCTCTTTGGCTAATTTATCTAATACGGGAGCAACCATTTTACAAGGTCCACACCATGGTGCCCAAAAATCAACGATTACTGGGATAGGGGACTGCAAAACAGTTTTCTCAAAAGCTGCATCGGTAACATGCACGGGTTGGTCAATCATTTCCTACTCCTAACTATAAATATTTTCGTCCCTAGTATAGCATTAACATCCAGAATTGTCAGGTATAATTTTGCCAATGTCACTCGGAATTCTTGCTCAATTTCCCAATTCTTATCAGGTAGAGACCGAAATATACCAGGGTCCATTAGATTTATTACTACAATTGATCGAAAAAGCGGAGTTGGATATCACCAAATTGGCTTTAGCACAAGTTACCGATCAATATTTGGCTTATTTGAAAACGTTAGATCACCTTCAAACCAATGAAATCTCGGTATTTATTGTCATTGCAGCGAAATTGCTGCAAATAAAATCATCTGTCCTTTTACCTAAACCACGAGTAATCGATGAAGAACCAACTGATTTAGGAGATGAATTAGTCCAGCAGTTAATCGAATATAAGAAAATTCGCCAAGTCGCTCAATGGTTAGCAGCACGGGAAGCAAGAGGATTACGAACCTATCTTCGAATTGCTCCCCCACCTAAAATTGAAAGTAAAATAGATTTCGAGGGCATTGATATCAATACATTGGCTTCGGCAGCCCGGATTGTTTTTACGCAATCCGTCGAAAACGGTGAGCTGGAAAAACAAATCATCCAGCCCGTCTATTCTATTCGAAACAAAATACAATTTATCATCTCAAAATTGAATCAGGAAGGTAGTACAACGTTCCTGAAATTAATTAATAAAGTGCCATCACGTGTTGAAATCATGATCACATTCTTAGCATTATTAGAGTTGATAAAACAAAAACAAATCGATGTATATCAAGAGAACCTTTTCTCGGATATAGTCATCACACCTACAATGACAATAACAGAAAATTCAGCAATGAACAGCGAGTTTGATGATTAATACCATCAGAAACCGGATCGCAGTCGAGCGTTTGCTAATTTTTCGAACACGAGGTAAATCCTGCAAGACAGTTTCCACAAATCGTAAAAGCTTAACATGAGGAGTTTATGGAATGAAGCACATCATTAATCCCATCAAAGGCACCAGAGATTTTTATCCCGAAGTGAAAGCAGTGCACACCTGGATATACTCGAAAGTCCGCAAAGTTTCCGAAAAGTATGGTTATCAGGAATACGAAGGACCTTTTCTCGAATCGATTGAACTCTATGCAGCAAAATCAGGCGAAGAATTGGTCAAAGAACAGTCTTTTGTTTTCCCAGACCGAGGGGGGGATTTAATCACACTGCGCCCAGAACTAACACCTACACTGGCGCGAATGGTTGCACAAAGACAAAAACAATTGGTTTATCCTTTGCGCTGGTGGTCATTTGGACCATTCTGGCGATATGAAAAACCTCAAAAAGGACGATCCCGCGAATTCTTTCAATGGAATATTGATTTAATCGGACTCAACTCGCCTCAAGCTGATGCAGAACTAATCGCAATTGTGGCAAATTTTTTCAAAGAAGTCGGACTAAATCCTCACCAAGTGAAGATTTTTGTCAATGACCGAAAATTAATGGAATCCGAATTAAACGCATTGGGCATTCCAAACAGCGCTCAACCAACCGTGTTTCGATTAATTGACCGCAAGGAAAAAATGGCAGAGGTAGAGTGGATACAATATGCGGAAGCAGAAGGTCTTAATGTATCACAAATTAATGGGATTAAGACCATTCTGGAAGACAAAGATTTATGGAAAAAGTCGGACAATCTAAATCAAGTCTTTGAAACCCTAGAAGCAGTTCATCTAATGCCTTATGTAGAATATGATCCCAATATTATTCGTGGGCTCGACTACTATACCTCAACAGTTTTTGAAGCAAAAGATATTGGTGGAAACGTGCGTCGTTCCATCCTTGGGGGTGGACGTTATGATAACTTGCTTGCGGACGTAGGTGGTGAACCGCTTCCAGCTGTTGGGTTTGCAATGGGAGATGTGGTTATCTCTTTAATACTCGAAAGTTATGGTTGCATTCCCCCGCAAATATTCCAACCACCCGCAAAAGTACTGGTAACAACATTTTCCGAAGAGACTATATTAGCTTCATTAGCATTAGCAGAGACGCTGCGCGAAAAAGGATTTAACATACTGACCTATCCTGAAAATGCCAATTTAAACAAGCAATTGAAATATGCCGATCGAATGAAGATTCCCTACGTAATCATCCTTGGTCCAGATGAACTAGCGCAAAATGCTTGCACATTGAAAAATCTTAGCACTGGAAAGCAAGATAGGGTATCTATTAAGGATATTTCTGAATTATTATCACAAATTCTTGCTGATGAAATTAACTTGTGATAAAATTTATACCGTCGATGGTGCCAGTAGCTCAACGGCAGAGCATCGCACTGTGGATGCGAGGGCTGTGGGTTCGAAACCCATCTGGCACCCAATTCGGTGAACTCATTATTGATGAGTTCACCGTTATTCATTATATAATACATACACTTATTTGGAGAGATTTATGAAAATTCCACAGGAATATATAGATTTATTTCAAAAAAAGGCATTTGCCCACTTGGCAACTTTGATGCCAGATGGCAGCCCGCAAGTCACTCCAATTTGGATTGATTATGATGGTGAATTCATTTTATTTAATAGCGCTTTAGGCCGTCAAAAAGATCGCAATATTCGCCGTGACAATCGGGTAGCCATTAGCATTCAGGATCCAGATAATCCTTACCGTTATCTACAAATCCGCGGCAAAGTGATAGAAATAACCGAAAAAGGCGCAGATGCGCACATCGATAAACTAGCCTTTAAATATTTAGGTGTAGAAAAATATCCCCACCGAAATCCTGATGAGGTTCGTTTAATTTATAAAGTAAAAATTGAGCACATCCAAAAAAGGTAATCTATTACGCTATTTTTCTCAAAACTTGAACCATTGCTTGAATATGCTCTGGTGAACTCCCACAACATGCACCAATGAAGTGAACCCCGAATTGGCTTACTCTCTCCGCATGTTCCGCCATTACCTCGGGAGTCCCATCATAAACAAGATTCCCTTCAATTAATTTCGGTATGCCTGCGTTGGCTTTCGCAATGAGGGTAACATCTGGATCAACGGCACGCATTTTTGCAATTGCAGCTTCTAGTTCTTGAGGACCCTTTCCACAATTGGCTCCTACCGCACTTAATTGATACTGCTTTCCTAACTCAACCAGTTGTTCCGGGGTATTACCCATCATCGTTCGCCCGCGACTTTCAAAAGACATTGTTGCAACAATAGGTAATGTAGTTACCGATTTTGCACCTTCAACGGCTGCTTTTACTTCATTTATATCGCTCATTGTCTCAATCCAAATTACATCCACACCACCGCTAGATAGTGCAGCTGCCTGCTCTGCAAAAGCCTGCTTAGCATCCTCAAAAGTTAATACGCCCAATGGTTTCATCATTTCACCAGTCGGGCCAATGTCACCAGCAACTACAACCATATCGCCAAATTCATCTGCCACCTGACGAGCTAATTTGGCAGCATTTAAGTTAATTTCCCGCACTTGGTTATCAAGACCATGTCGTTTCAAACGGAAACAATTCCCCCCAAAAGTATTGGTCAAGATAATATTCGAACCAGCTTGGATATATTCCCGGTGAATTTCTGCAACGACCTCGGGGTGCTGCATATTCATTTTTTCGGGAGCCTCTCCAGCTTGTAAACCACGCGCCATCAACATGGTTCCCATAGCCCCATCTAATATGATTACCTTTGAAGAAGAAAGAAGTTGTTCAAATCGGTTCATCGTCTGTTACCTCCAAAATTAAAAAAAAGTGGCGAGGGTGAGACTTGAACTCACAACCAAGGGCTTATGAGTCCCCTGCTCCACCGTTGAGCTACCTCGCCAATTTCATCGCTATATATGGCGTATCGCCTCACGATAACGGCTATATATGGGGTGTTTTTGACTTATTAAAATTGCACTTTTGGGACAGTCCCTTGCTCTAATTGTAATGATAAATCGGGTGAAGTCAAGGTTTTTTGACCATTACTGAGCAGTCAATTTTTAAAATTTGTTGCTCAGTATGAAGGCACATTGAAGATTAAAGGATGATTATAATTATTAGAAAAATACTACACGAATGTTAGATTAATTCGATTAGAAAATAACTATTTCGGGAAAAAATTCAATGTTAGCCCTTGACAGTAAGCAACAAGTGTGCTACGATAACGTAAACTACACGAGGTACGCGCCCGGTAGACGAAAAAGCCGTTATGGCCAAAGTCTGCCGGGCTTTTATTTTAACCACTTGGAGGTGTCAAATGCGCAATCGTCTAATCCACTTTCGGGCTTCGAATTACGAAAGTCAGGCATTAGAAGCATTGGCTCATGA
>DAOTVW010000370.1:0-3823 GCA_034436035.1 Anaerolineales bacterium
AAAAACCCGCAAACCTTCTGCAACTTCTCCAATATCCATTACGCCGTTTCTTACCAGCACTCCTATTCCGCCCACGAACAACTCGCCATCTCAAAGCAGCGCTACCGCCACCATATCCCCTACACCAACGATCACCCTTGCTTATGCGGTGCAAGCCCAAGCATCCTCGACACCGAATCCTTCGCACCTCTCCCCTATTCCCCCTTCACCAACGGAATCGTATAATCTGGGAGCACTATCCTTGACTGCGACGGTTATCGCATTAAGCCGCCAACTCACCCCCACTCCAACTTTGGCAAGCATTGCCCTTTCTCCGCTAATCAAAACTGGTTTTCTGGCGTTCTTGGGGATGTTGGGTGGTTTACTGCTGGTGTTTATTATCCTATTGCTCCGATTGCGCCGATGAGCCATCGTCAGATTGAGCGCATTTCCGGGATATTTGTGGTGGTTGCCAGCACGTTGCTGGGAGTGTATTCTTTCATCTACCCATTTTTGATTCCCAATCTCTCGCAAAGCGCTTCGCCAGCTGCTATTCGCGCGACCGAATCGCCAATCATGTTTGTTTTGATTTTGGGGATTAGTGTAATTGGGTTGCTTTCAGAGGCGCAGCTTGGCGCTTCCTCTGCGCGAATGGTGGCGCTGGCGGGGATGTTAATCGCTGCTAATTCGGTGTTACGGTTTATCGAGGTGGCTATTCCGGGCCCAGGTGGTTTTTCGCCGATATTCTTTTTAATCATTTTGAGCGGCTATACCTTTGGTGCGCAATTCGGTTTTTTAATTGGCGCGTTAACGTTATTTGTTTCTGCATTGATCACCGGTGGCGTAGGTCCCTGGTTGCCTAGTCAGATGTTCACTTCCGGTTGGGTGGGGATGAGTGCTGCATTTTTAGCCCCGCTTAGTAAAAAATTGGGTTGGGAAGGAAAGAATGGTGAGATTGGATTGCTGCTATTTTGGGGAGCAGTTTGGGGTTTGCTTTATGGTGCAATCATGAACCTGTGGTCTTGGCCCTTTTTGAGCGGTTCCCCCGATCAGTATTGGCAGCCCGGTTTGAATTGGCAGGCTACCCTGCAGCGATATGGGGTTTTTTATTTGGCAACTTCCCTGGTATGGGACTTAAGCCGTTCGTTAGGGAATGTCCTCTTTATTGGTTTGTTTGGCAAAGGGACTCTGCGGATATTGCGTCGTTTTAAACGGCGCTTTGTATTTCTGGTTGAGCAACCCATTTCTGTGCCATCCAAAACCGACGTAAATTCAAAGGATAAAGGCGAAGCGAATGCAGCGCATGCATAGTCTTATTTGGTTAGTTTGGTTAGGGCTGGTTTTGTGGATTATATCCCTCGCCCGCAATCCTTTTTATTTAGTCGTCCTTTGGATCTGGATAGCCATCATCAATGTTTATACACGCAGTACAGAACAGACAATTTGGAATTCGGCTTGGACGTTATGGGCATCCTTAGGTATCGTTCCGATGAGTGCTGTTTTTAATTTGCTCACTACCCATTTTGGAGATCATGTCCTTTTCAATATCCCCGGCAAGATTCCCCTCGTCAGCGGGATTGCCACGGGTGAAGCGCTGGTGTACGGTTTAACGAATGGTTTGGTATTGAGCGTCATTATCAATGCGTTTTGGACTTTTAACCGCAATGTGCCAATTCGATCCTTGTTGCGACTTATTCCACGTGCGTTTTATTCTTTGGCGATCATTAGTTCCATCGCGGTGACTTTCATCCCGATTACAATTCGGCAATATCAACAAATTCAAGAAGCGCAGGCGGTGCGCGGGCACCGGATGAACAGTGTGCGTGATTTTCTCGCAATAATCATGCCATTATTGACGAGCAGTTTAGAACGCGCCTTCCAACTGGCAGAAGTTTTGACTGTGCGAGGATTTCATCACCCAACCTTTCCCACCCAAAGTTTGTTAGGCCAGCGCTGGTCTTATTTTGCTGGATTGGTTTTAATCTTTTTAGGTTGGCAATGGAAATGGGTAAATCAGTTCTTACCACTCTCGGCATTTTGGTTGGGGAAACCATTATTTTTCTTGGGGTTGATCGTTTTCTGCATTCCATTCTGGCGGATAGGGAAGATCAGTGGTCAGAGCCGCTATTATGCTGAGGCATGGCATACACAGGATTGGGTAGGATTATTTTCCCTTCTCATCACTGCAATCGGGATCATTTCTTTTTCTTTTCATAATGATCCTTCGTTGTCTTACTCGCCTTACCCGTCCCTGACATTGCCTCTGTTTAATCCATGGATCGGATTTTGTTTCACTGGATTAAGCGTGCCAGCTTTCTTGCAAGGTTCTCCCAAATATGATTGAATTTCAACAGGTTAGTTTTACCTATCCGCAAAAGTCGGAAGCAGTTTTCCGTGATTTGAATTTGCATTTTCATCAAGGTGAAACGGTATTGGTGAGTGGTATATCTGGCAGCGGCAAGTCCACAATGTTACGGTTGATAAATGGATTAGTGCCTCATTTTAGCGGGGGCAAGCTGCACGGTAAGGTTACCGTGAATGGTTTAAATCCAGTAGATGTAGGCCCGGCGGTCATGAGCCATCAAGTTGGGTTTGTCTTTCAAGACCCAGAATCAGCTTTTGTCATGGATAATGTTGAAGATGAGCTCGCTTTTGGGTTAGAGAATGCGGCAATCCCGCTTTCACAAATGAAAGAACGCATTGAGGATACTCTCGCTGCGCTTGAAATCGAGCACTTGCGTCATCGCCGTGTCGAAAGCCTGTCGGGAGGAGAAAAACAAAAGGTTGCTATTGCCGCTGCTTTAGTTTTACGTCCGCCCATTCTGGTTTTAGATGAACCCACTTCGCAATTGGATGTCCAATCAGCCGAAGATGTTTTCCTGATTTTGCAACGATTGAAACGCGCCTTTGAGTTGACAATCATTATGGCAGAGCATCGATTTGAGCGGGTTTTAGCTTTTTGCGATCAAATGGTGATCTTAGGTAGTGAGAAAAATGATTGTGTAAGTGGGAAACCACAAGCGGTTTTAGCACAGACCAACCTGGCGCCACCCATGCTTCAGCTTGCAAAGCAAATCGGATACCAACCCTTACCGACCAAGGAAAATGAAAATCGCGCTCTAGCGGAGTATCTCTTAGCGCACTATCCCAAACTCCGTAATCATTTCTCTACTCTCCCGCCATTAGCGAACGAAACAAAAGTCCCTCATTTACAAATCGAAGGTTTATCGGTGCGCTATGGGGATCATTCTGCACTGGACGGCCTTGATTTAACGATTTATCGCGGGGAATGTCTGGCGCTGATCGGCCGTAATGGCGCTGGCAAAACCACTTTACTTCGCGCAATCATGGGTTTGGTATCCCCGTCACAAGGAAGTATCCACTTGATTGGAAAAGATATCCTGCGCACTACGGTGTGGCAACGGAGTTTGTCCATGGCTTATTTACCCCAAGATCCGAACGCGCTGCTGTTTGCCGATACCGTCCTGGACGAATTACGTACCACATTGAAAAATTTCCAGCTGCAATTGTCATTAGAGGATCAAATTAACCTGTTGGAGAAACTCGGGATAGCATATTATGCTCAGGAGTATCCGCGCGATTTAAGTGTTGGTGAACGCCAGCGGGTGGCTCTAGCGGCGATCTTAGTCGTCAAACCCTCCATGCTGCTGCTCGATGAACCTACACGGGGTTTAGATTATCAAGCAAAACAAAATTTGATCCATTTGTTGCAAGAGATGCGCCAGGCAGGGATGACGATATTCGTTGTGACGCACGATGTGGAATTTTTAGTTCAGTTTGCCGAGCGGGTGGTGTGGTTGGAAAACGGGAAAGTGATCGCAGA
>DAOTVW010000371.1:0-2027 GCA_034436035.1 Anaerolineales bacterium
AATAAATGAAATCTCCCTTAGCAAGTCCAGAATAAGAAGCTACCGTGATGCTTGTTGCTCCCGCACTCGCTGCCGAGGATAAGGTAGTTGAAGCTCCTGCATGCTGAACTGAATAAGAGCTTCCATCTGTGCTACGGTAAAGAATGGTGACATCGGCTTCAGGATCAGGTGTCCAAGTCACAACAATTGAATTTCCTTGAGCATAAGCCACAAGGTTCGTGGGAGGAGGTGGAGGTGAAGGATTGCGAGCTTTTACGGCATTTGAGGCTTCCCAATCAGAAACATTTCCTAAATCATCTTTGGTGCGCACACCGTAATAATAGGTTGCACCTACTGTTATACTGCCCAAACCAGATGTGCCCATGTCAGTAAACTGGGTAATAGTCCCATCCACATCAACGATGTAGGGGCCAGGGAGGGATGGGGAAGAATTGCGTGTAATTTGATATTTGGACAGCTGCCGAGGAGGCAAAACAAAGCCAGCACCCCAAGAAACATGGAAAATAGGATTACCATTTGCGTCCCAGTCTTCCTCTGCCTCGCACCAGTCTGGATCAATTATCGCTTTACCACCAATGATAACCGGGCTTTGCGTTTCCGCCGAAGTATTAGTGTTCTGGTATCGATCATAAGGAGTAATCCTGTACATATATTTAGTCCCAGGTTGAAGAGTATTATCAACATAGCATTCTTGGTAACCAGAATCGGGGCTTAAAATTGCTGGGATAACTGCAATGGGATAATACGAAGAATAAGAACCCCAGTTACCTGGCGTTGTCTGGCGAGCTTCTTTTCTTTCAATAACATAATAATCAGCTCCCCCTACCGGTGCCCATTTTAATTTAACAGTGTTGGTGTTAGGGGGCTGATCGGTAGAAATAGTCCCCATGGCAGCGGGGCCAAACCAAAACTCGGCAATAGGTGAATATGTCGAGTAAGTCCCGTTAGAACCATGAGCATAAGCAACGGCATAATATTTCTGCCCTTTATCTCCAGATTGCCAGTCTCCAATACGGCCCGAACTATCATAACGGCCATCCAATGTAAGGTCTAAACCATAAACTTTGGTGGAACTTGTCCAAGAATTATCTCCAGGATTGTAAATACCAGCATAATAGTAATCAATCGCATATCCAGAAGGGGGAGTGCCGGGTCTCCAACTTAAGCGTATAGCATCTTTGCCCACAAGTTGAACTGAAACCATTCCTGGGGCAGTTGGATTGGAACCAGAAGGAGTAGCGCTTGAAGAAGCTGTGGCATTTGATTCATATCCTTTGGTATCAACCTGTTTAGCTCGGACATAATAAAGCGTTCCATTGGCGAGCCCTGTTATAGTATATTTTGCCACATAGCCGACATTTTGATAGGTAGTAGGGGGATCGGAAGTACTCCAGGCCAATTTAAAGCCAGCAGTAGGATAAGATCGTTCCGTTCCCGCAGTAATGGTTACCTCAATGCAGGCATTTCCCGCCACAAGTGAGATTGAGGGAGTGCCTGGAACTGTTACGCTTGCGCTGGTTATAGATGAAGCCGAGGAATAAGAAGAGTCTCCGTAATTGTTGTAAGCTTTGATGCGGTAATAATAAAGGGTAGAAGGATTTATATCCCTGTCTTCATAGTTAACTGTCGAACCTGTGTAGGCAACGGTGGCAATTTGGGTATAATTCGTTCCATCAGTGGAGCGTTCTATCTTGTATCCTATTGTTCCCGATCCTCCGCCAGAACAGGGAACTACAATCTTCATAGGAACGGAAGTAGTAGTCAAAGTTCCCAATGTAGGAGTGGAAGGAGCGCTGGGAGTAGTTACAACATAAGCAGGAGACGAGGCTACAACATCGGAATACAAATTTTGAAAGGGATATTTTATTCCAAGTTCGGGATCATAGCCTCCTGGTTCATAAATATGTCCCTGCACCCAGTAATAGAAAGTCCCCGATCCAGGTTGATCCTGAAAGGAAGTGGGAGCACCCTCAATTTCCGTGAGCCTGACTTGGGAATTTGTGGTATTGCGGTAGATAATGACGGAA
>DAOTVW010000372.1:0-11618 GCA_034436035.1 Anaerolineales bacterium
GTTTCGCCAATTTCCAATGCTGCCTGCAAATTATTGGTAAAAATGGTCACATTCGCATCACGCGGAATGTGTTTGATAATCTGCGTTGTGGTTGTGCCGCTATTGATAAAAACGATATCCCCATCTTCGATAAACGATGCTGCCATAATTCCAATCGCCCGTTTTTCATCGACATGGCGTGCAGCTCGTTGTAAATATTCTGGTTCCAGTCGCATGCGCTGACTTAAGATTGCTCCGCCATGCGTGCGTTCCACAATCCCTTCCATCTCAAGATATTCTAAATCTCGCCGCACTGTTGCTTCCGATACGTCCAACATTCGGCTTAGCTCGGCAGAAGGCACGATCTTGTGAAGGGCAAGATATTCTTGAATACGCTCACGTCGTTGGGCTGGAATGAGTACTTTGCTCACCGGATATAAACCTGTCGCTGAATAAATGAACAGAAGTGAACCGAATTATTTATTATTATAATTAATTTTGATGGAATTTGCAAGAATTTGTCTAATTTAATCGATAGAAGGTGTTTACAAGAAGGTGTTTACTAGGATGGCTCTTTGATTAGCCGAAATGGAGACTTACAATTATCGCAAAATACTTCCCCCTTCTCTACCAATGATTTTCGCAGATGAATAATATTGGGTGGATCACATTGACAAGTTGCAGTCACCTGCGGGTCAGCAGGTGTGCTGCGCGCCATGAGCCCCTCAACCAATAACAATGCCTGATAAATTCCGCGATAATTTTGGATTAACCACTCCAATTGATTGATAAGAATCTCCCACTTTTGGTATCCTTCGGGAGCCAGAACCCATTTTATTTGATTTGTTCGCGCATCTCGGATGGATGTCAGTCCATAAGCACGGGGTAACTGTTTATACCAAGGAGAAAACCGGCTAACCTCTTCCATTACCTCCAACAATAAATTCACCACAATTTGTTCTGCTGCCCCACACGGATCACGTAAATCCACCTGATCGAAAATAGCATGCATATCCGGCAAACATGCCTGGGCATCAAATAACGCACACATTTTCGCCCACCCTTTGATAAGATTGTTTTGAAGCTGTTCAATTGGATCAAGGTATTCCTGTTTTTGATCCAAATTACGCATGGTTCCCTCCCGAATGCCTGAAGTGGAGGAACGCCGTGTAAAGAAATCAGGCTTTCAAATAAATAATATCGTTATATTTTCATAATAAATTTTTTTCATTTAATAAATTAGTTGGGTCAACCATATTCCGTTCTAAACTGATTGCCTTTGTTGATAAACCAAAAGCTATGCCTAGCAACTGAGTGAAATACAGAACTGGAGTAGGTTTCTCCAATCCCATTTGGAATTGTCGAGCATCTAAATTTGTATGACATAATGGACAAGCAACTGCGATTACATCTGCACCAGCTTTTTGTGCTTCTAGGATAATATTACGGCTTAATTGAATAACAATATCAGGGCGGGTTAGAGAATTAGCTGCGCCACAACATGTCGTCTTATATGACCAATCCACGATTTGCCCACCTGCTGCAGCTAATAATATATCCATATCCGTTGGATTATCAACGTGCTGGCTTCCCGTTATTCGGGCTGGCCTGGTCATCAGGCATCCATAATAGCAGGCAATTTTTAATCCATTCAGAGGTTTACGGGTACGCGATCGTACCTTGTTTTCACCGTTATTTTTATAAATCGTTTCAACCAATGTTGTTACCCTCACCCGATCTTGAAATTGATAATTTAATTGCTCTTCAATTTCACGCTTTTTTTGGGGATGATGATGAATTTCATATATCGCAGATTGATGACGGTTATAACACGCAGCACAAGGCATGGTTACTTCGTTAAACCCCATTTGTTCAAAAAGTTTCAGGTTCGTCATCGGCAATTCAAGTGCCAGATCCGGGTTTGAACGGTGAGCGGCTGTACTACCACAACAAATCCAATCTTTCGGTTCAATGATTGGTATACCCAACTCTTTACAAATGAGTCGAGCGGATAGATCATACTCGCGTGAAGTTGATTCCAATGAACAACCCGGGTAATACCCAATGGCAGATAACGAATTCACTCTTGGCTTTGCCTTGCGTGGCGGACGTACTAACTTAGGGAACAAAGCCACTTTACGCTTGCGCAACATACGCACATATAAATCAAAATCATCCAACAAAGTCCCAGGCTCTCTTAATTTCATCTCTGCCATCAAACCAGGTTCATACATCCTTCCCCAAATACGAACTTCGCGTAAAAATGCGCGATTAAAGTTATGGACTGTTGGTATGGGAGGTGTGATTCCGCGCCGGATGGCTTCTCTGGTTAAAAATTCCATTACGCCATTTATATCAATTCCCTGTGGACAACGTGTGCTGCAAGTTTGACAAGCAGAACATAACCAAGGAGTAAAACTATGTAAAGCAATCTGCTCCTGTCCTAATTGGATTGCCCGCATGATCTGATTTGGCTGCCAATCGAAAAAATTGCTTAAAGGGCATCCACTGGTGCATTTCACACATTGATAACAAAGATATACATTTTCTCCCAATTCTTGTTCAATCAGTTTCGCGAGAGAATCGTTGATTTCCATAACCTCCGATACCCGTTCTTGATCCATCTTTTTCTCCATACAAAATCAAATCGTCTGTTTCTCCAGTTGTGGGCGAGGGTACAACCCAGCGCCTTCTACAATGGGCCGCACCGCTTCCTCCCATTCAATCGCCATGATATGGATGCCAGCAACACCCTCAATTTTCAAAAGAGCTTGAATTAATTCAACACAAATTTGAATTCCAGTTTGCTTCCAAGCATCCGAACGTGCCTTTTTTTCTTCTTTGGTCATTTCCTCTTTTGATTTGCCTGCCCAAGGTGCACCAGCTTCTTCAAGGCGATCAATCAAGGACTGGGGTACCAATATGCCTGGAACGCTATCGCGCATGTATTTCGCCATCGCAGGGCTTTTAAGTGGCCCAACCCCCGCTAGAATATAAGCTTGCTGATGTAAACCCAATGCACGCACTTTTTCCATAAAATTTTCGAAAGCAGGGATATCATATACCAATTGGGTTTGGATAAAATTGGCACCTGCTTTGATCTTCTTCGCGAGACGGTAAGGACGAAATTCAATCGGATCAGCAAATGGTGCCGCAGCTGCCCCGATAAAAAAGCGTGGTTCCTGTCCTTTTAATGGCTCTCCAGATTGAAAATGTTTTTCATCTCTTAATTGGCTTACCATTTGTACTAATTGAATAGAATCCAAATCAAAAACATTCTTTGCCTCGGGATGATTTCCGAAAGTTTGATGATCTCCAGTGAGACATAACACATTGCGCATCCCAAGTGCGTAAGCACCTAATAAATCACTTTGAATCGCAAGGCGGTTCCGATCGCGGCAGGTCATTTGAATGACTGGTTCCAACCCTTCCTGTATTAATATAGCTCCTGCCCCAATGCTTGACATCCGAACTATTGCAGTTTGATTATCGGTGATATTGATGGCATCACAGTAACCACGTAAAAGCTCCGCTTTTTGTTTTATTACCTGTGGATCAGCGCTTTGGGGAGGTCCTAATTCTGCGGTAACCGCAAAATGTCCATTTTTTAGTACCTTCTCTAGATTAGATCCGCTCAAATAACCATTATTGAGTGTTTCTGCTGCCATAGCCTACTCCTCCGCTCCTAACCGCAAATCTTCTCGTACAATCTTACGCGGACCGCCATCGCGGGCAGTTCTCCAATTTTTTGGCGGTCGGATTTCCATGATGAGTTCAAGTTTTCCCAGGCTTTTCAATCGATCGTAAATCAATTGCCAGGCACAAGGGATATCTGGATTCACTTCACAATGACCATCTTGGGATCCCCCACAAGGACCATTCAATAATGATTTTGAGCATCGTGCGATAGGGCAAATCCCGCCTGTCAATCCTAAAATACAATCGCCACATGCTGCGCAGCGTTCTGCCCACACTCCCTGCTCTAATGGTAACCCCAAAAAAGCAGTATTCAATCCAGGGACAACCCAAGTTGAGGGGAAATGCTCAACGATAGCTTGCACTCCAATGCCACACCCTAAAGAAAGGACCACATCAGCTTCTTTCACTTGATCTGTAATTTGATCCAAATATTCCCATTCACATTGGCGCTGGACGGTTACGTCAGTGATGGTTTTTGGGTGTCCATCCAATTTTGTTGCCATCCTTAAGGAAGAGGCAATAATCGCCGCTTCACGGGCACCTCCTGCAAAACAAACCGTAACGCAAGTGCCACACCCAACGACTAAAACCTTCTCTGCCGAACCGATTAAGGATTTCAACTCACTCAAGGGTTTTTGTTCTGCAATAATCATCGAGCTTCCTCCTTTGTAAAACGATGGTTTTTACGTAATGGACTTGGGCCTATATTTCGCACCGTTTCATTCATCGCTATCGCAGCCTCTGCAAATTGCCCAGCCATGGATGAGGACATGTTAAACATACGCACTCGGTCTTTCTCCAAACCGATCTCAGTTAATATATTTTGAAGTTTCTTTATTCTGCGTTTTGCGTTTAGATTACCTTCCAGGTAATGACAATCACCTGGCAGTCAACCTGCCACCATCACTGCATCTGCACCTTCTTCGAGAGCATGAAGTGCTAAGATAATATCCATTTTTCCGGTGCATGGGATCTGAATGATCTTAATGCTCGGCGGATACTGGATTCTTAGCCCACCCGCTAGGTCAGCCGCAGCATAAGCACAGTGCTCGCAACAAAACGCTAGAATTTGATAAGTGTCTTCCATTCGCCTTCCTCTTCAAATATTCTTATGAATTAAGTATTAATTCACTCTCTTCAAATAGCGCAGAGATTTTTGCCATAATTTGAGCATCGGTATAATGCATTAGTTGAATCGCACGGGCAGGGCATTCCGCCACACACGTTCCACAACCCTGACACACAGAAGGTTCAATAAACGCAGCCCCTTGGATTTTTCCCACACCCAATAAATTACTTTTTATTTGTGGTACATTGAATGGGCAAATTCTCACGCACGTTAAACATCCCGTACACTTCTCAGGATCCACTACTGCCACGCGCCCGCCTGCCGTTAAATGCTCTCGGCTTAGAACACGTGCAGCGCGTGCTGCAGCAGCTTGAGCCTGAATGATACTTTCCTCAGCAAGTTTTGGATAATGTGCCATTCCAGCAATGAAAATGCCTTCTGTTGCTACATCTACCGGGCGAAGTTTGACATGTGCCTCAAGGAAGAATCCATCCATATCTAATGGCGCTTTGAACAAAGTCGAGAGTGCTTTGGCATCCTTCGCAGGAACAACAGGCATCGCCAAAGCCAGCAAATCAAAATCCATCGTGAAATCTATACCCAAGTTTAAATCATGTGCTTGTATCGAGATCGATGTATTCCGAGTATCCGTTATGACGTTTGGTTTACACGTATCATCATAGCGGAAAAATATCACACCTTTTTCTCTGGCAGTTTTATAAATGCGTTCTTTAAATCCATAAGTGCGGATATCTTTATAAAAAATGATTACCTTTGCATTTGGGTTAATATCTTTTATTGCTAGAGCATTTTTAAGCGCTACTGTACAACAAATGCGGCTACAGTAGTTTTCAGCAGGACCAACACACAGGATCATTGCGATAGATCGAATTTGTTTTATTAACTCAGGTTGATGAGCGATTCGATCTTCTAATTCCATTTGAGTAAGAATACCAACATGTTTGCCATATTGATAATCGTTTCCGCGATATTCTTCTCCGCCAATTGCTAATATTGTTATCCCATGTTGGATTTCCAGTCTCTCACCATCTTCCTTTTCGATTTTGGTGGTAAAGTTACCCATAAAACCATGATGATCCAATATTGTGCTATTAAGAAATATTTGGATACGGGGATTTTCCAGCACTCGTCTTTCATAGTAATCGACCAGTTCTTGGGGTGAGACTAGAGAGTTAAGGCCAACGTGCAAAGGCAGGGATGTAAACACGTTTCGTAGGTTTCCACCTAAATGATTGCTCTTTTCTACAAGATAAACATTAAAACCTTGATCAGCTAAGTTTAAGGATGCACTCATGCCCGCGAGCCCCCCACCAACCACAAGCGCGCTATGCTGCAAGTCCACTGCGAATGTTTTTTGTGCTTCTAGCAGTGCGGCTTTACCCACTGCCATGCGGATTAAATCGCGTGCTTTTTGGGTAGCGCTATCCCAATCATGCGAATGAACCCATGAACATTGATTACGGATATTTGCCATTTCAAATAAAAACGGATTCAATCCTGCCGAACGCAAGCTATCCTGAAATAATGGTTGATGGGTTAACGGGGTACATGAGGCTACCACCACGCGGTTTAAACCTAAATCTTTAATTTGTTGAGTGATATGACGAATACTATCTTGAGAACAGGTATATAAATTATCTTCAGCATGGACAACATGAGGCAAATGGCGAGCATATTCTGTGACAGCAGGCACATCGAGATAACCACCAATATTAGAGCCGCAATGACAGACAAACACACCAATGCGTGGCTCTTCTCCGCTGACGTCTTTTTCAGGTGGAAATTGTGGTGTAACGGTTAATTGAAATCGCGCTGGCGCAAGACGTGCAGCTACTGAAGCAGCGGCACTGCTTGCTTCAACAACGGATTCTGGAATATCTTTTGGTTCCCGGAACGGACCGATAGCATAAATCCCCGAGCGGCTTGTTTCAACCGGATTAAATTGCACGGTATGACAAAAACCATAATCATCTAACTCCACACCTAAACGGCGCCCCAAATTACGCACCTCATTAGAAATTTCCATTCCAACCGATAGCACCACTAAATTGAATTCTTCGGTGTGAATTTGATTTGTTTCATCGAAATAAGTAATCCTTAAGTTATGTGTGTTGAGGTCTTCGTTTAATGAACTGATGCGGCAATGTATGTAATCCACCCCATATTTTTTCTTAGCTCTCTCAAAGTATGCTAAATACCCTTTTGAAAACGCCCGCATATCCATCATGAAGACGCGTATATCCAATTCTGGATGGTGTTCCTTGGTCATTATCGCTTCTTTGGTTGCGTACATACAACAAACTGCTGAGCAATAATCATGGGTTTGGTCGCGAGAACCTATACATTGCAAGAAAGCAATTCGTTCAGGTAATATACCGTCCGATGGTCTCTGTATTTCCCCAAAGGTAGGACCTGAAGCAGAAAGGATGCGCTCATATTGTAATGAGGTAATGACATTCGGGAAACGTCCATATCCAAATTCTTCAGAAAATTCAGCGCGATAAATCTCATATCCTGGAGCAAGAATAATCGCACCGACATGAACCTCTTCATGCGAAGGTGCCATATCATGATCAATTGCATTTGCCCCACAAGCAAATACACAACTCATGCATTCTGAACAAACGCCACATGCCAGACAACGCGCTGCCTCAGCCATCGCACTTTCGTCATCATATCCCCTCTCAACCTCAGCAAAACTATTACGGCGCACTTCTGGAGGTAATTCAGGGATGGGTACCCGTTTCTGACGATGAATTTCGCCTCGTGCAATCCGATCTTCAATTTCCTGTTGAGAGAGATGAACTACCGGTAATTCAGGTTTAGGTGGACGTTCTAACGCTTCTCCTTGCAAGTAACGCAAGATCGATTCAGCTGCCTTATGTCCACTCGCAACTGCCTCAATGACGAACGCTGTCCCGGAAACACTATCTCCGGCTGCAAACACTCCTTTTCTTGTTGCAGCCATTGTATTTGGATTGATTGCAATGGTTTGTTTTTGTGTAATGCCTACACCAGCATCTTGTGGAATAAATGCTAGTCCTGCCCGTTGCCCTACCGAAAAAATCACGGTGTCACAAGGGATAACAAAATTTGAATCGGGAACTTTTTCGACATGTAATCGTCCAATTTCATCAAAAGAAAAGGACGCAACCCGCATACATTCCACTCCCTTGACATGCCCTGCTTCATCTCCAATGATTTGTTCAAAGGTTAAACCTGGAAAAAGTTGTACCCCCTCTTCCTCAGCGGCATTTACTTCCCAAGGATGGGCAGGCATGTTATCACGCGATTCAAGGCATGCCATGGCTACCTGCGATCCCAAACGTAGTGCAGTGCGTGCACAATCCACCGCCACATTTCCTCCCCCTAATACCAAGACATTTTTCCCTAGAAACTGAAGATCTTGCGCTGATAGTTGCGTATCGCGTGTACGTTGCCCATATCGTCCCAGACGAACATCCCGTAGAAAGTGCGTATTGACGAGCACTCCTTCGAGATTAGCACCCGGAATTTTTAAACGAATCCCTTCATGAGCACCGACGGCGATTAAGACAGCATCGAATCCCTCAGCAAATACATCATCCAAATTATTTACTTGGGTGTTTAGACGAAGCTCCACTCCCAGATCGAGGATATCTTGAACTTCCCGATCGACTATAACGGAAGGTAAACGATATTCAGGAACACCCAAACGAAGCATTCCACCAGCAACCGGCATTGCTTCAAATATGGTCACCCGATAACCCGCCTTAGCCAGGTCTTGCGCAGCAGTTAATCCACAAGGTCCTGCACCAATAATTGCCACTCTTTCTGAATAAATTGGAGTGACTGGTTCAACGGGTTTACGAGGTTGAGCATAGACTTTATCTGTGACGAATCGCTTTAATGCCTTGATATTAATTGGCTCATCCACCAATCCTCTATTGCAAGCATCCTCGCAACGATGATTACATATCCGACCGCAAATTCCAGGGAAAGGATTATCCATTTTGATAACCCGTAAGGCGTCTTCCCACCGCCCCTCACGGATTAATGCGATATAACCCTGAGCACGTTGTCCAGCAGGGCATGCATCTCGACAAGGAGAGATCCCCCGTTTTTCAATATAAAAAGCATTTGGCACCGCTTGCGGATACAATTTCGAAATAGCGCGTTTTTTATTTAATCCCTGATTAAAGAGATCTGGAACAATCACCGGGCACACATTCGAACAATCACCACACGCAACACATTTATCCGCGATGACATAGCGTGGAGCATGTTGCACCGAAACCGTAAAGTCACCCACTTCGCCGCGTATATCCAATATCTCAGTCTGAGTCATTACTTCGATATTCGGGTGTCTTCCGACTTCCACTAACTTGGGTGAAATCGTACACATCGCACAATCATTAGTCGGAAACGTCTTATCAAGTTGTGCCATCTTGCCGCCAATGGCGCTCTTTGTCTCTACCAGATAAACTTTAAACCCTTGATCAGCTAAATCAAGCGCAGCTTGCATCCCAGCAATACCACCTCCAACCACCATTACGGCTCCCACAATTGGTACGGTGTTATTGGGTTTCATTTGTGGTTTCAAATCCAAGGAATTCATGCTTTATTCTCCATTGAATTTGATGAAGTACCTCTGGGTTTCTTTGGTTTTCGACCACGAAAATCAATTTCCTCTTCTTCGCCATTCGCTTTTTCAGGTTCTTTAACGATCTCGTGGGTTTTAATCGGATTGGGACCTAGCTTGCGAATGCGATCAGTCATGGTTTGGGCTGCCATAGCAAAAGCAGCAGCTTGACTTCCCGACATAAAGAACATCTCGAGCCGCTCACTCCCTAAACCAATATCGGAGAGTATTTTTTTCGCCCGCTGTACCCGTGCTCGGCCACGTTCATTTCCACGAACATGATGACAATTCCCTATTGGACAGGCGACAATATAAACCCCATCAGCGCCTTGTTCAAATGCCTCCAATATATAACGTATATCTGTTTTTCCTGTACAAGGCATGCGGATAAATTTAATGTTTGCTGGATATTGTACATGTAAGATACCAGCCGTATCTGCTGCCATATATCCGCAGTAAATGCAATAAAAAGCCGTAATTTCCGGTTGGAAATGAGCCGTATCTGATTCTGCTTTTAACACTACATCAATTGCAATGGATCTTTCAACCATGTGCCTAATCCTTTTATATTCCTCAACATCATTTGCTCATCGGTATAATTTATCAGCTGGATAGCATTGGCAGGGCATTCAGCGGTACAGGTTCCACATCCCTGACATAACGCCGGGTCAATATAAGCAGCACCGCCTATCCCTCCAACACCATGGCGGACTAGATCTTGATTAGGGGTTCGATTGTCAATCATAAATGTGGATTTTTCATTGGTATTCCATTCCAACCATTCTTCTGGCTGGATAATTTGTGGAATTCCAAAGGGGCAGGTACGTGTGCATGTTAGACAACCCACACATTTATCTGGATCGACAACGGCAACCACCCCACCCAGATATAGCGATTTCTGGGTCAATAATGTTAATGCCCTTCCTGCCGCGGCTAAAGCATGACTTATACTTTCTTCAATGAATTTTGGATAGGCAGCCATTCCTGCGAGAAAAATGCCATCTCGCATAAAATCCATTGGGCGTAGTTTTAGTTGAGCTTCTTCAAAAAATCCTTCGCTGGATAATGGAACTTTCAAAATTTTTGATAATTGAAAAGTATCCTCACTGGGAACAACAGAAGTACTAATTGGAATAATATCAGCGGGTAACTCTAACCAACTGTTTAAAGTTAAATCTCGTACTCGTACAGCTGTACGACCATTGTTTTGGTCATTAACGATGATTTCTGGAGGCTGCTCATCCACCCAACGTACAAATAGGACTCCCAAACGACGGGCTTCGGTATAAAATTGTTCACGAAATCCATAGGTAACAATATTTCGATAAAGTACGGTTACATGACAGTCGGGGTTAAATAACTTTAATCGAATTGCATTTTTCATGGTATTTGTGCAACAAACACGCGAACAATACGAAGCCATGCCTTGTTCACCTACACATTGGATCATGACAACATTTTTCAAACGAGCTATCTCTTGTGGTTGGTGGATAATCATCTCCTCTAAGTCTCGTTGTGTAATCACGTTTGGTTGAGATAACCAAGGATGGTTGCGGGCTTCTTTCCCTCCTGTAGCAACGATGGTCACACCATGACGAATTTCTATTGTCGACCATTGACCATTGGACGATTGGGTTCTTATCTCGGAACGGAAATCTCCGACATGGCCGCGTTGGCGGATCAATTGTGTGCGAGTATATACATGAATGCGTTGATGAGCTCGCACACGGTTAACTAAATCACGTAATAGACGCTGCGGGTTATATCCTTCTGCCACGTAGTACAAATTGAGCAGATTCCCGCCCAACATATCCGTTTTCTCAATCAAATGGACATCATATCCGCTATCTGCTATTGCCAGGGCAGCAGTCATGCCCGCCAATCCCCCGCCAATCACCAAGGCAGCTGGAAAACAGATTCGCTTTTGTTTATAGATGGATTGCGCCAGAGTAACTCGACCAACCGCCATACGGATCATCTCACGGGCTTTAAGATTGGCTCTCTCCAACTGCCATTGATGAACCCCATGGCATTGTTCCTGAAGGTTAACCACTTCAAGCAAATACGGATTCAATCCCACTTCTCGAACAGTTTTTTGGAATAACGATTCATGGGTGCGGTTACTACATGCTCCAATCACCACCCGATTCAAGCCATGCGTTGCGATCATCTCCTGAATTTGTTTAACTCCTTCTGGAAAACACGCATAATCCAGCGTTTGTGAATATG
>DAOTVW010000373.1:0-21777 GCA_034436035.1 Anaerolineales bacterium
GATCTAAAAGGGAAAAAGATCGGTCTGCCTGGTTTGTTCGGGGCAAGCTATATTGGCTTACGCGCCTTGCTCAATGCCGGCGGGTTATCTGAAGCAGATGTAACATTAGATTCCATCGGTTATAACCAGGTAGAGGCATTAGTCTCTGGACAAGACCAGGCGGTGGTTATTTATGTCAATAACGAACCAATTCAATTGAAGGCAAAAGGATACGAAGTGAATGTTTTACGTGTTGCGGATTACGTCCAATTGGCATCGAACGGTTTATTGACCAATGAACAAACGATTACCAATAACCCAAAACTGGTGGAAGGAATGAATCGGGCTTTTTTGCGGGGAATTGCTTTTGTTCTGGCAAAACCAGACGATGCGTATCAAATTTGCACCAATTATGTAGAGGGATTAGCCCAAAGCGATGAGCGTGTGCAACGCGAAATTCTGCGTGCTTCGATGGAATTCTGGCGTTCTAACCAACCTGGCATATCCAACCCACAGGCATGGGAAAATATGCAAAAAGTTTTATTAGATATGGGGCTGTTAACGCAGCCTTTGGATTTATCGAAAGCCTATACAAACCAGTTTGTTCACCCATGATAATGAAAGCATTGCCACTTTGTTGTTGCAGAATGGGATGGTTTCGGTGAAACTGATTGACCTAGGTAACAATATATAGGAACAAACGAAAAAGATTATGGAACGACCAATCGAACTCAATCAAGACTTGTCATCGCAATCACAGGGTTCACCTTTATCTCTCACAAATCCTGTGATTGAAGTGCGACATTTAAGTGTTACCTTCCCCAATGGCAATGGCGGCTTACGGGCGATTGAGGATGTCACTTTTAGCGTGCAGGAACAGGAATTTGTCTGTGTCCTTGGTCCTTCGGGGAGTGGAAAATCTACCTTGCTAAGGATATTAGCAGGGTTAATCCACCCCACTCGCGGAGAAGTGTACTTTCAAGGTAATTTGCTCACTGAACCACGCCGCGAAATTGGGTTTGTCTTTCAAAAAGCGAACCTGATGCCGTGGCGCACCGTCTTACAAAATATTACCTTGCCATTGGAATTACAGGGCGTGTCAAAAAAAGAGGCGCGAGAGAAGGCGCAAGCGTTGATAATATTAGTAGGATTGGAAGGATTTGAAAACTCTTTGCCGCGCGATTTATCAGGTGGTATGGCGCAACGGGTCGCGATTGCGCGCGCACTGGTGCATGACCCACAAGTACTATTACTCGATGAGCCTTTTGGCGGATTAGACGCGTTAACCCGCGAGCGCATGGGCGATGAATTATTACGCATTTGGCAAGCGCGCCGAAAGACTGTGGTAATGGTTACCCACTCTATTTCGGAGGCGTTATTTTTATCCGATCGGGTGTTGGTGTTCACCCCGCGCCCTGGAAAGTTAAGACTGGATCTCCCCATTTATTTTCCGCGGCCGCGCCAAGATGAAATGCGTTATCTCCCCGCCTTTGGGGAACTGGCAAAGTGTTTACGCGCTGAAATAGGATAAAAACAATCCTTTATAATTATTCTTTATATCGAGAATTCCTATCTCCTTCATACAAAACCCACAATAAAGTGGTATATTAAACACGTGAAAAAACGGGAATGATGACAATCATGCGAGCATTCTTTTTTCGAGTAATGTTGATCTGCTTGTGGCTTGGCGCAGCAGCGTTTCAAACAGGAACGGCGATTGCGCAAGATTCACTCACCTTGCACGCGCTCGAAGTGGATCTATGGCCCGAATATGATCATCCTTCTGTTTTGGTGATTTACCATATCACTCTCGCGGCTGATGTGAAATTACCCGTGGATCTGAAAATACATATCCCTACCAGCGCGGGTGAACCCAATGCTGTTGCCGTAAAAGAAGCCGATGGTGCTTTGTTAAAAATAGCCTATACTCGCACAGTGATGGGTGATTGGAGTGAAATCGCCTTCTCTGCCACCATGCCCCAAATTCAACTGGAGTATTATGATCCAAACTTGATAAAAAATGGAGCACAGCGCAGTTTCACTTATCAATGGCCAGGCGATTATGCCATCGGTGATTTAATCATACAGGTGCAGCAACCTGTTGGGGCGAGTGAATTGACCATCACGCCGAAAATGAATAAAACAGTCACCGGAAGTGATGGCTTGGTTTATTACAGCACCGAAGCAGGCGAACTGGATGCTGGCAAAAGTTTCAATGTTAACCTGGAATACCAAAAGCAAACCGATGCCCTCAGCGCCGAAAGCCTTCAAGTTCAACCAAGCGTACCGATGGGTGGCATCACTGCAACCCGTCGGACTATTATGAACTATTTGCCTTTCATTTTGGGTGCTCTAGGGCTATTGCTCATCTTTGGGGCAGCATTCTGGTGGTATTATCAAAGTGGACTGGTAAAAAAGAGTTCCAAAGAAGCTCATCGTCGCCGGAAGTTGGTCATTGCACCGGAAGAGGTGATACCGGAAGGATATGTCTATTGTCCTCACTGTGGAAAGCGAGCTCTCCCCGGCGATCGTTTTTGCCGGGCTTGTGGGACAAAGTTACGCATGTAAATCTTGCATATAGCAGACACATTTTTTATTGGTATGAATCTGGGGAAACCAGATCGATACTTGGAGGTATTAGATGGAACAAACTGAAACGAATAAAGGCTTGCCAAAAAAGCAACCCAACCGCACCAAATTTTTAATTGGGGGTTTTCTCATCATTGCGGCGATTGTTTATTTAATTGTCTCTTCAACTCAAGCCAACGCACAATATTTTATGACGGTTGAAGAATTAAAAGCCAAACAAAACCAGATTAGCGGACGTGATTTACGGGTTTCTGGTGCGGTCATTGGCGACACCATTCAATATGACCCGCAAACCCTAACATTAACTTTCGAGGTAGCCAATGTCCCCGGCGATAATAAGGTAATCGAGGAAAAAGGCGGCTTAGCCGCTGTGCTCCATGCCGCAGTGAATGATCCTGCCCAACCAAGACTGAAGGTAGTTTACAATGGGGTAAAGCCGGATTTATTAAAGAATGAAGCGCAAGCGATCATGACCGGAAAATTAGGCGCTGATGGGGTCTTTTATGCGCAAGAACTGCTCTTGAAATGCCCAACGAAATATGAAGAGGCATTGCCGCAGCAATCGGGTGGATAATTTTAATCGGTTAGACGAACTGGAGTATTGATGGTTGCAAATATTGGATACGGCGCTTTATGTATTACACTGGTCATTGCGGTGTATGGGATTGTTGCCGCGGTTTATGGAAGCCGTCGAAAATTGCCATATTGGGTAGATAGCGCCCGTAACGCGATGCTGCTTACATTTCCGCTTTTAACCCTTTCTGTAATCAGTTTAGTGGTTTTGCTGGTCAACGGCAATTTCGAAGTGGATTATGTCGCTTCTGTTACCAGCAAGAGTATGCCTTTATATTTAAAAATCACCGCATTATGGGGTGGACAAGCGGGTTCACTTCTATTTTGGACCTGGGCGATGTCTGCCTTTGCTTCGGCGGTTACCTTACGAAATTGGGACCGCGATCGCGAGTTTCTCCCATGGGTGATTGTGGTTTCCTTGGTAACTATAACCTTTTTCTTAGGTTTGATTATCTTTGTTGAAAATCCATTTGCTCGTCTCTGGATTCTTGGGGAGACTGTGATCCTCAAATCCATGTTTCCGCCTGTTGGATCGGTCTTGTTCCTTCAACCTGATGGACGGGGCTTGAATCCATTACTCCGTCACCCTGGGATGATCATTCATCCGCCCATGCTATATTTGGGATTTGTTGCTTTCGTCATCCCTTACGCGTTCGCAATTGCAGCCCTGATTACCGGACGCACCGATGATCGTTGGATCCGTATAACTCGCCGCTGGACTTTGGTTGCCTGGTTATTTCTGTCGTTAGGTTTGCTGCTCGGTGGGCGGTGGGCGTATGACGTTTTAGGTTGGGGGGGCTATTGGGGTTGGGATCCGGTTGAGATTTCGGCGTTAATGCCCTGGCTAACGGGAACAGCCTTTTTGCACTCGGTTATGATTCAAGAAAAGCGCGGCATGCTCAAACACTGGAATATGTTGTTGATTATATTAACCTATGACTTGGTGATTTTTGGGACATTTCTGACACGCTCGGGTATCTTGTCTTCGGTGCATGCCTTTGCGCAAAGTGCAATAGGACCTTTATTCTTCGGTTTTATTGGACTCACATTTGTGGTCTCATTGTCTTTGTTGCTTCACCGCTGGAACGAATTAAAATCGGAAGCACACATGACCTCCTTGTTGTCACGGGAAGCACTCTTTCTATTAAATAATTTTTTGTTTTTGGGTATTTTGGTTGTTTGCTTTTGGGGAGTAATCTTTCCACTGCTATCAGAGTTGATTACCGGGCAAAAAGTGACGGTGGGACCACCGTTTTACCAGCGGGCAACCGCTCCTTTGTTTGCTGGTTTATTATTTTTAATGGGCATTGCTCCGCTTGCAGCGTGGCGACATTCTACCGTCCAAACTTTAGGCAAAGCGCTGTGGAAACCTGCGATTGTATCGTTACTAGGTCCTTTGCTGGCTGCCATTTTCGGTGTTCATGATTGGGCGGCTCTGCTTGGATTTTGGCTGGTTGCTTTTGTTGCTTCGGTGACAATCTATGAATATGGGCGAGCAGTCATTGCCCGCGCGCATAGTCGCTCGGAGCCCATCTGGCGCGCCTTTTGGGAATTGGCCGGACGCAACCGCCGCCGCTATGGTGGTTACATTATTCATCTGGGGGTTGTCTTGATGGGGCTGGGTATTATCGGTATGGAAATGTTCCAAACGGAAACCCAAGGGACAATTGGACAAGGTCAAGAAATCAAACTGGATCAATATACCATTCGTTATGATTCGATTGCTATCTTTGATACATCCGATGGCCGGAATGTGGCTAGAGCTGTGGTAAGTATTTATAAAGATGGGCAATATGTTGGCGAAGTACATCCGCGCCGGGATTATTATTATGAATCACAGCAACCAATGACGATCCCGGGTGTGCGCAGCACGATGGAAGATGATTTATATGTCCT
The DNA here is from genome assembly GCA_034436035.1 of Anaerolineales bacterium. Classification (GTDB taxonomy): domain Bacteria; phylum Chloroflexota; class Anaerolineae; order Anaerolineales; family UBA4823; genus UBA4823. The sequence goes on from DAOTVW010000373.1 coordinate 5,038, forward strand.
TTTAGTTGATTGGAAACCGGTTTCATCAAGTATGGCGACATTTAAAATCTATCATAACCCATTGGTCAATTGGTTGTGGTTGGGCGGATTGGTGTTCATTTTTGGCACACTGGTGGCTGCCTGGCCCGATCGGGAAGGACAACCCGAAAGGGTCAAAAAGAAAAAAGAGAACCTGGTGCGTAGCAATGCATAAACAAGGCGAACCTATATGAAACATCGGAGTCGTATCTTCATTATCATTGTGCTGATCGGGTTGGTGCAATTTTTTGCGCTACCGATGATCACCCTTGCTCAATCCGGGTCGAGCGGAACGATCACCGATGACCAGGTCAATGCGATTGCAAAAGAGTTATATTGCCCCGTCTGCGAGAACGTTCCGCTTGATGTCTGTGGCACCCAAGCTTGCGAGCAATGGCGGGAGTTAATCCGCCAAAAGCTCGCGGAGGGCTGGAGCGCTGCACAGATCAAGCAATATTTTGTGGATCAATATGGCGATCGAGTATTAGCTACACCGCCAGTTCGTGGTTTTAACTGGTTGATTTACGTGCTGCCACCATTGATGATCCTCGCTGGCGGGATCATTCTCTATCGTGCGTTGAAAAACTGGAAAACACCTGTTGCTGTCGAAACGAATGCGGTGGAAACCCCACCCCCTAATAAAGAGGATTATCTCACCCGCATTGAAGAGGAGCTGAAGAAACGTTAAATTATTTGCTGCGCATGATAAAGATTCGTGCAATGCTGCACTTGACGAACACGATTAGGCAGAAGTGACTTATCGGAAAAATTCCCAATCTTCTTCGGTACCTCTGGATACGGAACGGATTTTTGGAGTAAATAAATTTGCGTGAGTAAAGGAAGAATAAAGTCAGAATGGAAAATGACATCTCGGAAAACCAGCCGCCTTCTCCTAAGAAAAAGACAGCCTGGGGACGAATAATCGCCTGGACCGCATTAGTCATCTTTTTGCTCATGCTGGCTTTTGGTTTATTCCGCTCGCAGGAAGGCCCGGTGGGAATTGGCGATAAAACACCGAATTTTACCCTAACCACTTTTGATGGGGAGCAAATCCCACTTTCTAGTCTGAGGGGAAAGGTGGTGCTGATTAATTTTTGGGCATCCTGGTGCAGTCCATGTGAACAAGAGGCAGCGGAGCTGGAAAAAGCCTGGCAGGCTTATCAGCATTCCGGGAAAGTGATTTTCCTCGGCGTGGATTATGTTGATACCGAACCAGAAGCGCGCGCATATTTACAGAAATACGATATCAGTTACCCCAATGGGCCTGATTTAGGAACGCGCATTTCGCAAGCCTTTCGCATTCGCGGGGTTCCAGAAACGTATATCGTCGATCAGACTGGGATCATTCAATTTGTACAGATCGGTCCATTTCGATCAAGCTCCCAAATTCAATCCGTGATCGATTCGTTGCTCCAGCCATAAGGAAAAAAGATGGATATTGGTTCAATTTTCTTGTTGCTTGGATTATTTATCTTAGTTGCGTTGTATATCACCCGCCCTTTCTTTGTCCGTCGGGCTATGCTGGTGACCAAAGAAGAACAAAACCTCTCCGCTTTATTAGCGGAAAAAGAGCGTTTACTATCCGCCTTGCAAGAGTTAGACTTTGACTATACATTAGGGAAAATTCCTCCTGCGGATTACCCTGAACAGCGCCAGATTTTGTTAGCGGAAACAGTTCAAGTGATGAAACAGCTTGATGCTCTTAATCAATGGGAAACAGACAGCAGTGGAATCGAACAGATTGAACAAACCTTGGCGGGTCGTGCTCCGGTTCGCCGGCCGGTCGTGAGCGATGCTGCTCCGGATGATGAATTAGAGGCATTGATTGCTGCTCGGCGGAGAGATCGAATAGAAAAAGCAGCTGGATTTTGCCCGCAATGTGGAAAGCCAGTTCAACAATCGGATCGATTTTGCCCGAAGTGCGGCGCACCGCTACATAGAGAAGAAGAACATGAAGCATGAGTTTTACCTTGGTCGCGATGACAATCGTTTGTTGTCATTGTTCAAAATAAACATCATTTTGGTCGTTATTGCTTTAATATTGAGCAGTTGTTCTTTCAACCTTGCCGGTGATGTAACACCACCACCCGGTGCAGAACAAATATCGCTCGCGCGCACCCAACCCGCCGAATCCGAATCCAGCGTGTATCCACTAGTACCACCAGATGCGATAAATGGGAAAACGATTTATTTAGAGAAATGTGCTGTTTGTCATGGAGAGAATGGCGCCGGTGATGGCCCACGCGCCGCAAACCTTTCGAATTCTGTCCCCGCGCTCGCCTCTGCGGAAGTTGCCCGCCAGGCAAACCCGGCAACGTGGTTTTCTATTGTAACCCGGGGAAACCTGTCACGCTATATGCCGCCTTTTCCCAGTCTGAGCGATAGTCAGCGCTGGGATGTGGTAGCGTATGCATTATCCTTAAGTACTTCGGCAAAGAGCATTCAAGAGGGCGAAAGCCTTTACAAACAATATTGTGTAGATTGTCATGGAAGTTCTGCCAAAGGAGATGGTCCAAAATCCGCTACTCTCTCAAAACCGCCCACTAATTTAACCGATCTTGCGTTTAGTGCATCGAAATCTGCTTATGATTTATATAGCAGTATTGTCATGGGTGTGCCACCGGAGATGCCTCCTTTTGGGGAAAAGCTAAATGAAGAACAACGTTGGGCAGTGGTGGATTATTTGCGCTCTTTGACTTTTACCGTTTCACCGGAACAATTATCGGTATCTCCTTCTATGGCTCCCAGTGAGAGTCCGGAAACGCCAATGCCTGCCAATCTCGAAACCCCCTCGCCTCTTCCGACTGTTCAAGCGACACTCACTACGACGCAGCAGTTTGTTCCTTCTTTTGTAAGCATTACAGGAAAAGTAACGAATGGATCAGGTGGAAGCGTGCCATCCGATTTAGTGGTCACATTAAATGCATTCGATGACATGGATACGGTGCTCACTGATACAACCAAGTTACAAGCGGATAACACTTATTTCTTTCCTCATGTTGAAATGGTGAAGGGGCGGATTTATATAACGATGGTGAATTATGGCGGTACGACCTATGCATCGGACGTCAATGTTGCGCCTCCTAATGGCGGTACATTAGACATGCCGATCACGATTTATGAAACGACCACCGATACCTCCGTCATTAAAGCCGATCGTCTGCATTTGTTTTTTGATTTTGTAGATGAAAATACCATCCGGGTAGTGGAATTGTATATCATGTCCAACACCTCCAACAAAACCCTCATCCCTGCTGCGGGCCAAAACATTACCGTACGATTCAAGTTACCCGTTGGTTCATCGAACCTTGAATTTCAGGACAGCGTGCTTGGTGAACGTTATGTAGCCACGCCGGATGGTTTTGGGGATACCTATTCTATACGACCAGGCCGGGGGAATTATCAAATTTTGTTTTCTTTCACCATGCCTTATAATCGCAGGTTGGAACTCGTTCAACCGGTATTAATTCCTGTGGATGCGGTGGTTGTATTGGTCCCGGAAGGAGTCCTTAAAGTGCGCTCAAGCATCCTTAAAGATGATGGACGACGGGATGAACAAGGCACAGTGTATCACCTGTATAGTGGGAATAGCCTGGCGCCAAATGCAGAGATCCGTTTAACCTTGACCGGTCAATATGGCGGGAATGGATTTTCGGTGCTTGGTGGGAGCCGTAATGGGTTAATTGCTGGTTTAGTCGTTTTCGGATTAGCATTTATTGTCGCGGGCATCTGGTTTTACCGGCACACCCGTTTAGAGGAACTGGATGAGGAGGAGGCAAAATCTATTGCTGCCCCTGAGACGGCGGAAGCGATTATGGATGCCATCATTGCACTGGATGATCGTTACCAACTGGGCGGTCTTCCTGAAGAAGCGTATCGTGAACGACGCAATGAGTTGAAAGAAAAATTGCGCGCCCTCCAGCAGAAAAAAGAGGATGACGAGCGGGGCTCATAAATGGTAGAAGTACGCGGTTTAGTAAAACGATTTGGGTTGAAGGTGGTTTTACGTGGCATTGATCTCACGGTGAACCAGGGCGAATTTGTGGCAGTGCTTGGTCCTAATGGCGCTGGAAAGTCTACCCTGCTACGCATCCTGGCTACTTTAGCGCGGCCCAGTGCTGGAATGGTAAAAATTGCCGGATATGATCTTCCTGCGCAATCGGCGTCGGTCCGTCAACATCTGGGCGTTGTCACTCATTCTCCATTGCTTTATGGAGATCTCACGGCGGCAGAAAATTTAAACTTTTATGGGCGCATGTATCAAGTCCCTCACCTTACAGATCGTATAGTGGAAGTACTCCAGTTAGTGGGTTTATACCAACAGCGACGTGATCTGGTACGCACATTTTCGCGCGGTATGCAACAGCGCTTAGCCATTGGCAGGGCAATCTTACACGATCCCGTGGTGATCCTTTTTGATGAACCATACACCGGATTAGACCAGGAAGCTTGTGATATGCTAGACCGCGTATTGCTTAATGTAGCCGCTCGGGGTCGCACGATTGTGATGACTTCGCATGATTTATGGCGGGTTGCTGACCTGGCTGGTCGCTTTGCGATTCTCTCGAATGGCAAAATTGTTGCCTCTGCAGAGAGGAACGACTTAGGTTCTACGCATCTTTTGGAATTTTACCGCCAGGCATTGCAGGACGCGTAAAAGAAGGATGTGCCAGTTGTTGAAAACCACAGCGCAGGAGTATGACTTTTCGCCAACCGGTTTAAGACCCTATCTCAGGGCAATTCTGGCGGTGGTGGAAAAAGATTTAACCGCCGAGATGCGCAGCCGCGAACTATTGTCGAGCATGTTTGTGTTCGCGTTATTGGTTATTTTGATCTTTAATTTTGCCCTGGAATTGGACGTCACGACCCGCCTGACGGTTACGGCAGGGGTTTTATGGGTAACATTTGCTTTTGCAGGGACCTTAGGGCTAAATCGTTCTATGGCAAGTGAAAAAGACCGGGGATGTTTGGATGGGCTGTTATTAGCACCGGTAGACCGCAGCGCCATCTTTTTTGGCAAAATGATCGGAAACCTCATTTTTATGCTCGTGGTCGAAATAATTGTTTTGCCTATTTACAGTGTGCTCTATAATACGGACTTATTCTCGGCAGGTTTTCTGGGGGTGGTTTTGTTGGGGTCGATCGGTTATGTGGTAGTAGGTACATTATTGGCAACCATGGCAGTGCAAACCCGCACCCGCGATGTCATGCTGCCAATATTGTTATTTCCGGTAACTATCCCTTTATTGATTGCAGCAGTGAAAGGGAGTATGGGCTTTTTACAGGGTTTAGAAATGGAGGAGATTCGGCCCTGGTTAAATTTGCTTATCTCGTATGATATCATTTTTCTGGCACTCGCTTTTATGGTTTTTGATTATTTGGTAGAAGAATAACGAAGGAGAATTAAGTAAATGGAAACGAAACCCAAATTATTAAAATATTTGGACGGCCTCACCCTCATCTTATTTTTAATCGCCATCTGGATGGTGCTTTTTTATGCTCCTACCGAGGCGGTGATGGGCAATGTTCAACGTGTTTTTTATTTTCATGTTGCAGCTGGATGGGTTGGTATGCTGGGCTTTCTCGTCGCGGCGGTGGTGGGTGTCCTGTATCTGCGCAGTGGGAAACGCAAATATGATATTGTTGGTGTAGCGGCAGTGGAAGTTGGTCTTGTCTTTGCTTTTATTAATATTGTCAGTGGTTCGATTTGGGCACGTCCGATTTGGAACACCTGGTGGACGTGGGATCCACGCTTGACTACTGCGACAGTGATGGAGTTAATCTATGCGGCTTATTTAATGTTGCGACAGGGGATTGACGATGCGGATCGGAGAGCACGCTTTGGAGCGGTTTATGTACTGCTTGGTTTTGCCAGCGTCCCGCTCACGTTTTTATCGGCGCGTCTATTCCGCACCATCCATCCGATTGTGATTGGCACGAACCAATCAGGATCCATGGGGCAATTTGACATGGCGCCTAAAATGCTGCAGGCTTTCTTGTTTAGTTTGCTGACGTTTACGTTTATTTTTGTGGATATCCTCTGGCACCGCGTCCGCTTGGGATTATTTGCCGAAAAAATAGAGGAGCGAAAAATAAAATTAGGGGAGGAGGGATGAACATGAATTTATCACTACTATCCCAATCAGGACCAGCTCAAACAACGGATTATATGATCGCAGGGTATGCTGTTATCATAGGACTGATGGCAGTTTATTTAATCAGTATATGGCTGCGTAAGCGCAGCCTCATGCGCCAATGGGAGATGCTGGAAGCAATTCAAGATAAGGATAAGTAAAAAAGACGGACGAACACGGATGAATGCAGATATACTCTTCATTCATCCGCGTCGATCCGCGTTTTAATATGGCATTGTAAGCAATTTTACAACGTTATCTTTGCGCCTAATACCTTCATGAATTGCGCAAGCCAATCGGGGTGAGCTGGCCAAGCAGGGGCAGTGACAAGGTTTCCATCGGTGATTGCTTTATCGACGGGAATAGAAACATATTCAGCGCCCGCATTGGTGACATCCGGACCAACTGCAGGATAAGCAGTTGCCTTACGCCCTTTTAAGACCCCTGCAGCTGCGAGAATTTGGGGACCATGACAGATTGCTGCGACAGGTTTATTCTTTTCAAAGAAATAGCGTGTAATTTCCAGAACGCGCGGGGTCAACCGAATGTATTCCGGAGCACGCCCACCGGGGATAACCAGTCCGTCGTATTCTGCCTCGTTTATTTCACTGAATGTTTTGTTGAGCGTAAAATTGTGTCCGCGTTTTTCGCTGTAGGTTTGGTCGCCTTCAAAATCGTGGATTGCGGTGCGGATGACTTCACCAGCAGCCTTACCCGGACAAGCTGCTTCAACGGTATATCCAACCGCCGCTAGTGTTTGAAACGGCACCATAACTTCATAATCTTCGACGTAATCACCAACTAGGAATAGAATTTTTTTAGCCATACTCAAATCCTCCTGGAATAAAATGAAGAAGTATCCAACTTATCCATGCGGGCTGCGATTCTGGTATGCCCATTATAATACAATATGTGCATGATAATGTCAAGAATGAATTCTTTTCACGGCAATTCGCATTATCTTGACAAAATCTGGTGTTACCAGCATAATTTGATGTATGGAAATTAAACGCCCCATTGATCAGCCTGTTTACCTCAATATCGTCGAATATATCACCGACCTGATAAAACAAGGGGAATTACAACCGGGCGATCCATTACTTTCCGAACGTGAGCTATGTGAACGTTTCAACGTTAGCCGCACCTCGGTACGCAAGGCTTTGGCAATCCTTTCAGGGATGGGATTGATTGAGGTGATTCCACGTAGCGGTGCCCGTGTTGCGCCAATTAGCTCTCAACCGGCAATTGAATCGCTCAGTCACCTTATTGCGCGTAATCGTTATCAGGCTGCTCATCTTTACGAGGTGCGCCGTTTGATCGAGGTTCAAGCTGCCCGATTAGCTGCGATCCGACGCGAGGATGCCGATGTGCTTAAACTTCGTGATCTGCACCGCCTGGTTCAAGAAAGTCTTCAAAGACCTCTTGCCCTTCACCAAGCGGATATGCGCTTGCATATCGGGATCGCTGAAAGCACTAAAAATCCATTTTTTGGGGAGCTGATGGGTGTGTTAATCGCTGCCTATATGGATATATTCCTTGTTGTATGGTCAAAATGGGGCAATCAAGAAGAAGAGCAAGCCTTATTTAACCATTATATTCAACAGCATGGTTTGATTATCGAAGCTATTGCGGATAAGGATTCGGAAGCTGCGGCAGCTTATATGACCCAGCATATCGACGATTCGCGCAAACAATATGAGCGCATGTTGGCGCTTAAAACGAAGGTTTAGCTATGGAAAAACGACTCAACGAATTTTTTAAAGAACTGCAAACACACGTTACTGGTGAAGTACGTTATGATGAAATCAGCCGTATCCTCTATAGTACCGACGCGAGCATCTATCAAGTGAAACCCTATGGGGTTTTGCTGCCTCGTTCGGTTGAGGATATTCAAGCGGCAGTGAAGCTCGCTGCTCAATATCAGGTTCCCATATTGCCGCGCGGCGGCGGCACCAGCATGGCGGGACAAACGGTCAATGAAGCGCTGGTAATCGATACCACGCCCTATCTCGATAAAATTGTAGCAGTCAACCAAGAGGAAAAATGGGCGTGCGTTCAACCGGGCACGCTCTTGGCATCATTGAACAATTATCTCAGACCTTATAACCTAAAATATGGGCCAGACCCGGCTACTGCCTCGCGGGCTAGCCTGGGGGGGATTGTGGGGAATAATTCCTCTGGAAGCCACTCCATTCTGTATGGGATGAGCGCTGACCATGTTTTGGGTGTAAAAATCATTCTCGACGATGGCTCTCTGGTTGAATTTTCCCCAAAGACAGAAACTGAGTTAGCGCAGCTCGCCCAGCAAAAGGATCGCGCGGGCGAGATCTACCGCAAGATGCTGGCGCTTGTGCGTGATCCGCACAACCTTGCTGTTATCCGTAAAAGCACTCCTGCGCATTGGCGGCGCTGCGGGGGATATAACCTGGATCGGTTAACGGATGGTGAGGGGCTCTCTTTTCGGTGGAAATATGATCCCCGTTTCAACCTCGCCAAGCTGATTTGTGGCTCAGAGGGCACGCTTGGTTTCATCACCGAAGCGACCCTTAATTTGGTTGAAACACCGCGCCGGAATGCGTTGGCGGTTATCCACTTTAATGAATTGCGGCCTGCGCTGGATGCTGTTCCTCTTATATTAGAAGTTGAACCCTCAGCCGTTGAACTGCTTGACCGATTAAGTATTGATCTGGTGGCGAATGCACCAAAATATGCCGGTTTATTAAGTACTTTTTTGCAAGGCAAACCGCATTGTGTGCTGATCACAGAATTTTATGGCGATAGCCTAACTGAGCTTGAGGGAAAATTAGCAAAGCTGCAACAGCAGCTTCAGAAGCATCGGGTGCCATATTATGCAATCGTGAATCTAACCGATCCAACTGCCATCCAAACGGTCTGGAAAGTGCGGGAGGCGGGCTTTGGCATCTTGATGGGCATGCGTGGAGATATCAAACCGCTTGCCATTGTGGATGATGCAGCCGTTCCACCCGTATATCTTGCCGATTACATTACGGAATTGGAAACTTTTTGTAAAACTGATCTCGATCACGAAATCGCATATTTTGCGCATGCCAGCGCCGGGTGTTTACATGTACATAATTTACTCAATGCCAAGCTAGAGGCCGATGTTGCAAAATTCCCCAAGATTTTGGAGCATGCCAGCGAACTGCTCAAAGCGTATGGCGGTGTGCTTTCGAGTGAACATGGTGACGGACGTTTGCGAAGCTGGCTCAACCCCCTGTTTTTTGGGGATGAAATGTATCACCTTTTTAAACAGGTCAAAGGCATTTTTGATCCACAAAACCTTTTCAACCCTGGTGACATTGTGGATGGACCATCCATGACGGAAAACTTGCGCTATGGCGCGCACTATCAAACCTTGCCAATGAAACCATTGCTGGATTTCGGTGAATTTCAGGGTTTTGACCGCGCCATTGAATTATGTAACGGAACTGCCCTCTGTCGTCAATTAAGCGGGACAATGTGCCCTACCTATAAAGCCACACGCGATGAACAACTCAGTACGCGAGGGCGTGCCAATGTTCTCCGTGCTGCGATCTCGGGGAAAATCGATTTCAACGATGCCGGAGTGTATCAAACACTGGACTTGTGTGTGAGCTGTAAAGCTTGTAAGACCGAATGCCCTTCCACGGTGGATATGGCAAGGCTCAAAGCAGAATATCTCCATCAGTATTATCGAACCCATATTTTTCCATTACGCGCTCGCTTTTTTTCCTACTTTGGTGATCTAAGTCGCCTCGCAAGCGGATGGATGGCGCCGCTGACAAATGTATTCCTCAAAATGAGTTGGATCAGGGGGATCATGAACCGCGTATTGAACTTAGCTCCAGCGCGTCCGTTACCGGATTTTGCGCAGGAAACCTTTGACGCCTGGCTGCGCCGTCAAAAACAAGCGACTGACGCGCAACGGGCGATTGTCTTGCTCGTCGATGTGACCCGTAACTACAATTATCCAGAGGTGGCTCAAGCGGCTTATCAGGTGTTAAAAGCCTTAGGCTACCACGTCATTGTCCCGAAGGAGCATGATTTTGGACGGCCGGCTTTCTCCAAGGGCAATCTACTCCTTGCCCGCAAAAAAGCGTTGCGTGCTATTGCCAGCCTCACCCCCTATGCTAAAAAAGGCTTTCCTATTGTTGGGTTAGAACCCAGTGATATTTCCATGCTCATTGATGACTACGCGGCATTGTTACCCAATGATGAACGGGTGACACGGATTGCTCAGCAAACTTCCTCTTTTGAAGAATTTTTATGGCATGAAATGCACGCCGGCAATTTAGAAGGTATTTTCAAACCCCAAAGCGGGAAAATCTTACTGCATGGTCATTGTCATCAGAAGGCATTGATTGGCACTCAGTATAGCGAGGAATTGTTGGCATATCTGGGGTACGAGGTGCAGGAGGCTGGTTCTGCTTGCTGTGGAATGGCGGGTTCATTTGGTTATGAAGCAGAGCATTATGATTTGTCGATGAAAATGGGTGAAGTGACCCTGTTCCCGGCAGTCCGTGCGCAAGATGAAAAGACCCTCATTGTAGCCGCTGGGATCAGTTGTGAAGAACAAATCAAACACGGGACGCAACGAAATGCATTACATCCTGCTCAGGTGCTCGCCCAAGCATTGGTCTGAATTATAGGATGAATTAACCATCTATCTTGAGGGGCGTCAGTTTCTGATGGAACGCTTTTGCGAGTTGGCGCACTTCTGAAGCAGTGGCACAAGCGAGCGCTTCTTGTGCTAGCGCTCGGGCATCATCATACCTTAAAGAGCGGATGATTGATTTGATAGAGGGTATTTCACTAGGGACAAGGCTCAACTCATCGACACCCAAGCCAACCAGTACAGGTACTGCGATCGTATCGCTGGCGATTTCACCGCATACTGCTGCCCATTTTCCTTTGGTGTGGGCTGCTAAAACTACTTTTTCAATTTCCATCAAAATGGCTGGATGTAGGGCGTCGCTATATTCGAGCAAGCTCGAGTTACCACGCTCCGCTGCCATTGTGTATTGGGTTAAATCGTTGGTGCCAATGCTGAAAAAATCAACCTCATCAGCCAACCTGGCGCTTAACAATGCTGCCGAAGGTATCTCCACCATGATTCCCATTTCCACGGGCCAGCCATGGGCGATATGTTTTTCTTCTAATTCTTGATGAGATTTCTCCAACCAGATGCGTGATTTTTGGATATCCTCCAATGTCGCGATCATCGGCAGCATAATGCGCAAGGGGTGAGTTTTCGCAGCCCTTAATATTGCCCGTAGCTGAGTTGAAAACAGATCAGGGTTTTGGAAAGAAAGCCGAACTGCCCGAACGCCGAGATAAGGGTTGGATTCAGTGGGTAAGGGGAGATATGGCAGTGCTTTATCCCCGCCGATATCCAATGTCCGCACTATGATGGGACGGTTTGCTAAAGTGGTGGCAATTTGTTCTAATATGTGCACTTGCTCCTCTTCGCCGGGAGGGGTATCCCTTTTCAGGAAAAGAAACTCGGTGCGTAATACACCGACACCCTCTGCGCCGTTTTGAACCGCGATTTGGGCTTCTGCCAAACCGCCTACATTAGCGTAGACATCTACTTTCTTCCCATCGATTGTTATGGCGGGCAGGTGACGAATTTGGGATAAGGCTTGGCGGCGCTTCTCCCATATCTCTCGAATAGCATTTAATTGATCCTGCAGCTCTGCGGAGGGGTGCAGCCAAACCAGCCCTTGTGATCCATCCATGGCAATGATTTCCCCTTCCTCAACTCCCAGTAGATTCAGGTCAATGCCGCTCACAGCTGGTATCCCTAAGCCTTTTAACAATATCGCCGCATGGGATGTGGCGGCACCGGCATGGGTGATGACACCGAGAATTTTTTGAGGATCTAACTGGACAATATCACTTGGGTTGAGTTCATCTACCAGGAGTATTCCGCTTTGTTCTGGTTGGACGAAAGGCGGCGCGCCACCGAAAAATTCTTGCAATACCTGATTGCCAATATCGCGCACATCCGCGCTGCGTTGTTGGATATAGGGGTCTTCCACTTGCGTCATGGTTTGAATGGTTTCTTCGATGACGGATTGCCAGGCAGCAACAGCGTTTTCCCCTTTATCCAGAATTAACTGTTGCGCTTTTTCTAGCAGAAGCGGGTCTTTGAGCATCCATTGGTGAGCTTTGAAGATAGCGGCTTGGTTTTCGCCGATTTTATCGACAATAGTTTGATAACGCTTTTCGAGTGCGATTTGAGTGCGTTGGATTGCGCTTTGTAAGCGATTCCATTCTGTGATGGGATCTGTGGCTGCACTCTGGGGTGGTTGAGTGAATTTACGTTTAGCAAATAGCGCTGGTGCGATCACAATACCTTCGGAAATAGGGATTCCTTTGATGGCAGCCGAGATATCCTTTTCTATCCTATCGAGAGCCGCAACGACGCTTGCTTCGCCGCGTTCGGGAGTGATGTTCTGGGTAGTTTCGAGGGCGGGGATTTTTTCGACTAACAGGGCTTGCAAGGCTTGTAATACCTCTTGGGCTTGTTTGCCTTGGGCAGTAATCACAATCTCATCTCCCGCGATCGCGCCTAGGGAGGTTAGGGCATTGAGGCTGTTACCGGGGGCGATTTTTTGAGGTTGCCCTCGTTTTTGCACCGTCACCTGGGCTTCATAAGACAGAACGGTTTGCACAAATTGGGCTGCTGGGCGAGCATGAAGCCCATGCGGGTTTGTTAATTTAACAACAATGCTTTTTGGCTCACTGGGAAATGGGGGATGAGCCGATGGTTGTATTTGCGGAATAACCGTTTCACTGCTAAGTTGTTCTTGTTTCGGGATGAGCGCCTGCAGCGCTTCACTCTCTACGGCCTCCAAAGGCTGTCCTAAACTGGCTTGCACCGCCGCAGCTAAAACGCCTTCCACCAAGGGAGCAGCGGATAAATATATTTTCGGCCGTTTATCCTCCGGTAAGAGGTCGCGCGCCATCTCGGCGCTCAGCACAGCGCTGCCTAAATCGCTAAAAACAAGCACCCCCTCCTCTTGATAGACAGATTGAATTGCCTCAACAATTTCGAGGGCATTGGTGCCAAAATCCTGGTGATTTTCGCCTATGCCGCCCACAACAGCGATAGTTAAGGATGCTGGTGCAACCTGGCGGGCGAGAGCTGCTAGTGCTTCTGCCAATGCATGACTATGCGAGACAATGACTAAGCTAACCATGGTCAGTCAATTTTAACCTTACTTAAGATATTGCGCTCCAGGTATCGCTGGCTGCTTTGAGGATCAGATAGGCGGAGGTAGCGCCCGGGTCTTGATGCCCGATGCTGCGTTCTCCCAAATACGAAGCGCGTCCTTTCCGTGCCTGGAGAGGGATGGTGGCATGCATACCTTCTTCTGCTGCGCTGGTTGCCTTTTCCAGTGCTTCATGCAAGGGAAGGTTCTCCGCTTGGGCTTGCTGCAATACGCTTAGTGCGGGGAGCAATGCATCCAGCATAGTTTTGTCGCCGGCCTGGGCTTTACCGCGCATCACCACGCCCTGTACCGCTGCTTCGAGTGCTGCAACCCAATCAGCGAGGCTGAGTTCTTTTTTGCCGCTCAATTTCATGCCAGCTTGTAAGAAAAAAGTTCCATAGAGCGGCCCACTCGCTCCGCCCACTGTCGATACTAAAGTCATCCCGACAGTTTTCAAGATCGTCCCGATATCCTGGTTTATCAATTCTGGCAATTTTGCAACAACGGCATTGAACCCGCGTTCCATGTTGACTCCGTGATCCGCATCACCGATTGCTGCATCTAATTCGACAAGGTAGTCTCTATTTTTGGAAATTACTTGGGCACAGTTTTTTAACCACTGAATCACGTCTTCTTGTTGGATTGGCATACGAGCCTCCCTGAATTAGGATGATAATTCCTTTGCTATCTCGCCAGGTTCGCATTCTTGTTTCAGGTGTTCGAAAAATTGGATCATCAAGGCTTGTCTTTCCTGGGCGAGTTGACGGGCTGTGTTTGTATATAGAAGCGTGGGAAGTTTGATGAGTTTGTAAATAAATTCATGATATGCACTGTGCCTTTCACCTTCTGCTAAAACGCCAGTCTCACAGAACTGTTGCGAAGGCGTGGCATAGAAAGGCTCCCCCTGTTGCGTGGCATAGGCGACTGCGCGTGCCACCCCAACCGCACCGATGGCATCTAATTTATCGGCATCAAATAAAATTTGCGCCTCGAGTGTAGATGGCTTTTCGGCAGAATTACGAAAGCGATGGGAACGGATACAATGGATGACCGCCTCTATGAGCGGAGCATCCCAACCCGCGTCGCTTAATAATTGTGCTGCTAATGTCGCCGAATCCGTTTGATGTTGTGCGCGTGGATTTGTCATTCCGTTTACTGCTGAAAAGTTTGCCTGGGGCGGTTGGGCGTCGTGCAGCAATACCGCTGCCTGAACGATTTTCCAATTGGCATTTTCTTTTGCGGAAATTCTTTTTGCTAAAGCATAGACCCGCTCAATATGGTCAATCCCATGAACGATATCGTTGGCAGGATAGTAGGGGCGCACCGATTCAAGCGAGAGTATCAGCATGATGAAAATTAGACGGGATAAATGCGGCCTTGTTTGATGACGGTTTTCACCAGATTAGTGCCAAACCGATAGCCAAGATGGCGGTAATCGTCTACTTCTAAAACAATCAGATCGGCTTGTTTGCCGACCTCGATGGAACCAATTCGGTCGGCACGTTGGATGGCTGCTGCAGCATTAATCGTTGCGGCGGCAATGGCTTGGGCGGGAGTTAATTTTAGATAACGACAGGCTAAAGCGATGACGAACTGCATGTTTCCACACCAGGCTGTGCCGGGGTTAAGGTCAGATGCGAGGGCTAAGATACCATCATTGGCAAGGATTTTCTTGGCAGGGGTATAGTCGTTCTCCGCCAGTCCAAATGGGGTACAGGGCAAGGCTACGGCTACGGTATTGCTTTGCCCTAACAAACGGATATCCTCATCAGAGGTTTTGACGAGATGGTCGGCAGAGACGGCATTCAATTCTACCGCCAGGGGCACGCCGCCCAGGTTCAAAAATTCATCGGCGTGTATTTTAAGGGGAAACCCTAAATCACGCGCAGTTTCGAGGATGCGCCGAGTTTGGGTAAGGTCAAATGCCCCTTTTTCGCAAAAGACATCTACAAAGGGTAAGGGCTGTTCTGGTGCGTGGAGGGGCCACCATTCTTTGATCATGGGTAGCATGGTGCTGCAAATCAAATCGGTATAGGCATCCGCTTGTCCGCTATATTCTGGAGCAATGGCATGTGCCCCAAGGAATGTGTATGCCAGTTCCATCGGTCCTTCACGGTTTAAGGCTAGCAGAGCTTGTAATAAACGGAGTTCGGCGGCGGTTTTCAGCCCATAGCCGGTTTTCGCTTCAGCGGTAGTGGTGCCGTGTTCAAACATCGACCATAAGCGCAAGCGGGTTTGATCCAATAAAGAGGTCAAGGAGGCGCTACGGGTTGCTCGGACGGTGGACAGTATTCCGCCACCTGCCTCGAGTATCTCCAGGTAGGATTTTCCTTCTAAACGCATCTCAAATTCTGCGGCTCGATCACCAGCCCAAATCAAATGAGTGTGTGGATCCACAAATCCGGGCATCACAACCCGGTCCAGTGCGTCAAACTCCGGTTCATCAGGATAGGCTGCTCGTAGCTCGGGTGTGCTTCCGACTGCTTCAATCACGCCAGCACGAATTAAAACTGCCCCATTAGGGATAATCGCCAGGTTACCCAGTTCGTGCCCTCTTTGAGGACCGCCAGCCAATGTGATTAATTGAGAAGCGGAATGGAGCAGCATTTGTCTCCTAAGGAATAAGATCGTCTATTCTCGAAAAGTGTTTGTTGTTGTGGATGGTGTCTCTTTAATTATTTCTAATTATACGCTAAAAGGGGAAAAACACATCACCATCCCTGTGTGATTTTATAAATAGAAAATGACGCTGGCGATGGTTGTGGTAAACGAAGCGGAGCCATCTACCAGGCAGGACGGAGATTGCTTCTGTTGCAAAGAGCGCCGCTCATACCATAGACAAGATTTAATAGATGAACATGGTTTTATTAAAGACTGGGTTTCGACACGCGACAAAAGCTACTCAATCCGCAGCAATCTATTGGTGGAGCGTTGTACTGAGCTGGTCGAAGTGCTTGTCGAAATCGTTAAGAGAGGTTCTCGATACGCTGGTCAAGTTATAATATATAGAGCGGTGAAAATAATCTACTATTGTAACAACCCCAATGTAACCTGAATTTCCACCATTGATGCCTCCTCGCAAACCACCCAGTTCAAACCTGACAGGTCTTACCAAAGCCAATGCTAATTGAATCGCGCGCATGGACAAGAGATTCGGTATGGAAGACTTTTTCGGAGACCTGTCGGGTTTTATTATTAATTGTCGCCTGCATGGACATGAAACACGCTAGGAAAGCCTTTTGTGACAAGCCACCTGGTTCAAACCTGACAGGTCTTATCAGGGCCAATGATAATTGAATCGCGTACATGGACAAGAAGCTTGGTACGCAATACCTCTATGGAGACCTGTCAGGTTTTATTATTAATTGTCG
>DAOTVW010000374.1:0-1917 GCA_034436035.1 Anaerolineales bacterium
ATTGAAGAAAACCTCTTGCGGAACTACCGTGAAGAACGGTGGTTTCCTTATGAACAGGAGTCAATCTCATGAGCCGCATTGCGTTGACCAACAATAATCGCCTGGTAATTGACGGTCACTATTTATGCGGTCATGCGCCGATAACTGTTTCTAATATCGTTGAGACCTTTGATGTTACCGTTAATGACATTCTTGAACGCATCAACAACATTGTTCGTCCAGTTACCCGTTCGTCATTTCGCAAAAAAGTCGTGCGTAATAAGAATGTTACCAAACGTCTCAACGTTAAAGGAGGAAAAGATAATGTCAAATAATATCATGATTCTTGGAGACAGTAAGACTGGAAAAACTCAGTCGATGTCAACATTATCAGGACACACCTTGTTGGCTAATTTTGACCCGACAGGATTTCACAGCCTGACTGTTCCGTATGTGTCAATTGGGCCGAATGAACTCAATCAACTTGACAATTGGCCCGGCGACATCAATATGACTGTCATTGACTATACTACCCTTGTCGGCCAAATTTCCCTGACCCTCGACCGTGGAAATCGCCGGTCAAATTACGACATTTATGTCAGTTTTATCAATGACATGAATGCCGCCATGACTGGTGAATTTATTGACAACATCGTTGTTGACGGATTAACCGGGTTAAGTGATGCCGTGTTGGGAGCGGTAATGCAGATCAACAAGCGCTCTAGACCTCAGTTTGAAGATTGGGGCCAGGCAATAGACAAAATAGTGGAAATCATTATGGCGCTGGCGGCCTCAACGAAAAACTTTATCCTGTGTGCCCATCTCCAAGCCGAACGTGATGAATTAACCGGACGCATCAAAGAGCTTCCTTTGGTTTATGGCAAGCAGTTGCCTAACAAGATTCTTGCTATCTTCGATACGGTATTCGTTACCCGAGTAACAAGTGGCATTTATCATTGGTTAACTAATCCCCAGCCGCTTCTGCAAACTGTTGGCAGCCGTACCTTCAGGCAATTGCCGTCGACGATAACTCAGGACTTTGAATTGTTGTTTTCGAATCAACCTAAACAGGCAGTAACCGCCGGTGGGCGGAAAGATATTAATTAATAACAGGAGGTTTGAACCATGAGCATCATCACATTGGACTTTGACCCGATTGAGGTCAATCAACGGGACCCCTTACCCGAGGGGAAGTATGAGATGGTTGTAGCCATAGCCAATCACAAGGTATCTCAGGCGGGAAACCCCATGCTGGAGATTCGTTTGGATGTGGTCGATGATCCCATTTTCTCTGGCCGAAGCGTGTTTGACAACATTGCTTTGGTGCCACAAGCGGCCTGGAAGCTTGTTTCCTTCCTGCAGGCAGCCGGCATCAAGCCCTCAAAGCAACTGGACATCTCCGAATTGGTCGGCGCCACATTGCAAGTAGATGTCATCATTGATACTTATGAGGTGGGCGGCGAGCGGCGTACCCGTAACAAGGTTGCCAAATATGATCGGTTGGGTGCTTAATTATGCGTATGGTTCGAATGAAGGCAATCAGCAGAAAGTTGGATCAGGTCAATGAGTTTGATCTCCAGTTGGCCGACAATCTTCATGAGGCCATACAGCTTGCAGGTGACGAACGCAACCTGGTGGAAATGTTTAATAGACAGTGGCGGATAATGAACAGGGATAAAAACCGTCCACGTCTGTTGAAAAAAGCATTATAGAAACCAATGAGGGGGCATCATTTGCCCCCTTTTTGGAGTTCTTATGAAACAGATAAACATCAAAAAGATAATGCGTTGCATGAAACAGGTAAACATTGACAAAATCATTGTGGATAAACAACTACAAGAATGCAACTATAAAGCTGATATTCATGAAACGATTGCCTCAATAAAAATGTTCGGTCAACTGGTGCCGATTGTTGTATGTCAAAATAGTGACGGCACC
>DAOTVW010000375.1:0-2909 GCA_034436035.1 Anaerolineales bacterium
CGTTATCAACCTCGTCGTCGATCTTTCCTATGCCTACCTCAATCCGAAGATCCGATACCACTAAGATGCGACGAGGATTTCTGTCTGAACTTTGGCGCGCAATCAAAGGAACCCCTCTTTCTCTTGCGGGTCTGTTCATCATCATCGCTTTAGTTATCACCGCCATCGTCGCTCCTTATGTGGCGCCCTACAATCCTATTGCTACTGCCCCCCTCGAGCGCTTAAAGCCCCCAAGCCGAACGCATCCCCTGGGCACGGATCAGCTCGGCCGCGACATCCTTAGCCGTCTTCTGTTCGGAGCCCAAATATCTTTGCGCATCGCTGGCATTGTCGCCCTTTTTGCAGGAGTAAGTGGGACAATCATTGGATTACTATGCGGTTATTTCGGTGGAATTATCGATGATTTGTTAATGCGGATCACCGATATATTCATGGCTTTCCCGCAACTAATTTTGGCAATGGCTATCTCCTCAGCCCTCGGGCCAAGTTTGGAGAATGTCATTATTGCGATTTCCATGACGGAATGGACGGTTTTCGCCCGGGTGGCGCGAAGTCGGGCCGTGGCCATTCGCGAGGAAACTTATGTTGAGGCGGCACGAGCGGTCGGGGCAGGCAGATGGCGTATCCTCTTTCGCCATGTTCTTCCCCTAAGCATTTCCCCGATCATTGTGCAGCTTTCTTTAGAAATGGGCGGAATCATTCGGACAGCAGCGAGTCTAGGCTTCCTGGGCTTAGGGGCTCAACCCCCTACGCCGGAATGGGGGGTCATGGTCACCGATGGCCGAAGATACCTTCCCGGACAGTGGTGGGTTTCCACGTTTCCTGGTCTGGCTATCTTTTTTACCGTTCTGGGATTCAACCTCTTGGGTGACGGCATTCGCGATGTTCTGGATCCCCGCCTCAGACGGGGGAAATGACCGGATAAATTTCCACTGTTCAAGGAAGTCCGCTAGAGGCCTCGTCGTTTGCGGGGGTCTGGAAGGAAATCCGGGAGGGAGGGGCAATAGCGTTCGACCTTTCCGGGCTTTCGACACCGGCGAGGATGGGGTTTGCCCAGGCGCTTTTGCGGTTCCTCTTTGCCCTTGTGGAGGAGGAAGAAAAAGTCCCGTTCGTGTTTTTCGAGGAGGCGCACCTCTATGTGACCCCGCAGGGGATCGATGCCCTGGTGACGAGGGCAAGACACACCGGGATCACGAGTTTCTTTATTACGAATACACCCACAGCTCTTCCGGAAGGGGTTTTACGGGCCGCGGATAACCTGTTCGTGTTCCGGTTGCCACTAGAGGAGGACATAAAGTGGGTGGCGAAGTCAGGAATGATCGAGGAAAGCTCCTTGACCGGCCTGGTGAAAGCTCTTCCTCAACATGCCTGCCTAGCTTTGGGCGAGATCAGTGGTGGATACCCCCTGGTTCTCCTTCCTGACCCCTTAGCGGGTTGCAAAACACGAGGGGAAACGAGGTATTACTTTGGGGGTCAGCATAAAACCAGCTGAAGCTAGGCCGGCAATATCTTCTTGGCGGTTTACCTCAAAGAAGTTATACTGCGGACTGAAAAGGGTGATAATGTAAACTCATTGAACAACAGAATGTTCTATGAAGCGCAATTGTTTGTTGTTATTTTTAGTTTGTTTTGTTTCAGGTTTTCTCTTACAAGCACAACCCCTTGAGGTTTGGGTCGATGATGACTTTACTTCTGCAACCCCAGGTTGGAGTGTAACTCACTTTAATAGGATTCAAGATGGTATTAACGCTGTGGCGGAAGGCGGTACAGTTCACGTAGCTTCAGGAACGTATACGGAAGATCCGTATGTGGACGTTTACAAGCCGGTTACCTTGTTAGGGGAAGGTAGAGACGCGGTAACCGTAGAAGTCACTGAGGCCTGGCGCGGGGTTTTTTATGTACACGCAGCTAACGTAACTATAGCCGGGTTTACTGTAGTGAGTGTTTCAGGAAGAGGGGTAGGCATTTGGTTATATCAAGCAAGTAACTGTACAGTCAAGGATAATGCTGCCAGTTCTATGGATCATGGCGTTTATGTGGAGGTTTCACATAGCAATACAATTGACAACAATGTTTTTGATTCTATGACTACTTCTGGCATTGGTTTATATTATGATTCAAACGATAATGCATTAACAAACAATTATATTACGCATTCCGGCTTTGGCATTTCCTTGCAAGATTCAAGTAATAATTTGATCAAAAATAACATCATTCCGAATTCCAATTGGCGAGGTATTGCTCTGGTAGCTGGTTCAAACAATGTTGTGGAAGGCAATACTGTTGAATCAACGTGGCTTGGAATATCTTTGGAATACTCGAGCAATAATATGATCAGAAATAATACGTGCAACTCGAATAATGTCGGCATTTATGCATACAGAGAATATGGAGACGTAATTGAAAATAATACCGCTAACTCGAATAGGAAAAGAGATACGTCTTATGGCAAAGGTATAGAAATAATTGAGTGTAGCGAAGTAATGGTGAGAAGCAACACCGTAAAGTCCAACGAATTCGTTGGCATCTCTCTGTATAAAACTGCAAATGGACTAGTCGAAGGAAATACCGCTGAATCCAATTCGATCGGCATATACTTGGGTGAAGCGAGCAACAATGTTGTTAGAAACAATTTTGCAAATTTTAATGACCGGGGAATTTACTTACTGAGAGAATCCAATGACGTGATCGAGAGCAACAGTGTTTACGCCAATAGAAAGGGCATTTACCCACACGAATGTAATGAAATTGTGATAAGAAATAACACTGCTAAGTCTAACGCCTATGCTGGCATTCATGTTTACAAAACACCGAATAGTCTTATCGAGGGGAATAAAGTTGAATCTAACTGGCTCGGGATTTATTTAGGTGCAGCAAACAATAACATTGTCAAAAACAATACCGCAAAT
>DAOTVW010000376.1:0-3297 GCA_034436035.1 Anaerolineales bacterium
ATATTGCTCGACTAAGCGGGCAAATTCAGCTCGATCGCCATTGCGTAGAGCTTCGAGGGATAGATCGTCTTTTAATTTATCGTTACTCATTAGATGAAGCAAATCGTGAAAAGTTACGAACGGAATAGTATTATCAATTTTATCATATTCGCATCATGTTTGAATACGAGTGAGGAAAGGGGTTCGTTGAATTACGAATAAGCTGATAAGGAATAGGAATAAATTCTACCCATGACAGAATTTAGACAGGGTTTACAAGATGAACAAGATTGTTTAAAGAATTGGTTTCAATGCACAATGAAAGCTACTTAACTTGCGGTAATCCGTTGGTTAAGCGTTGTACTGAGCTAGTCGAAGTGTTTGTCGGAATCATTAAGAGCGGGTCTCGATACGCTGCCCACCAAGAAGGTTTGCAGCTACTCGATCATCGAAATGGAAAATTCTCCCCTAATACCTTTTTATTGTCCAATGTCATTACCCCTTTGAATGCCGCCATTTGGTGGTATAGCAGAATGTTGACATGAATGGTGACAGTATGGCGTTAGTTTTAGTATGGCGTTAGTTTTATAAATTCGTTGTGATAATTATTTCATAAAACGTTATTGCTATTAAACCTGATTAGTTATAATTCATGCAAAATAAAAAGAACAAGCCGGACGGCTTGCTCTTTTTGACACTCGCCCAAGTGCCATTTACATTATAAAGAAAAATTCAAGCTTTACACCTTACAAATTTGGAAGGTTTCCCTTTTTCGAGATTAATTTTGCGTAAATTATTGCTTTTCAAACTCTTGTTATTCAATCTTTTCCGAATTGCGGCAATATGGGCTACTATAGAGTTAAATGATATGATGTGCCTAACGGGCATAAAATAGTTTGACATTGATACAATCTTCTCCATTCTTTTTTAGAGATATAATGAATGAATGAAAATGGAGGTTATTATGGGACAGTGTGATATAGGATTGATTGGTTTAGCTGTAATGGGGCAAAACCTGGTGCTAAATATGGAAAGAAATGGGTTTCGGGTGGCGGTTTTTAATCGCACTGCCAAACGAACTGAGGAGTTTATGGCTGGTCCAGCTGCAGGGAAGAATATCGAACCCTATGAAACAATTCCCGCCTTTGTCTCCGCATTGAAAAAACCACGGCGAGTAATGATTATGGTAAAAGCCGGAGAGGCGGTAGATCAAGTTATCGATGAAGTCAAACCGTACCTTGAAAAAGGGGATATTGTCATCGATGGTGGCAATTCATATTTCAAAGATACCGAACGGCGTGCCCAGCAATTAGAGGCACAGGGTTTTCAGTATTTAGGCGTGGGCATTTCAGGAGGCGAAGAGGGTGCCCTACATGGTCCTAGCATTATGCCATCGGGGCATCTTGACGCATATCGACAAGTTGAGCCGTTGTTTAAAGCGATCGCTGCAAAAGTGAACGGCGAGCCTTGCGTAACCTATCTGGGTCCCCGAGGCGCTGGTCATTACGTTAAAATGGTTCACAATGGTATCGAATATGGGGATATGCAATTAATTGCTGAAGCGTATGATTTGCTTAAGCGCGCGTTGCATCTGGAAGCGAACGAATTGAGCCAGGTATTTGAAAATTGGAATAAAGGTGTTCTTTCTTCTTACTTAATTGAGATAACCGCCCAGATATTTAAAGTGCGCGATACGCTCACCGGAAAACCATTGGTCGAAATGATCTTGGACGAAGCGGCGCAAAAAGGAACGGGCAAATGGACTAGTCAGGACGCCTTTGACATCGGTGTGCCAATCCCGACCATCAATGCTGCAGTCGAAGCTCGTTTGTTATCCGCTATTCGCGCTGAGAGAGTTGCAGCCGCACCAATATTGAGTGGTCCAACATTTAGATTGGATAAAAAACGGGATTGGATGATCGAAGCGATTGGTAAGGCCCTTTATGCTTCTAAAATTTGCTCTTATGCACAGGGGATGGCGATGTTAAGAGTTGCCAGCCAGAGTTATGATTATGGATTGAATTTGAGCGAAATAGCCCGTATTTGGCGCGGTGGCTGTATCATCCGGGCACAATTTCTAAATGATGTGCGCCAGGTATTTCAAGAGCAACCCGACTTGCCCAATTTAATGCTGGCTCCCTTTTTCCGCCAAGCTTTATTTGATGCACAGGATGCCTGGCGCGAGGTGATCCGTACCGCAGTCGCTATCGGCATTCCATTGCCGGCAATGAGCGCTTCTCTAGCATATTATGACGCGTATCGCAGCGAGCGATTGCCTGCTAATTTGACCCAGGCACAACGGGATTATTTTGGAGCACATACCTATCAACGCATAGACCAGCCTGGCATCTTTCACACCGAGTGGCAGTCAAATTAAAAAATCAGCAGGGTCACTTTTGCGTGGCCCTGCTGTTATTCTCCATGTTCAGTTGTAATTTATGAGAGGGGAACTACATTTGCAGCTTGTAAACCTTTTGGTCCTTCTTCTATTGAAAACTCCACTTTCTGGTCTTTGACTAATTTGCGGTAGCCATCTGTCTGAATGGCAGTAAAGTGCACAAACACATCTTCACCGTCTTCACGCCCTAGGAATCCGTAGCCCTTTGCAGCGTTAAACCATTTGACAGTGCCAATAATACGTTCACTCATCTTTCGATCTCCATCTTTCTTTGATAATATTGCTGCTGTCATAAGTATATAATACTGATGACAACAATTAACGAGCGTAAGATTATCACTGATAAAGCGATGTGTCAAGGCAAACTGACCTACGCTAATAAAACTGTTGGGAGGTTTTAATGAAAGTTGCAATTTACGGAAGTGGAGCAGTGGGAGGGTATTTTGGCGCGCGATTACTCAAAGCGGGTATAGATGTAAGTGTGGTAGCGCGGGGTGATCATTTAAAAGCAATTCAAGAGCATGGGATTCGTATTTGCGGAGTATCGGGTGATTTTGTCGTTCAGCCTTCTCTAGCCACTGAAGATCCCCGAGATATCGGCAAGGTTGATCTGGTGATTGTGGCTGTGAAAGCCTGGCAAATCCCCTTGATATTGAATGGGCTTAAGCATTTGGTGGGGAAAGAAAGTATCGTTTTGCCCCTCCAAAACGGAATAGAGACCCCCGCTCAGTTAGCAGAGTCATTGGGGAAAGAAGCGGTTCTCATTGGGTTATGTCAAATTTCGGCGCAAATCAGCGCGCCTGGGATAATCCAGCATGTGGGAATTGAACCTTATCTGGCTTTTGGTGAATTTGACAACCAACCGACAGCGCGCTTGATCCAATTAAGACAATTGTTTGAGAGCGCTGGTTTACACGCGG